>CAJBYR010000148.1 GCA_903959855.1 uncultured beta proteobacterium
ATGCACGACCTTGGCACCGGTGCCGGCATCGATGCGGATGGCGTCGACCGGGCAGGCGTTCAGGCACCAGGCTTCGGCGCACTGCGTACAGGTATAGGGCACCTTGCGTCCGGCGTGTTCGAAGTTGAAAACCTTGATCCGTGATTTGGAGATGTTGAATACCCCGTGGTTCTCGAATGAGCACGCCATCTCGCACTGCAGACAGCCAGTGCATTTGTTAGCGTCGATGTGCAACGATTTTTGCATTTTCAACCTCCTGTTTGATTCGAGTTTTCCTGGAATGAATCCGGACCCCGCTGACGGATGCGACAGGACGACATGCTTTTGCAATTCGCATGCCATGCGATATATCGCGGGAATTTTGCTTTCGGGCTTTCCGTTGCATAACCGACGCCACAAAACGCGACAACTGTCGCAAAGCGCGACAAGTCTTGTGATCAGGGCTGTCGATGAGTCACACCATGCCGCTGCATGATGGCCTTCAGGCTGCCATCGGCCACCATTTCGTTAATCGCCGCCTGCAGTGCCTGGGCGAGGTCATCACTCTGTTTCTTTACAGCCAGGCCGAGCGCCCACTGGCGCTTCTGCAGGATCGGGTGCGGCGGCAGGTCGATCGCCATGCGTGCATCGCCCGCGAGACCGCCTTCGAGTTCCCCCTGCTGCGCCATCACCGCCGCCACAGCCCCGCTCTTCAGCGCCTCCACGGCTTCGCCGGCCGTGCGGTAGGTCCTGATCGTGTTCCGGTAGCGTCCGCCGTCGGCGGAAAGCATCACCGTTGCCGCCAGGGTATCGCCCTCGACGCCAAGGCCGAGCTTTTCAAAGGGTTCGAAATTGTCCAGCGTCGGCAGGACATCGAGCCTTCGCGCGACGGCATAACGTTCCCTGTGATAGGGGGCGAAGAACTTGACCCGATCGACCTTGGCCATGTAGGCCGGATCGATCGGCGCATGCATCATCACGTCCGCCGGGCCATAGCCCAGGTAGTGGCCTTTCCAGACCATGTTGCGCAGGTCGTCCTCCATGTTCTCGTCGGCTTCGAACCACAGCGGCGACACCTTGACTCCGAGTTTCGCGGCGAGCGCCTGGGCCAGGTCGACATCGACCCCGCGTCCGTCATGGGAGAAGGGGGCAAAGTTCTTGTAGAGCGCCACCTTGAGCACTCCGCTCTGTCGTATCTTGGCTAACGCCGAGAGTTCCTCGGCATGGGCCTGCGGTGTGGCGATGAATGCCAGCAGGAGGCCGGCGAAGGCAAACGCCGCGCGGATGCCGCCCAGGAAACTGCGCGAAGCCTTGACAGGCGATTGAATCATGGTGCGACACTCCTCGTGTTCATAGGCTGCGGGCCGGCGATCATAGCAAGCCGGCGGGCGTCGGCGTCATTTGGCGCCAGCCATGATCCACTTGATCAGCGCCTTCAGGTCTGACTCAGCTACGGCATTCATCGGCGGCATCGGTACCTTGCCCCAGTTTCCCGCGCCGCCCTTCTTGACCTTGGCCAACAGCTTGGCCTCGGCATTCTTGTCTTTCGCGTACTTCGTCGCGACCTCGCGGTAGGCCGGTCCGACACCGCGCGTATCGACCGCGTGACACGAGAGGCAGTTCGACTTCTTGGCCAGCACTTCCATTTCATTGGCCGGCGCGGCGGCAACCTCGTGCCGCGTATCGAGGTAGGAGCGGATCGCCCAGATCGCTTCCTGCGACAGGATGCCCTCGAACGGCGGCATGTACACGGCGCCGTTGCGAACCTTGCCGCGCAAGACCGAATCGCGGAAATAGATGTCGGTCTCCTTGTCGATGTCCAGCTTGCGCAAGTCGGGCGCGATACCGCCGCTGATCGCCTCCAGCCCATGGCAACGCGCGCAATTCTGGTTGTAGGCCGAGGTACCGACGCGGATTGCCTCCGGGTCACCACGGTAGGGATTCTCGTCGCGCTTCTGGTCCCCCAGCGGCTTCAGGGTGGTGACATCCACCGCTTGCGGCGTCACATCGCCATGGGCGTGCGCCAGGGGCGACAACAGTGAGCCTGCCATCAAGGCGAGCATGGTGACGGTTCGAATCCTTGCATGCATGATATTTTCCTCCTCGGAAGTTTGCGTTCTCGCGCTTGCCGGGACTTGGCCGACAATGAATCACGTCGGTTGAGCACATTGCGTGCCAAAGGCGACAATCATTCGACAATCGTCCTGCAGCAAACCTCCGGACAGCGACTGGCATGAAATCTGCCAAGTTTTGCCCAGACAACAGAACGGACTGTCGCAAGATGAAACATCGGATGTATCATTACCGGGCAAAAGCCATATATGGTGCGTTTAACGGAAACGCAACCGAGAGCTACGCGGGCGCCTGGCGCACGACGCAGCCGGACCGAGGAGATACATCGATGAAGCAAGCCAACAGCAATGGCTCGCGAGCACTCACTGCTGCCGCCAAGGCGCAGGACGTGCTACGCAACGCAGGGGCAATTCCGACCGGATTGCTCCCTTCCGCGATTGAAATGTCGTGGGCGCGTTGCCTCGGCTACGGTCTGGACAACGACCGAACCACAGAATTCGATCCGCTGGAACGGGTGCTGCTGTCCGAGCAGATCGAGAAGAGCCGTCACCTGCTGACCCATGCCCAGCCGGTAATGGACGTACTGTTCGAACAGATCGTCGATACCCAGAACGTGGTGGTGCTGGCCAACAACGCCGGCTACATCCTCCACAGTTGCGGTGATCCGGAGTTTCTGACACGGGCGGAAAAGGTCGCGCTGTCACCCGGGGTCGAATGGTCCGAAGCAAACCGCGGCACCAACGCGATCGGCACGGCGCTCGCCATGGGCGAACCGGTGGCGGTCGATGGCAGCCAGCATTTCCTTTCCGCCAACCGATTCCTGACCTGTTCCGCGTCGCCGATTTTCGATCCGCATGGAAAGTTGAGCGGCATCCTGGACGTCTCCGGCGACCACCGCAGTTCCAACCGGCATACCATGGCCCTGGTGCGCATGTCGGTGCAGATGATTGAAAATCGCATGTTCGCCTCCGCCTTCAACGAAATGCTGACCCTGCGCTTCCATGCTCGACCGGAATTCGTGGGTACCTTGTGCGAAGGCATGGCCGCATTCTCCGAAGACGGCACCCTGCTTTCGGCGAACCGCAATGCCTGCTTCCAGTTCGGACAAAACCTCTCGCAGTTGCGTGGGGCCAACTTCAATTCCCTGTTCGGCCAGCCGATCAGCCGCCTGCTCGACCACCTGCTGGTACGCCCGCAGGATTCGATCGTCCTGACCCTGAGCACTGGCGTCCGGGTCCAGGCTCGCGCGGATTTCCGCCCGTCACACCTTCGTCGCCACTCGCGCCTGGCGCTTCAGCGCCAGGAAGCCGCAGCCCCGTCCGCGGCGCACGCGCCAGGCAACACGCAACCGGCCGCGACGGGCCGCAGCAACTGCCCGATGGAACGCCTGCAAACCGGTGATCCGCAGATCAATGCGGTACTCACTAAAGTCAAGAAGGTGATTGGCCGCGACATACCGATCCTGATCCAGGGCGAAACCGGCACCGGCAAGGAGCTGTTGGCGAACGCGATCCACTGCGTCGGTCCGCGAGCGGCAAAGGCCTTCGTCGCGGTGAATTGCGCCGCCATTCCCGAGGGCCTGATCGAATCCGAACTGTTCGGCTACGAGGAAGGCGCCTTTACCGGTGCGCGGCGCAAGGGAAGCGTCGGCCGCATCCTGCAGGCCGATGGCGGTACGCTGTTCCTCGACGAGATCGGCGACATGCCCCTGTCCCTGCAAGCCCGCTTGCTACGCGTCCTCCAGGAGCGCGTGGTAGTGCCGCTGGGCAGTTCAAAATCCTATCCGGTCAACATCGCGGTAATTTGCGCCACTCACCGTCGCATCCGCGACAGCGTCAGTAGCGGCCTGTTCCGCGAGGACCTGTATTTCCGGCTCAACGGGCTGACCGTGATGCTGCCGCCGCTGCGCGCGCGGACCGACCTCGACGCACTGGTCGCTTCCTTGCTGAGGGAACTTGGCGGTGACAATCCGCCGTCGCTCGACCCCGAGGTTCTGGCCCTGTTCCGCAAGCATCCGTGGCCGGGCAACCTCAGGCAACTGTCGAACCTGCTGCGCACCGCCGTGGTCATGGCCGAGGGTGAAGCCACCATCCGTCGCGAACACCTGCCGGATGACTTCATCGAGGATGTCGAGCAGGGCCTGGGCTTCCCCCGGCACGCCCCCCCCCCCGCGCCAACGATCGCACACGCTGCACCCGCCGCGACGAGTGCAGCACCACCGGTGGTGCATGACGAACCGGCGCCAACGCCCGTGCGCCAGGATGCGCAGTCGACGGAAAACGCGACCACCAATCTTGATGACCTGACCATGCAGGCCATCCGCGACGCGCTCGCACGAGGCAAGGGCAACATGTCGGCGGCGGCGCGCGAACTCGGCATCAGTCGCAGCACCCTGTACCGCAAGCTTCAGCACTGAGCCGGACGCCGGGGCGACGGGTGCGCGGCATCCTGGCGCGACTGGCGCATGAAGCCAGGCGCCTAAAAACCGAAACGCTGGTCCTCTACTTTGCCGCTCGCCATCCGGCGACGCCCTGGACCGCACGATTGCTGGTCGCCTTCATCGTGGGGTATGCGCTGAGCCCGATCGACCTGATCCCGGACTTCATTCCCGTGCTCGGCTATCTCGATGAACTGATCCTGCTGCCGCTGCTGCTGGCCCTCGCGCTGCGCATGATCCCTGCACCCGTCCTCGTGGAATGCCGTGAGCGCGCCACGCAAATGGCCGCGTCGCCGAAGCCCGTCAGCCGAATCGCCGGCATCATGATTTTCATGATTTGGCTGCTGGTGGCTGCCATCGGGGGCCTCTGGGCTTAAGATTTGCTCACGATCAATCACGCCCAACCGTGATGCGCCCAGCGCAAACCTCCCCGACGTGCCATCAACTCACTCCGCCTCGAAACCTGTCGGCGACATACTTCTGGTCGCACTGCTGCCGGTCGCGACCTTCGTCATAGGCGCCGGCACCGAGTTCAGCGAACGGCTGATGACCGGCGCGCAGCGCTTCGAGCGGCTGCAACTTGATGAATTGCCGCTGGCACTCGTGGCATTCAGCCTCGGCCTCGCCTGGTTTGCCTGGCGTCGCTGGCGCGAAATGCTCCGCGAACTGGACAAGCGGCGCGATATCGAGGCCGCCCTGGAAGGCAAGCAAATCGAGTTGCGCAATCTTTCGCGTCGCGTCACGGAAAGCCAGGAAGTCGAAAGACGCGCAATAGCTCACGAACTGCACGACGAACTCGGGCAAACGCTGAATGCAATCAAGGTCGAATCGGTCTGCATTCGCAATGCAAGCGCTGACGGCGATTCGACGATCCACGCCACGGCGCTGTCGATAATCCGGCTTACGGACCAGGTGTACTCGGTCGTGCGCAACATGACCGGCCGCCTGCGACCGGTAGCGCTCGATGAGCTGGGCCTGGCGGAGGCGCTCGAACACGACCTGGCCGAATGGCGCCAACGCCTGCCCGAAATCAAGTTCGATTTCACGGCGGACACGCTCCCGGAGAAACTCGGTGACCCCTGTGCCATCGCCCTCTATCGAATCGCGCAAGAAGGCATGACCAATGTCGTGCGCCATGCCGAAGCCCACAATGTATCGCTGGCCCTGACATTTCACCGGGAATCGGCAGTCGTGAGCCTTTCGCTGCGGGACGATGGCCGTGGCGTAGAACTGCACACGATGCGCAGCGGACTTGGTCTGCTCGGCATGCGCGAACGGGTCGAGGCGCTGGGTGGTGCTTTCCGGATCGAAAGTCAGCCGGCACGCGGATTTCGCATCGAAGCGAGCGTCCCGTTCGACGTTGGCGCGGATGCCGTGGGCGTTGCATGACGGCACCGATCCGGGTTCTGCTGGTCGATGACCACGCGGTCGTGCGTGAAGGCTACCGGCGCTTGCTGGAAGCCACTGCCGGAATCCGTGTGATCGCGGAAGCAGGCAGCGGAGAGGAAGCCTATGCGTGTTTTGTCAAGCTCGATCCGGATGTGATCGTGATGGACATTACCCTGCCCGGAATCAGTGGGCTGGAAGCATTGCGTCGCATACTCGGGCGCCAGCCGTCGGCGCGCGTGCTGATGTTCAGCATGCACGAGGATCCCGTGTTCGTGGCCAGGGCACTGGATGGCGGTGCGCTGGGCTATCTGACCAAGGCCAGCGCACCGGATCTGATGGTGAGGGCGGTCCAGGCCATCGCGGCGGGACAGCGATTCGTGCCAGCCGAACTGTCGCGCATGGTGCAAGGCAGTGCGAGGGGCGCCGATCTGCGGAGCCTCGACAGCCTGACCGAACGCGAGTTCGAGACCCTGCGCCTGCTTGCCGCCGGCCATGGGCTGACGCAGATTGCGACGCTGCTGTGCGTCAGCGGAAAGACCGTGGCCAACTATCAGACCAGCATACGGCAGAAGCTGGGGTGCGTTAACGCCATGCAACTGCTGCGCATCGCTGTCGGATGCGGCCTGACCAACACGCGATCGACGCCGGGCGCACTTCTGGTGGAAAGCCATGTTTAGGTTGTTCTCGGGAAAAACTCCCTTGGCGTGCGATTCGGGCGGCGGCAGACTCCGGCCTGTCCCCACCGCCGATCCGGAGTCCCGAAGATGTCGATGAGAAATTTGCCTCTGCCCGTATTCGCTCTGACGCTTGCCATCACGGGATCGCTGCCTCACTCGCGCGCGGATGCTGCGGACATTGGCGCACCTGCGGTCGAGGTGGTTGGCCTGTCACCCGTCAGGGGGCTGGAACAGCCGCGCGACGAGGTTCCGGGGCACCTCCAGTCGATCGACGCGCGTACGCTCAAGGAAAGCAAACGGCAACCCCTGCCCGAACTGCTGGGCAACCGGATATCCGGAATCAATGTCAACGAAATCCAGGGCAACCCCTACCAGGCCGACGTCAATTTCCGTGGCTTCAGCGCCAGCCCCCTGCTGGGAACACCGCAGGGCATCTCGGTGTATCAGGATGGCGTGCGCATCAACGAACCCTTCGGCGATTCCGTAAATTGGGATCTCGTGCCGCGCGTGGCGATCGGTTCGATCGACTTGATTCCCGGCTCGAACCCATTGTTCGGACTCAATACCCTGGGCGGTGCGCTGTCGATTCGCACCAAGGACGGCTTTGCCAATCCCGGTACCGCGCTCGAAGCCAGTGCCGGCAGCTTCGGCCGGAGAGAACTCGAAGCCGAGTTCGGCGGCAAGCAGGGCGACATGGGACTGTATGCGGCAGCATCGATGTTCCGTGAGGACGGCTGGCGCGACTTTTCTCCTTCGCGGGTCGATCAGTTTTTCCTCAAACTTTCACAGCAGCGCGGCCCGCTGGAATGGGACCTCGCCTATACCCATGCCGATACCGACCTGATCGGCAACGGCCTGCTGCCCGAATCGATGCTGCGTGCGCGGCGCGAGGCCATCTTCACCAAGCCCGACAACACGCGCAACCGGCTGCACCTGCTGAGCCTCGGCGCCAGCTACTGGCTGGACGACAAGGCGCGCCTCACCGGCACGCTCTACCATCGCAGCAACCGCGTCAGAACCCTGAACGGGGATGCCAACGACGCCTTCGAAGGCGATACCGCGCTCGACGGCGACGCCGGCGCCGGCGGCGGCCTCGGTTTAAACACCGACACCGCGGCCAGCAATCGCACGGCCACTGATCAGCGCGGCTGGGGCGGCGCCCTGCAGTGGTCGCGGATCGACGACAATAACCACGTGGCATTTGGCATCACCGGCGATTTCAGCCGCTCGACCTTCCAGCAGACCACCGAACTGGGGGTGTTCGACAGCGCGCGCGGCGTGATTTCGGGCGGCGCCGGCGAAGTGCTGAACAATCGCCTGATTGGAAAATCGCGCAGTTGGAGCCTGTTTGCCACCGACACCTGGAAGCCGCGCACCGATTTGGCGATCACGACTTCGCTACGCCTGAACCAGACCCGCGTCACCACCCGGGACCAAATTCGGGCAGTCGCACCCAATCTCGACGGCGACCAGCTCTACACCAAGCTGAATCCGGCCCTCGGCGCCAACTGGACCATCGGGCCAGGATTTTCGCTGTTCGCCAATGCGGCCCAGGGCAATCGCGCGCCGAGCCCGATCGAGCTGGGTTGCGCCGACCGGGCCAATCCCTGCTCGCTGCCCAACGCCATGCAGGCCGACCCCTACCTGGCGCAGGTGGTGACGCAGACCTTCGAGGCCGGTGCACGCGGCAAGGCCGGGGGGCTGCGCTGGAATGCGACCCTGTTCCGCGCCGACAATCGCGACGACATCCTGTTCGTCGGCACCACGACCAGCCAGGGCTACTTCACCAATTTCGGCCGCACGCGGCGCGCCGGGATCGAGCTGGGTGCCGCCGCCGACGTCGGCCCCGTTTCCCTGCGCGCCGACTACGGCTACGTCAAGGCCACCTATCGCTCGGCCGCCTGCCTGTTGGCAGAGAACAACAGCACGCGCGGCCAGACCGCCGAATGCACCGGCGGCGGTCAGGACGACGAAATCCTGGTCCAGGCCGGCAATCGCATCCCCGGAATTCCCCTGCACAGCCTCAAGCTCGGCGCCGACTGGCGTGCCAGCGACGACTGGACCGTGTCGGCTGACCTGATCGCCTATTCCAGCCAGTACCTGCGTGGCAACGAAAACAACGCGCACCAGTCCGGCACCTACTCCGACATCCTCGGCGGCGGTCCGCGCACATTCCTCGGCGCCGGCACGGCAGCCGGCTATTCCGTGCTGAACCTTGCGGCAAGGGTCAAGCTCGACCAACGCTGGGAACTTTCCGCCCGCCTGAACAATGCCTTCGACAGGCGCTACGCAACGGCCGGCGCCCTGGCCGAAAACCCCTTCACTGCCGCCGGTGTCTTCCAGACCAATTCCGACGACTGGACGCGCGAGAGCTTCCTCGCCCCCGGTGCGCCGCGGAGTATATTCGTCGCACTCAATCTCAGCCTGAACTGAGCCATTCAAGGAGACCGGATGAAGCCTCG
>CAJBYR010000149.1 GCA_903959855.1 uncultured beta proteobacterium
GCCGCAGCCTTCACAGACGGCTTGGTTGATGAACAGGCGGCGTGGCGGATCGATCATCCTGCCGCGCTTGCGCCGGCGCCGCTTCTCGGCGGCACAGGTCTGGTCATAGATGATGGCAGACACCCCGGGGCATTCGCGCATATCGCGCTGGATCGCATCCATTTCGTCGCGATGCCGCAGCGGCACGCCGTGCGGAAGATCGGCCGGGCCGTAAGACCTGGGCGTGCCGTCGGTCACGATGACGACATGATGCACGCCTTCGGCATGCAGTTGTGCCGCGATCTGCGGCACGGTCAGGTTGCCGTCGACCGGCTGGCCGCCGGTCATGGCCACGGCGTCGTTGTAGAGGATCTTGTAGGTGATGCCCTTGCCCGCTGCGGCGCTGCCATTGAAGGCGGCGACGGCTGCTCGCACGGCGAGAATGCCGGAATGGAAGTAGGTGCCGTCGCCGAGATTGACGAAGACGTGCCGCTGTTCGGTGAAGGGGGCCTGCCCCATCCAGGCCGCGCCTTCGCCGCCCATGTGCGAATAGGTCGTCGTGCTGCGGTTCATCCACAACGCCATGAAGTGGCAGCCGATGCCGGCCAGCGCGCGCGAACCCTCAGGCACCTTGGTCGACGTGTTGTGCGGGCAGCCGGGGCAGAAGTAAGGCGTGCGCGCCACCGCGATTACCGGCGATGCGGCGCTCTCCTTGGCTTCGAGCAGGGCCAGGCGGTCGCGGATGCGCGGCGAGGTGAAATGGCGGCCGATGCGATCGGCGATGACGCGGGCGACCTGTGCCGGCGAAAGCTCGCCGGAGGCAGGCAGTAACCAGCGGCCGTTCGGCAGGGCCCATTCCCCCTTTTCGTCGAATTTGCCGATCACGCGTGGCCGAACGTCTTCGCGCCAGTTGTAGAGCTCTTCCTTCAGCTGGTACTCGATCAGCTGGCGCTTTTCCTCGACCACCAGGATTTCCTCGAGGCCTTCCGCGAAGCGGCGCACGCCGTCGGATTCCAGCGGCCAGACCATGCCGACCTTGTAGAGGCGGATGCCGATCTCGGCAGCGAGCGCATCGTCGATGCCGAGGTCGTCGAAGGCCTGGCGCACGTCGAGGTAGGACTTGCCGGTGGTGATGATGCCCAGGCGTGGGTTGGGTGAGTCGATCACCACTTGGTTGAGCCGGTTGGCACGACAATAGGCCAGCGCCGCATACAGCTTGTGGTCGAGCAGGCGCGCTTCCTGCAGCAGCCTGTCGTCGGGCCAGCGGATGTTGAGCCCGCCGGCAGGCAGTTCATAGTCGGTTGGCAGCACGATGCGCACGCGGTCGGGCGAAACGTCGACCGAGGCCGAGGACTCGACGGTATCAGCCACGGCCTTGAAGCCGACCCAGCAGCCGGAATAGCGGCTCATGGCCCAGCCGTGCAGGCCGAGGTCGAGATAGTCCTGCACCCCGGCCGGCACCAGCACCGGCATCATCGCCGCCTTGAAGGCGTGCTCCGACTGGTGCGCCACGGTGGACGAACGTGCGGCATGGTCGTCACCCGCCACGGCCAGTATGCCGCCGTATTTGGCCGTGCCGGCGCTATTGGCATGCTTGAAGACGTCGCCGCAGCGGTCGACGCCGGGCCCCTTGCCGTACCACATGCCGAAGACGCCGGCATGCCTGGCGCCCGGCGACAGGCCGACCTGCTGCGTGCCCCACAGCGCGGTGGCGGCGAGATCTTCATTGACGCCGGGCTGGAATACGACCTGGTTCTTCGCCAGGTGCGCCTTGGCTTTCCACAAGGCCTGGTCCAGGCCTCCCAGCGGCGAGCCACGGTAGCCCGAAACATAACCGGCGGTGTCGATGCCCGCGATGGCATCGCGCTGGTGCTGCAGGAAGAGCAGGCGCACCAGGGCCTGGGTGCCGGTGAGGAAGACCCGGCCGTGGCTGAGGGCGTATTTGTCTTCGAGGGTGATGCTGCGCAGGGGGGCGTTCATTGCGGCGGCAGGATCTTGCCGGGATTGAGAATGTTCTCCGGATCGATGGCGCGCTTGATGGCGCGCATCAGGTCAATGGCGACGTCACCGTGTTCCAGGGCCATGTAGGGCTGTTTGCCGATGCCGATGCCGTGTTCGCCGGTGCAGGTGCCGTCCATGCGGATCGCGCGTTTCGCCAGGCGCGAGGCGAAGCCCTTGGCGCGGGCCAGGTCCTCGGGTACTTCCGGATCGGTCAGCAGCATGATGTGGAAGTTGCCGTCACCGACGTGGCCGACCAGCGGCCCCTGCAGGTCGGCAGCCTCGGCGTCAAGGTCGGCGAAGGTTTCGGCGACGCAATCGGCGAGCCGCGAGATCGGCACGCAGACGTCGGTGGTCAGGGCGCGGCAGCCCGGCTTCAGGCCGATGCCGGCGTAATAGGCGTCATGGCGTGCCTGCCACAGGCGACTGCGGTCTTCAGGACGGGTGGCCCATTCGAAGTCCTGACCGCCGTGCTCGGTGGCCGCTTCCTGAACGGTTTCGGCCTGTTCCTTGACCCCTGTGGGTGAGCCGTGGAACTCGAAGAACAGTGTCGGCGCCTCACGCAGGCTGGTCTTGCTGTGGCGGTTGATGGCCTTGATCGCCAGCGCGTCCAGCAGTTCGATGCGCGCCACCGGAATGCCGAGCTGTATGGTCTGGATTACCGTCCGCACGGCTGCGGCGAGTGTTGGGAAGGTGCACACCGCACTGGAGATCGCCTCCGGCAGCGGGTAGAGGCGGACCGTGAGTTCGGTGATGATGCCCAGCGTGCCCTCGGAGCCGATCATCAGGCGCGTCAGGTCGTAGCCCGCGGCGGACTTGCGCGCCCGGCCGCCGGTCTTGAGAATTCGGCCGTCGGGCAGCACGACGGTCATGCCCAGAACGTTTTCACGCATGGTGCCGTAGCGCACGGCATTGGTGCCCGAGGCGCGGGTCGCCGCCATGCCGCCGAGGCTGGCGTCGGCGCCGGGGTCGATGGGGAAAAAGAGCCCCGTACCATTCAGCGCGGCGTTGAGCGCCTTGCGCGTGACCCCGCACTGTACCGTTGCGTCGAGGTCTTCAGCGCGCACGGCCACGAGCGCATTCATGGCCGACAAGTCGATGCAAACCCCGCCTTGAACCGCCAGAAGGTGCCCTTCGAGGGACGTCCCGGTGCCGAACGCTATCGCCGGCGTGCGGAAGCGGTGGCATAGCGCTACGGCTGCGGCGACTTCATCCGTTGATTCGGCAAAGACTACGGCATCCGGCGGCATCGGTGGATAGGAGGACTCATCCTTGCCGTGATGCAGGCGTACAGCGGCCGAGGTCGAGAATCGCGAACCGAAGCGGGAGGCGAGTGCTTCCGCCAAGTCCGGGTGTAGGGGGGGGCGGTCGCTTGGGGCATTCATATATCTTCTCCGGCGCTTGGATTGCATGATTCTACGCTCCGCCAAACACCCGCCCGACGGTGCTTCACGCCTGTCGAATCAGTAGCTTGCTATTGCGCTGCAACACAATGTGGCGCCAGGAAACAATTGTCCGCTGAAATCAATCGACTTTATTCGTTGACGCAGTGACTGAATTTCGAGATAATCACGGGTTCAGCTGGAGGGGTTCCCGAGCGGTCAAAGGGATCAGACTGTAAATCTGACGGCTCTGCCTTCGAAGGTTCGAATCCTTCCCCCTCCACCAGCAGCTATTGGAATCATAGAGTTAAGCGGTAGGCGGAGTCGGGCGGGCGGCGGTAGTTTAATGGTAGAACCTTAGCCTTCCAAGCTAATGACGAGGGTTCGATTCCCTCTCGCCGCTCCAGATTTTGCGGTTGTTTTATGCAGTGTTTCAGCCCTTGTAGCTCAGTGGTAGAGCACTCCCTTGGTAAGGGAGAGGTCGCGTGTTCGATCCACGCCAAGGGCACCATTTTCTAGTGCATTTTTGTTGGGGTAAAGATCATGGCAAAAGGCAAGTTTGAGCGTACGAAGCCTCACGTGAACGTGGGGACGATTGGTCACGTTGACCACGGGAAGACGACGTTGACGGCGGCGATCACGACGGTGCTGTCGGCGAAATTTGGTGGTGAGGCGAAA
>CAJBYR010000150.1 GCA_903959855.1 uncultured beta proteobacterium
GTCTGCATCATGCCCAGGATTCGCTCCTGGGTCGTGGGATGGTTCAGCAGTTCCATGAAAGCCTTGCGCTCCAGGTCGAGCAGCCACTGCTCGCTGACCAGGCTGCCCGGATCGACGTCGCCGCCAGACACAATGCTGGCGATCATCTGCCCCAGCTTGAAATCATGGGCCGAGATGAAGCCGCCGTCGCGCATATTGACCAGTTGCATCATGATCGTGCCGATGGCATAGCGCCCCGCAACCGGGACCAGCTTCTGCAGCGGCGGACGGTAGCCGGCGTCGAACATCGCGCGCGCTTCGACCTTGGCCACGTGCAGCAACTCGTAAGGGTTGAAGACGATCACGTCGTCGGGCTTGAGGTAGCCCATCTGCCGTGCCTCCAGCGCCGACTTTGACACCGAAGCCATGGCGGCGTTGGTGAAGTAGACCTTGAGGAACTGCAGCAGGTCGTTGCCCTTGGCATCGGCCGCCGCGCGCAGCGCAGCTTCCTTCAAGCCACCGCCGGCCGGTATCAGGCCGACGCCGACTTCAACCAGACCGATGTAGGACTCGATCGAGGCCACGCGCTTCGCGGCGTGCAGCGCCAGTTCGCAGCCGCCACCCAGTGCTAGGCCGGCCACTGCGGCGACCACCGGCACGTTGGCATACTTCATGGCCTGGAAGCAGGCCTGCAGCTTGGCGACTTCTGGCTCGATGGCCTTGACGCCGCCCGACATGAACAGCGGCAACATGGCCTGCAGGTCGGCACCGGCGGAGAAGGCACCGCCCTCGGCGGCATCGGCGCCCCAGATCACCATGCCCTTGTAGTTGGCTTCGGCCTCGGCAATGGCCTTCGACAGTCCGGCGATGACGCCGGCGCCGATGGCGTGCATCTTGGTCTTGATCGAGAAGACCAGCACCTCGTCACCCTGATGCCAGATACGCACCGAGTCGTCCTCGAACACCGTGGTGCCGGCAGTGGCGCCACCCGCCGCGCCCTCGCCCAGAACCGGTGCGCGGAAGGGCTGCCGGGCATAGACCGCCAATGTGGAACGCGGCACATTGGCCTTGCGCGCGGGCGACCAGGAGCCGTCGGCGGCGTGAACACCCGTGCGGCCGTCGAACACCCAGGCCGGCAGCGGTGCGGCGCACAGCGCCTTGCCGGCATCGATGTCTTCCTTGACCCAGCCGGCGACCTGCTGCCAGCCGGCGGCCTGCCAGGTCTCGAAGGGTCCGAGCTTCTGGCCGAAACCCCAGCGCATGGCGAAGTCGATATCGCGCGCGTTGTCGGCAACGGCTTCCAGATGCACGGCAATGTAGTGGAAGGCGTCGCGGAAAATCGCCCAGAGGAATTGCGCCTGCGGGTTGGTCGACTCGCGCAGGGCCTTCATGCGCTTGGCCGGATCCTTTTCCTTGAGGATGCGGCCGACCAGGTCGTCGGCCTTGCCGCCGCCGGCGACATACTGGCCCGTGGCGAAATCGAGGCGCTGCACTTCCTTGCCGACTTTCTTGTAGAAACCGGCGCCGGTCTTCTGCCCGAGCGCACCGGCCGTGACCAACCTGGTCAGGACTTCAGGCGTCTTGTAGATGGCGGCGAAGGGATCGTCGGGCAGCGTGTCCTGCATGGTCTTGATGACGTGGCCCATGGTGTCGAGGCCCACCACGTCGGCGGTACGGAAGGTGCCGGACTTGGCGCGACCGAGCTTGGCGCCGGTGAGGTCATCGACCACGTCGCAGGACAGACCGAATTTCTCCGCCTCGTGGATGGTCGCCATCATGCTGAACACGCCGACACGGTTGGCGATGAAATTGGGTGTGTCCTTGGCCCGCACCACGCCCTTGCCCAGCGTAGTAACGAGGAAGCCTTCGAGCTGGTCGAGGATTTCGGGCCTGGTCGCGGCGGTAGGGATCAGTTCGACCAGGTGCATGTAGCGCGGCGGGTTGAAGAAATGCACGCCGCAGAAGCGCGCCTTCAACTCGTCAGAGAAACCTTCGGACAGCGACGTGATCGACAGCCCCGAGGTATTGGAAGCGAAGATCGCGTTCGGTGCGATGCAGGGTGCGACCTTCTTGTACAGGTCGTGCTTCCAGTCCATGCGCTCGGCGATGGCTTCGATGATAAGGTCGCAGCCCTTAAGCAGTTCGAGGTTGTCGTCGTAGTTGGCGACCTCGATGCAAGCCGCATCGTCCTTGTTGCCCAGCGGCGCCGGGCTTAGCTTCTTGAGGCCTTCGATGGCCTTCAGCACGATGCCGTTCTTGGGACCTTCCTTGGCCGGCAGGTCGAACAGCACCACCGGGACCTTCGCATTGACACAGTGGGCGGCGATCTGCGCGCCCATGACGCCGGCGCCGAGAACGGCGACTTTCCTGACGATGAAATTGCTCATGATTTTCCTTGTTAGAACAGTTCGGCTTCGAGATCGAGCAGCGGCTTGGCGCCGGAACGCGCCTGGCGAATCAGCATGGCGGTTTCAGGCAGCAGGCGGGCGAAGTAAAAACGGGCGGTGGCGAGCTTGGCCTTGTAGAAGGTATCGCCCGAGTCCTGCTTCTCCAGCGCGATCTTGGCCATGCGCGCAAAGAAGTAACTGTAAACCAGATGGCCGACCACGCGCAGGTAGGGCACGGCGGCGGCGCCGACTTCGTCCTGATTCTGCATCGCCTTCATGCCGATTTCCATGGTCAGCTTGGTGACCTTGTCGCCCAGATCGGCCAACGGCGTGACAAATTCGTTCATCGCCTCGTCGGTACCATTCTCCTCGACGAAGGCCTGTACCAACGCGCCGAACTTCTTCAGCTTGGCGCCGTTGTCCATCAGGATCTTGCGGCCCAGCAGGTCGAGCGACTGAATCGTGTTGGTGCCCTCGTAGATCATGTTGATGCGGGCGTCGCGCACGTATTGCTCGACACCGGTGCCGGTGATGAAGCCGGAGCCGCCATGCACCTGCATGGTTTCGGAGGCGGCGATCCAGCCGTTGTCGGTCATGAAGGCCTTGACGATCGGCGTCAGCAGCGTAACCAGGTCGGCCGCATCCTTGCGTACCGATTCATCGGGATGATTGAGCTCCCGATCGATCATCAGCGCAATGAAGGACGAAAATGCACGCCCGCCCTCGGCATAGGCCCGTGCGGTAAGCAGCATGCGCCGCACATCCGGGTGGACGATGATCGGGTCCGCCGGCTGGTCAGGCGCTTTCGGTCCCGACAGACTGCGCATCTGCAAACGTTCCCTGGCATATACCACGGCGTTCTGGTAGGCCACTTCCGTGAGCCCCAGCCCCTGCATGCCGACACCGAGGCGCGCCGCGTTCATCATCACGAACATGGCATTGAGGCCCTTGTGCGGCTGGCCGATGATCCAACCGGTGGCCTCGTCGAGGTTCATCTGGCAGGTCGAACTGCCGTGGATGCCCATCTTGTCCTCCAGCGCGCCGCAGGTGATCGCATTGCGCGCGCCGAGACTGCCGTCGACATTGGGGATGAACTTCGGCACCACGAACAGCGATATGCCCTTGGTGCCAACCGGTGCGTCGGGCAGGCGGGCCAGCACCAGATGGATGATGTTTTCCGCCATGTCGTGCTCGCCGGCGGAAATGAAGATCTTGCCGCCGGTGATCTTGTAACTGCCGTCGGCCTGGGGCACGGCCCTGGACCGGAGCAGGCCGAGGTCGGTGCCGCAATGCGGCTCGGTCAGGCACATGGTGCCGGTCCATTGCCCGGACACGAGCTTGGGCAGATAGAGCGCCTTCTGCTCCGGCGTGCCGTGCTCGTGCAGACACTCGTAAGCGCCGTGCGACAGGCCCGGATACATATACCAAGCCTGGTTCGACGAGTTCAACATCTCCGACAGCGAGTTGTAGACCACGATCGGCAGGCCCTGTCCGCCAAAATCGGGATCGCAGGTTAGCGAGGGCCAGCCGGCTTCGACAAACTGCCGGTAGGCCTCCTTGAAGCCGGTCGGCGTGGTGACGGCGTGGGTTTCCGTGTCCAGTTGGCAGCCTTCGCGGTCACCGACCGCATTCAGCGGAAACAGCACCTTGGAGCTGAACTTGGCGCCCTCTTCGAGGATCTGATTGATGGTGTCGGTATCGACCTCGGCATGGGCCGGGAGGGCCTTGAGTTCGCTGGAGACATCGAGCAGTTCGTGCAAAACGAAGTGCATGTCGCGCAAGGGCGCGTTGTATTGACCCATGAGGTCCTCCTTAATCTTATTGGCTACCTACGGCCGCCATGTTGCGAACGGCCGTTTCAAACAAACGTTTTAATAATAACGTAGTTTGCCGGCCGGGAGTAGTCGCCCCGCTCTAAATTCAGCGAAGGAAGTTGCGGCTGATCTCGCGGAACAAGTCGGAATCCGCCTTGCGCAGCCATTCGAAGGCCACCATCTCGCGGCTGACGATGGAGGCTCCGGCCTGACGCATGCGCGCCAATGCCAGGGCCTTGTCCGAATCCCGGCGCGAACCGACGGCTTCCTCGACGACGAAGACCTGGCGCCCGCCCGCCAGCAGTTCCATGACGGTTTGCAGGACGCAGACATGGGACTCCATACCGCAGACCACGA
>CAJBYR010000151.1 GCA_903959855.1 uncultured beta proteobacterium
CACTACGGTTGCGGCGGCGTCAAGGCCGCGCTCGACGGCGCGCGCGTCGGCCTGGTGGACATCTGGCTGCGCCACGTGCGCGACGTGCGCGCCAAACACCTGCAGAAAATCGACAGCCTGCCGCCGGAAGCGCGGCACGACCGGCTGTGCGAACTCAACGTGCTGGAACAGGTCGCCAACGTCTGCCAGACCTACGTCGTGCAGGACGCCTGGCAGCGCGGCCAGCCCCTGACAATCCACGGCTGGATCTACGGCCTCAAGGACGGCCTGATGCGCGACCTCGACATCACCGTCAACGCCGCCGACCAGCTTCCCGGCCGCTATGCCCTTGCGCTTTCAACCTTGCTCTGAAGGAACCACCATGTCCGACCCCATCGTCATCGTTTCCGCCACCCGCACGCCCATGGGCGGCTTCATGGGCGACTTCGCCTCGCTGACCTGCGCCCAGCTCGGCAGCGTCGCCATCAAGGCCGCCGTCGAACGTGCGGGATTGAAGCCTGAGCAGGTCGACGAGGTCATCATGGGCTGCGTGTTGCCCGCCGGCCAGGGCCAGGCCCCGGCGCGCCAGGCATCGCTCGGCGCCGGACTGCCGCTGGCGGCCGGCTGCACCACGGTGAACAAAATGTGCGGCTCCGGCATGCGCGCGGCGATGTACGCCCACGACATGCTGCTCGCCGGCAGCGTGGATGTGATGGTCGCCGGCGGCATGGAGTCGATGAGCAACGCGCCTTACCTGCTGCCCAAGGCGCGCGCCGGCTTTCGGCTGGGCCATGGCGAGGTCAAGGACCACATGTTCCTCGATGGCCTCGAAGATGCGTATGACAAAGGCCGCCTGATGGGCACCTTCGCCGAAGACTGCGCCGGCAGCTACAAGTTCACCCGCGAGGCGCAGGACGCCTACGCCATAGCGTCGACCACGCGTGCCAAGCAGGCCAACACCGATGGCAGCTTCGCCTGGGAAATCGCGCCGGTCACCGTGTCCGGCAGAAAAGGCGACACGATCATCGACAAGGACGAGCAACCCTTCAAGGCGCAACTGGAAAAGATCCCCGGCCTCAAGCCGGCTTTCCGCAAGGACGGCACGGTCACGGCAGCCAACTCCTCGTCGATCTCCGACGGCGCTGCGGCGCTCGTGATGATGCGTGCCTCGACCGCGACGAAGCTGGGGCTCAAGCCGGTCGCCACCGTGGTCGGCCACTCGACCTTCGCGCAGGAACCGGGCCTGTTTACCACCGCCCCGGTCGGCGCCATGAAGAAGCTGCTGGCGAAGAACGGCTGGAGCGTCGGCAGCGTGGACCTCTGGGAAATCAATGAAGCCTTTGCCGTGGTCACCATGGCCGCGATGCACGACCTCGAACTGCCGCACGACAAGGTCAACGTACATGGCGGCGCCTGCGCCCTTGGCCACCCGATCGGCGCTTCCGGCGCCCGCGTCATCGTCACCCTGATCGGCGCGCTGAAGAAGCAGGGCAAAAAGCGCGGTGTCGCCAGCCTGTGCATCGGCGGCGGCGAGGCCACTGCGGTCGGCATCGAGCTGATCTAACGCTCATGACTTCGATGAACCACCCCGCATCGTGAATTACCGTGCCCTCGTAGGGCCTCAAGCTGGCAATTGGGCCCGCCCCTCCCGTCCTCCCCTCACGGGGAGGCTACTAATCGGCTCGCTGCGCTCGGACCCGACAAGTCGCGATCGGCGATGCATTTCACGTTAAATTCGCCATGACCCTGCAGACCCTCACCTACAGCACCGAGGGGCGCATTGCGCGTATCACGCTCAACCGGCCCGAGCGGCTCAACGCCATCGTGCCGGCGATGCCACGCGAGATCCGGATCGCCGTCGATCGTGCCAATGCCGACGACGAGATCCACGTCATCATCCTGCAGGGCGCCGGGCGTGCCTTCTGTTCCGGCTACGACCTCCAGGATTTCGCTGAGGTCGACGCCGATACGCCCTGCACCCAGTCCATGCCCTGGGACCCGATGGTTGATTACCGCGCCATGAAGGGTTTTACCGATGACTTCTTCAGCCTCTGGCGCAGCCACAAGCCGACCATCTGCAAAGTGCAGGGCTTTGCCGTCGCCGGCGGCAGCGACATCGCGCTGTGTTGCGACCTGGTGGTGATGGCCGAGGATGCCAAGATCGGCTACATGCCGGCGCGCGTCTGGGGCTGCCCGACCACGGCGATGTGGGTCTATCGCCTCGGTGCCGAGAAGGCCAAGCGCATGCTCTTGACCGGCGACACCATCGACGGCAGGACGGCGAAGGAGTGGGGCCTGGTGATCGACGCGGTGCCCGAGGCTGAACTCGAAGACGCAGTGATGAAGCTGGCGAACCGCATGGCCGGCGTGCCGAAGAACCAGCTCATGATGCAAAAGCTGATGATCAACCAGGCCTACGACAACATGGGCCTGGCCAACACCCAGATGATCGCCACGCTGTTCGACGGCATCACACGCCACTCGCCCGAAGGCCAGTGGTTCAAGCACTACGCCGAGGAGAAGGGTTACAAGGAGGCCGTGCGCCTGCGCGATTCCGGCGAGCCGATTCCCGGCAGCAAGTCATACAAGGATTACTGAGATGGTATTGAGTCCCGAACAGGAACAGATCCGCGACATGCTGCGCGATTTCGCGCGCGAGCAGCTGGCGCCCAAGGCTGCCGGGTGGGACAAGACGTCCCACTTCCCGCGCGAGGAACTGCGCGCGCTGGGCGAGCTCGGCTGCTGCGGCATGGTGGTGCCGGAAGAATGGGGCGGCGCCGGCCTGGACTATGTTTCGCTGGCCCTGGCGCTCGAAGAGATCGCCGCCGGCGACGGCGCCGTTTCCACAATCATCAGCGTGCAGAACTCGGTGGTCTGCGGCCCGATCAACGCCTTCGGCTGCGACGCTCAGAAGGAGAAGTACCTCAAGAAGCTGGCCAGCGGCGAATGGCTGGGCTGCTTCTGCCTTACGGAACCGCATGTCGGCTCGGATGCCGCGGCGATCCGCACAAAAGCCGTGCGCGACGGCGACCATTGGGTACTCAACGGGGTCAAGCAATTCATCACCACCGGCAAGAACGCGCAAGTCGCCGTGGTCTTCGCCGTCACCGATCCGGGTGCCGGCAAGAAGGGCATCTCGGCCTTCATCGTGCCGGCCGACACGCCTGGATACATCGTGGCCCGCGTCGAGGAGAAACTCGGCCAGCATGCCTCGGATACGGCGCAGATCCTGTTCGAGAATTGCCGCATCCCGGCCGCGAACCTGCTCGGCGCGGAAGGGCAGGGCTACCGCATCGCCCTGTCCAACCTCGAAGGCGGCCGCATCGGCATCTCGGCGCAGGCCGTGGGCATGGCGCGCGCGGCCTTCGAAGCGGCGCTGCACTATTCGCATGAACGCGAGAGCTTCGGCAAGCCGATCTTCGAGCATCAGGCGGTGAACTTCCGCCTGGCCGACATGGCGACACAGATCGAAGTCGCGCGGCAAATGGTGCATCACGCGGCGGCCCTGCGCGACGCCGGCCGGCCCTGCCTCAAGGAAGCCTCGATGGCCAAGCTGTTCGCTTCCGAGATGGCCGAGAAGGTCTGCTCCGATGCGATCCAGATCCACGGCGGCTATGGTTACGTCAGCGACTTCCCGGTCGAGCGCATCTACCGCGATGTGCGCGTCTGCCAGATCTACGAAGGCGCGTCGGACATCCAGCGCCTGGTGATCGGGCGGTCATTGGCTGGTGCATCGTAATCTGCATCAAATGATGCTATATTTGATGCATGCCACTACTTCCCGGAGTACGCCATGAGGACCACCGTGACCCTGGACGACGAGCTGCTTGCCGACATTGAAAAGCTCAGCGGCATTCGCGATCGTTCGCAGCTGCTGCGCGAGGCCCTGCTGGCCTTGCGTCACCAGATAGCCTCGCAGCGCCTGGCGCTGCTTGGCGGCAGCGAACCCGCGCTGACGCTACCGCCGCGCCGCCGCGCCGCTGCGCTCGGCGCTGCCGAGCCCGCGCCTGCGGCATATGCCGCGGGGACTGGTCGCCGCAAGGCGAGGAAAGGCTGAAAGTCCGGTGAAAGTGCTTGCCGACACCTCCGCCTGGGTTGAGCATCTGCGTCGCGGCAATTCGCGGATGAGCCACCTGCTTGCCGCCGGTGAAATCGTTGCGCACGACCATGTCCTTGGCGAGCTGTGCCTTGGCGGCTTGCGTGGCGAGAAGCTGGTCGCCCTGCAAGCACTGCACCATTGCCACGTCGCCAGCCACGAGGAAGTGATGCACCTGGTCGCCGAGCGCCGCCTGGCGGGTCGCGGGCTCGGCTATGTCGATAGCCATTTGCTCGCCGCCGCACTGATCAATCGTTTGCAACTATGGACCATGGACAAGGCCCTGCAGCAGGTGGCGCACGAGTTCGGCTGCGCGCTGAAGGTGCATTGAACTTTCCAGCGGAGAAACCCGGTGACCGACAAAGCCCCCATCGTTTTCTACTTCGACTTCACCTCGCCCTATTCCTATCTGGCGAGCGAACGCATCGATGAACTCGCCGCGAAGTACGATCGCCGGGTGCAGTGGCGGCCGGTCATGCTCGGCGCGGCCTTCAAGGCCTCGGGCATGCCGCTGCTGGTGACGATCCCGCTCAAGGGCGACTACAGCAAGCGCGACTTCGATCGCTCGGCGCGCTTCATGGGCATACCCTACACATTTCCGCCGAAGTTTCCCGTGTCCTCGCTTTCGGCAGCGCGCGCCTATTACTGGCTGCATGGACGGGATTGCGCCAGGGCGCGCGAATTTGCCCGCGCCGTGTTTCGCGCCTACTGGACCGGGGGACGTGACATCAGCGATACGACGGTGGTGCTCGACATTGTGCGTAGCCAGGGCCTGGAAGTCGGCGCCTGCGAGACGGCGATCGCCACCCAGGAAATCAAGGACAGGGTGAAGAACGAAACCGACGCAGCAATCGCGCAGGGCATGTTCGGCGCACCGTATTTCATGGTCGATGGCGAGCCCTTCTGGGGCGCCGACCGTCTGCCGCAAATCGACAAGTGGCTACAAACCGGGGGATTCTAGTGTCCATCATCAAGTCCAAACTCAACACGCGCGCCGACGACTACCGCGCCAATGTCGCTGCCATGCAGGCCCTGGTCGACGACCTGCGCGAGAAGACAGCGCTGGTTTCGAAGGGTGGCCCCGAAGAGCACCGCAAGAAGCACATTGCCCGCGGCAAACTGCTGCCGCGCGAGCGCATCAACGGCCTGCTTGATCCGGGCGCGCCCTTTCTCGAACTCTCGGCCATGGCCGGCTGGGGATTGTTCAACAACGAGGTCAATTCAGGCGGCGTGGTCACCGGCATCGGCCGCGTGCAGGGCGTCGAATGCATGATCGTCGCCAACGATGCCACGGTGAAGGGCGGCTCCTACTTCCCGATCACCGTCAAGAAGCATCTGCGCGCGCAAGAGATCGCGGCGCAGAACCGCCTGCCCTGTATCTACCTGGTCGATTCCGGCGGCGCCAACCTGCCGACCCAGGACGAGGTCTTTCCCGATCGCGACCACTTCGGCCGCATCTTCTACAACCAGGCCAACATGAGCGCCGCCGGCATTCCGCAGATCGGCGTGGTCATGGGTTCCTGCACGGCGGGCGGCGCCTATATGCCGGCTATGTCCGACGAATCGATCATCGTCAAGAACCAGGGCACCATCTTCCTCGGCGGCCCGCCGCTGGTGAAGGCCGCAACCGGCGAAGTGGTGAGCGCCGAAGATCTCGGTGGCGGCGACGTGCATACGCGCATTTCCGGTGTTTGCGACCACCTTGCAGAAAGCGACCACCACGCGCTGTCGATCGCGCGCCGCGTGGTTGGCAACCTGAACTGGAAGAAGCCGATGTCGCTGGATCTGGCGACGCCGGAAGACCCGCTCTACGATCCCGCCGAGCTGATGGGTGTGATCCCCGCCGATCCGCGCAAGCCTTACGACGTGCGCGAAGTGATCGCCCGCGTGGTCGACGGCTCGCGCCTCGACGAGTTCAAGTCGCGCTACGGCACCACGCTGGTCACCGGCTTCGCGCGCATCCACGGCTATCCGATCGGCATCGTCGCCAACAACGGCATCCTCTTCGGCGAGTCGGCGCAAAAGGGCGCGCACTTCATCGAGCTTTGTGCCCAGCGCGGCATCCCGCTCCTGTTCATGCAGAACATCACGGGCTTCATGGTTGGCCGCAAGTACGAGAACGGCGGCATCGCCAAGGACGGCGCGAAAATGGTGACGGCAGTGGCGACAGCCCAGGTGCCGAAGTTCACCATGATCATCGGCGGCAGCTTCGGCGCCGGCAACTACGGCATGTGCGGCCGCGCCTACAGCCCGCGCCTACTGTGGATCTGGCCCAATGCGCGGGTCTCGGTGATGGGCGGCGAGCAGGCGGCCTCGGTGCTGTCGACCATCAAGCGCGACGGCATGGAAGCCGCCGGCAAGACCTGGCCCAAGGAAGACGAGGAGGCCTTCAAGGCGCCGATCCGAGCCCAGTACGAAACCCAGGGCCATCCCTATTACGCCACCGCGCGGCTGTGGGACGACGGCATCGTCGATCCGGTGCAGACCCGGCGCACGCTGGGCCTGGGAATTTCAGCCTCTTTGAATGCCCCCATCCTGCCGACGAAGTTTGGCGTGTTCAGAATGTAATCCGGAGCGACCATGTACAACAACATCGTTACCGAAGTCGACCTCGGCGTCGGCATCATCACCCTCAACCGGCCCGAGCGCCACAATGCCTTCGACGATGCGCTGATCGCCGAGCTCTCGGATGCCATCGATCGCATGTCCGACGATCCGTCCGTGCGTGTTATGGTGATTTCGAGCACGGGCAAGAGCTTCTGCGCCGGCGCCGACCTCAACTGGATGAAGCGCGCCGCCGGCTACGGCGAAGACGAGAACCTGCGTGACTCGCGTGCCCTGGCGGGAATGCTGCGCCGCCTGGCGCAGTGCCCCAAGCCGACCATCGCCCGCGTCCAGGGGCCGGCCTACGGCGGCGGCGTCGGCCTGGTGGCCTGCTGCGACATCGCCATCGCCACTTTCGACGTGCAGTTTTCTCTGACCGAGGTCAAGCTCGGCATCATTCCCGCGGTGATCAGCCCGCATGTGATCGCGGCCATCGGCGAGCGCTATGCGCGACGCTACATGCTCACCGCCGAGCGCTTCTCGGCCGCCGAGGCCTATCGCATCGGCCTGCTGCACGAAATGGTGGCGGACGAGGAATCGCTTGACGAAGCGCTGGGCGAGGTCATCGACGCGCTGTTGAAAAACGGCCCGCGGGCGCTGGCCGAGTGCAAGCAACTGATATCTGCCGTAGCCTGGAAGCCGCTCTCTGACGAGGTGGTCGAGGACACGGCGCAGCGCATCACGCGCCTGCGCGCCAGCGAAGAAGGACGCGAAGGCATGACTGCCTTCCTCGAGAAGCGCAAACCCAACTGGATCGCCCAGGGCTGACACCATGTTTACGAAAATACTGATTGCCAATCGCGGCGAGATCGCCTGCCGCGTCATCAAGACCGCGCGGCGCATGGGCATCCGCACCGTCGCTGTTTATTCCGAGGCCGATGCCGGCGCCCGTCATGTGCGCATGGCCGATGAGGCGGTATGCATCGGCGCACCGCCGCCGCGCGAGTCCTACCTGGTGATCGACAAGATCATCGGCGCGGCCCTGGCCACCGGCGCCCAGGCCATCCATCCGGGCTACGGTTTCCTCTCCGAGAACGAGGACTTCGCCGAGACTTGCGCGAAGAACAACATCGTCTTCGTCGGCCCGCCGGTGTCGGCGATCCGCGCCATGGGTCTCAAGTCGGAAAGCAAGAAGCTCATGGAAAAAGCCGGCGTGCCATTGACGCCGGGTTACCACGGCGACAATCAGGATCCGGCCTATCTGCAGCAGCAGGCCGACGCCATCGGTTACCCGGTGCTGATCAAGGCCTCGGCCGGCGGCGGCGGCAAGGGCATGCGCGCGGTGTGGAAGGCCGAGGAGTTTGCCGATGCGCTCGCCTCCTGCCAGCGCGAGGCCAAATCCTCCTTTGGCGACGAGCACGTGCTGATCGAGAAGTACCTGCAGCGCCCCCGCCACATCGAGATCCAGGTCTTCGGCGACAGCCACGGCAATTGCGTCTACCTGTTCGAGCGCGACTGCTCGGTGCAGCGCCGGCACCAGAAGGTGGTCGAAGAGGCGCCGGCCCCCGGCATGACGCCTGAGCGCCGCGCCGCGATGGGCAAGGCCGCCGTCGATGCCGCCAAGGCGGTTGCCTATGTCGGCGCCGGCACGGTCGAGTTCATCGTACCGGGAGTGGACGCGCAGGACGGCACCTTCTACTTCATGGAGATGAATACCCGCCTGCAGGTCGAACATCCCGTCACCGAGATGATCACCGGGCTCGATCTGGTCGAGTGGCAGCTCAAGGTCGCTGCCGGTGAGCCGCTGCCGCTGGCGCAGGAGCAGTTGCGCATCCACGGTCATGCGCTGGAAGCGCGCATCTATGCCGAAGACCCGGACAAGGGTTTCCTGCCCTCGATCGGTCGCCTGATCCACCTTGCACCGCCGGCCGAGACCATCAATGTGCGCGTCGATACCGGCGTGGAACAGGACGACGAGATCTCGCCGCACTACGACCCGATGATCGCCAAGCTCATCGTCTGGGACGAGAGCCGCGAGCGGGCTCTCGCCCGCATGCTGCAGGCGCTGGCGGATTACCGCGTGGTGGGTGTTTCCAACAATATCGGCTTTCTCTCGCGCCTGATTGCCTGTCCGGCCTTCGATCAGGCCGACCTCGATACCGGACTGATCGAGCGCGAGCGCAGTTTCCTCTTCCCGGAGGGCGGTGAGCCGCCGGCCGAAGCCTGGCTGGTGGCGGCGCTGGCCGAACTGATCCAGGATCAGCAGTACGCGGCGGCCGAGGCCGTCGCCGGCAATGATCCTTACTCGCCTTGGCACGCGCGCGACGGCTGGCGGGTCAACAGCGTGACGCGGCGTGAAATCCGCCTGCGCGCCGGCGAAGTGGAAAAGGCGGTCAATGCGGCCTACGTCGGCGCCGGAATCCAGCTCGAGTTCGCCGGCCAGACGGTTTCGGCAGCCGGACGTTTCATCGACGGCGGCCAGTTGCGCGTCGACCTCGGTGGCCGTCGCATCAGTGCCACCGTGGTGGCCGCCAACGAGAAGCGCCATGTGTTCATCGACGGGGTCTGCCACATCTTCGCCGCCATCGATCCCTTGTTCCATACCGGTAGCGGCGGTGGTGCGGAGGGAGGGCTCACTGCACCGATGCCGGGCAAGGTCATCGCCCTGATTGCTGCTGTCGGCGGGAAGGTAGAGAAGGGTGCGCCGCTATTGATCCTCGAAGCGATGAAGATGGAGCACACCATAGCCGCGCCGTCGGCAGGGGTAGTCAAGGCCTTCCGTTTCAACGTTGGTGAACAAGTCAGCGACGGTGCCGAGCTAGTAGAATTCGAGGTCGAGAAGAAATAAGCACAGACACGAATGACCCTCCCGAGCAAAGTACGTATCGTCGAAGTCGGCCCGCGCGACGGCTTGCAGAACGAAAAGAAGCCCGTCACCACCGAAACCAAGGTCGAACTTATCCATCGCCTCGGCAAGGCGGGCCTCAGGAGCATCGAGGCCACGGCCTTTGTCTCGCCCAAGTGGGTGCCGCAGATGGCGGACAACGCCGAGGTTTTTGCAGCCATCCAGAAGCTTCCCGACGTCAGCTATCCGGTGCTGACGCCCAACATGAAGGGTTTCGAGGCGGCGCTGGCGGTGGGCGCGAAAGAGGTTGCGGTGTTCGGCGCGGCTTCCGAATCCTTCTCGCAGAAAAACATCAACTGTTCCATCGCCGAGTCACTGGAGCGTTTCCGGCCCATCGTCGAGGCGGCAAAGGCGGCGGACGTCAAGGTGCGTGGCTATGTGTCATGCGCGCTGGGCTGTCCGTATGACGGCGATATCCTGCCCCTTGCCGTGGCCGATGTCGCAGTTGCGCTGATCGAGATGGGCTGTTACGAAGTCAGCCTGGGCGACACCATCGGCGTCGGCACGCCCGAGCGCACCAAGGACATGATCGAAGCCGTGGCGCGTCGCGTGCCGCTAAAAAAGATTGCCGGCCATTTTCACGATACCTACGGTATGGCGACGGCCAATATCTACGCCTCGCTGCAGATGGGCATCGGCATTTTTGACAGCTCCATCGCCGGCCTCGGCGGATGCCCCTATGCCGCCGGCGCCTCCGGCAACGTCGCCACCGAGGACGTGGTCTGGCTGCTCAAGGGGCTCGGCATAGATACCGGCATCGATCTCGATTCCCTGGTCGACACCGGCAGCTGGATTTCAAAGAAGCTCAAGCGCGAATCGGCCTCGCGTGTCGCGCGCGCCTTGCTGGCCAGGCGCGAAGCGCAAAGCGGCGCGACGCCGTGATCCTCGGCAGAAAGCATGACGACGTGGCGATGGACGTCGCGTCTCCGTGCGTCGACGTTTGCCGGATGGATCAGGTCAACGAGCTTTGTACCGGCTGTCACCGTACGCTGGACGAGATTGTCCGCTGGTCGAATGCCAGCGATGACGAAAAGCGGGCAATTCTCGCCGCCGTCGCGCAGCGTCGCGGTCACCCCGAGCCTGATGCCGAGCTGAACTGCAAGGGCTGATGACGCTACCTGATTCGATTCAGGTCATCGAACGCGGCTGGCTTTCATCGAACAATGTGCTGTTGTTCGAGGGCGAGTCGGCCACCCTGGTTGACGCCGGCTACGTCGGCCATGCTTCGCAGACAGTGGCCTTGGTAAAGTCGGCGCTGGCGGCACGGCGCGGTTCCCCGGGTCTCGGCCGGATCATCAATACACACTCGCATTCCGACCACATCGGCGGCAACGCCGCGCTGCAGGCCGCCTTCGGCTGCCGCATCGTGATTCCCGCGGGCATCGAGCGCATGGTCGCCGAGTGGGACACCAACGCCTTGCTGCTCGACGCGGCACGGCAACAGGGCGAGCGCTTCGCCCATGATGCGGTGATCGCCGCCGGCGACGAGTTTGAAATGGGTGGCATGGTCTGGAACGCGATTGCCGCGCCCGGCCACGACATGGAAGCGCTGATCTACCATTGCCCCGCAGCGCGCATCCTGATCTCGGGCGATGCACTCTGGCAGGACGGTTTCGGCATCATCTTTGGCGAGGTCATGGGCGCCAAGGATGCCTTGCCCGCCACGCGCCGCACCTTGGAGGCCATCGGGCGGCTGGGCGTCGATGTCGTCATCCCCGGGCATGGAGCCGCTTTCGATGATTTCGATGGCGCTCTGGCGCGCGCTTTCCGCCGCCTTGATTCCTTCGAGGCTGACCCGACGCGTGTCGGGCGCAATGCCGTACGCGCCTGCTTCACCTTTAACCTGCTCGATCTGCAACGCCTTCGTGAAGACGAGCTTCCGGGATACCTGAAGAGCGTGCCCTTCTTCCACAGCGTCAACCAGCGCATGCTGGGATTTTCCGACGACGATTTCGCTTCCTGGCTGTTGGGCGAATTGCTGCGTTCGCGCTCCATCGAGCTGCGCGACGGCTGGATTTATCCGACCATCGCGCCGTAGCCTCGGCGCCGACTCCCGGTTTCTGCTCGTTCCGGCGACAGCCGGAATCCGGCAGCAATGCAAATTCGCCGGGGCGAGTGCCGGCAACGCTCCCGTCAATCCGCTATGCTTTAGCCCATGGAAGTCGTACTCATCAGCGGGCTCTCGGGCTCAGGCAAATCCATCGCGCTCAATGTGTTGGAGGATTCCGGCTACTACTGCGTGGATAACCTGCCGGCGCCCTTGCTGTCCGACCTGATCAGCCACCTGCGCCTGGAGGGCCATGAGCGTGTTGCCGTGGCGGTAGACATGCGCGGCGGTTCGAGCATTGCGGCACTGCCGCCGCAGCTGCGCAAGCTGGAGTCCGACGGTGTGGGGCTGCGTTTCGTGTTTCTCGACGCCCGCGATGAGGTCCTGATCCAGCGCTTCTCGGAAACGCGCCGACGGCATCCCCTGGCGGAAGGCGACGTGACGCTCGAGGAGGCGATCGGGCGTGAGCGCGAAGCCCTCGAAATGCTCGCGTCGATGGGTCACCACATCGACACCAGCAATCTGCGGCCGAACGCGCTGCGCGCCAGCATCAAGGATTTCATTTCCCTCGACGAAGGCAGCGGAATCACGCTGCTGTTCGAGTCCTTCGGTTTCAAGCATGGCATCCCGCTCGACGCCGACCTGGTGTTCGACGTGCGTTGTTTGCCCAACCCGCATTACGACCCCTTGCTGCGTCCGCTTACCGGCCGCCATGCCGAGGTGATCCGCTTTCTTGAGGCCCAGCCGGAAGTCGCACGGATGGAAGCGGACCTTTGCCGCTTCATCGGCGACTGGTTGCCGGCCTATGTGCGCGACAACCGTTCCTACCTCACCGTGGGCATCGGCTGCACCGGCGGGCAGCATCGCTCGGTGTATCTGGCCGAAAAGCTTGCCGCCCATTTCCGGGCGTCGGCGCGCGTGCTGGTACGGCACCGCAGCCTGATCGAATGAGCGACCGTTTGCCTGACGGGCTGCGCGAGCTGCTGAGGACGGCAGCCGGCGCCGGCAGCGGGCCGTGGCACCAATTGTTGCGTCCGGGCGACTGGCTGCTGTTGCTGGTTTCCGCCGCGTTGGTCGCTGTTTCGTATCCGCTGCTGTGGCGCGGTGGCGTTGCCGATCGCGCCATCGTCAAACGCGACGGACAGCTCGTCACCGAGCTTGCGCTGAATGTGCCGCGCCGCTTCGAGGTCGAAGGTGCCATCGGCACCACGGTGATCGAGGTGCAACCCGGCCGGGCGCGTGTGCTTTCCGATCCGGGGCCGCGCCAGTACTGCGTGCAGCAGGGTTGGCTGACGCGGGTGAATGCCGTGGCGATCTGCGCACCCAATCACGTCACGCTTCAGCTTGGAGGGCGCGGCGGCGCCAATGCCGGCTATGACAGCATCAACTATTGAGCTGCCGGTGACGGCCGACGATCGCCGCGTCGCGCGCTACGCGGCGGCGGCGATTGCGCTGTCGGTGGCCGAGGCCGCGCTCCCCAGTCCATTGCCCGGCGTCAAGCCCGGGCTGGCCAACATCATCGTGCTGGTGGTCCTGGCGCGCCACGGCTGGCGCGATGCCGCCTGGGTCAGCCTGCTGCGCGTGCTGGCCGGCTCCCTGGCGATCGGGCAGTTTCTGGCGCCCGGGTTTTTTCTCGCCCTGGCCGGGGCCGTGTGCAGTCTCGCGGTGCTGGCCTTGGCACAGGCTCTTCCGCTGCGCTGGTTCGGACCGGTTACGGCCAGCGTGCTGGCCGCCTTCGCCCATATCGGCGGCCAACTGCTGCTCGCCCGCGCCTGGCTGGTTCCGCATGACGGCGTGTTTTTCCTGCTGCCGCTGTTTGCCACCGCGGCACTGGTTTTCGGCACGATCAACGGTCTGATTGCCGCGCGCTTGCTGGCATTGCCCCGAGAATCGGCACCATCGTGATTGTCCCGTTGTTTCCGCTGCATTCCGTGCTGTTTCCCGGAGGCCGGTTGCCGCTGCGCATCTTCGAGCAGCGCTACATGGACATGATCAAGGTTTGCCTCAAGGAGTCGAGTTCATTCGGCATCTGCCTGATTGCCAACGGCGAGGAGGTGGCGCGCCCCGGGCAGACGGCGGCTTCGCCCGAGCCTGTCGGCACCTTGGCGCAGATCACCGATTGGGACATGCCGCAACTCGGCGTGCTCAATATCGTCGCCCAGGGGAGCGACCGCTACCGTGTGCAAAAACATTGGGTCGAGCCCTCGGGCCTGCTGCGCGCCGCGGTGGAATTGATTGCCGCGCCAGCCATCCTGCCGATTCCCGGCGCCTACGCGCGCCTGGTGCCTTTGCTGCGCGCGATCATCGGGGACCTGGCAGCCGATGCGCCGAACGCGCCGGCCAAGCCGCATTGCTTCTTCGACGCCGGCTGGCTGGGCATGCGCTATGCCGAAGTGTTGCCGATTCCGCTGGTGGCGAAACAAAAGCTGCTTGAAATCGAGGACAGCCTGGACCGGCTAGAAATCATCTATCGCTTCCTCGAATCCAAAGGCTTGTTGCCGGAGGCGTAAAGCGATTCGAGGATGCGGCGCACCGGCGCGGGCAGGCCGGCACTTTCCAGTTTGTCGAAGGCCAGCCATGTCAGGCCTGGCTCCATTGCTGCGAGGCCCGGTTCGACCTTGATCAGCAGTGGTGAAATCCGCAGGCGGAAGTGGCTGAAGGCGTGGTCGAAAGTCGGCGCTGGTGACACGGCGAGGATGCGACAGGCAAAGCGCCGCGTCGCCCATTCCGCGGCATCGCTGCCCGCCGGAAGTTCCGGCAATGACAGCAGGCCGCCCCAGATGCCGGCGGCTGGACGGGTTTCGAGCAGGACGCGGTTGTCGTGCAGCAGTACCAAGAGCGTTGCATCGCGTTGCGGGACGACCTTGCGCGGTTTGCGCGCCGGCAGTTCCGCGGTACGTCCGCCGGCCTTCGCGATGCAAGTGTCGGCGAGCGGGCAGGTATCGCAGCGTGGCTTGCTGCGAGTGCAGACCATGGCGCCGAGATCCATCTGAGCCTGGTTGTAGATATCGCCGTCGCGTTTTGGCATCAGTTCTTCGGCCAGCGCCCAGAGGCGCTTTTCCACGGCGCCGCCGCCGGGAAAGCCATCGATGCCGAAGGCCCGGCACAGCACGCGCTTGACGTTGCCGTCCATGATCGGTGCCTGCGCGCCAAAGCAGAAGGTGGCAATCGAGTTGGCCGTCGAGCGGCCGATGCCGGGCAGGCTGGCGATGACAAAAGGATCGCGGGGGAATTCGCCGCCATGGTCCGCCATCACTGTCCTGGCACAGGCGTGCAGGTTGCGCGCGCGGGCGTAGTAGCCGAGGCCACTCCACAGGGCCATCACTTCCTCCACCGGTGCGGACGCGAGCGCGGCAAGCGTCGGAAAGCTCGACAGGAAGCGATGGTAGTAAGGCACCACGGTTGCCACCTGGGTCTGCTGCAGCATGATCTCCGATAGCCAGACGCGATACGGATCGCGCGTGTTCTGCCACGGCATGTCGTGGCGGCCGTGGCGCTTGTGCCAGCGGATCAGGCGTGCGGCGAAGCCGCGCGCCTGAGGCAAAAGTACGGCCTTCCCCCCCGGCCCCCTTCCCTGGGAAGGGGGGGGCTTTGGTTCGCCGCTGGCGCGGCTCCGTGGTTTCGACGGGGCTTCCTTGTGGCGGCCCATCGGGAGTGCTCACGCCTTGACCGGCCTGACCCGGCTGGCCGCCAGCTTGGCGCGGCTGCGCGCCTCGTCGGTGGTGTCGGCGTTCGCCACGGTCACGCCCATGCGTCGCTTGACGAAGCTTTCGGGCTTGCCGAACAGGCGCAGGTCGGATTCCGGCACTTGCAGGGCATCGGATACGCCCTCGAAGGCGATGCCCGTTTCCTCCATGCCGCCGTAGATCACCGCCGAAGCCCCGGGGCGGCGCAGGCTGGTGTCGACCGGCAGGCCGAGAATCGCCCGCGCATGCAATTCGAATTCCGAGAGCCGCTGCGTGGCCAGCGTCACCAGGCCGGTGTCATGCGGGCGCGGACTGACCTCGGAGAACCAGACCATGTCGCCCTTGACAAACAGCTCGACGCCGAAGATACCGCGTCCGCCGAGGTTGGACGTCACCGCCCTGGCAATGTCGCGCGACTTCTGCAAGGCGACCGGCGTCATCGCCATCGGCTGCCAGCTCTCGACGTAGTCGCCATTGACCTGCACGTGGCCGATGGGTTCGCAGAAAAAAGTTTCGACCTCGCCCGAGGCGCCGACGGCCCGCACCGTGAGCTGGGTGATCTCGTAGTCGAAATCAATAAAGCCCTCGACGATGATGCGCCCCGCGCCGACGCGGCCGGCAGCTTGCGAGTAATCCCAGGCCTGTTGCACGTCGCCGGCAGACTTCACCAGCGACTGGCCCTTGCCGGAGGAAGACATCACCGGCTTGATCACGCAAGGGTAGCCAATGCCGGCGTCAATCGCGGCCTGCAGTTCGGCCAGCGTGTCGGCGAACTTGTAGGGCGAGGTGGCCAGCCCGAGTTCTTCGGCGGCCAGGCGACGGATGCCTTCGCGGTTCATGGTCAGCTGTGCCGCGCGCGCCGTCGGGATGATCTCAGGGTGGTGGCCGGCGACGCCGTCACGCTCGATCTCGACCAGGGTGGCGGTGGCGATGGCTTCGATTTCGGGCACCACCAGCGCCGGCTGCTCCTTCGCGATAAGCTCGCGCAGCGCATTGCCGTCGGTCATGGTCACGACATGACTGCGATGCGCCACCTGCATGCCGGGGGCATCGGGATAGCGATCGACGCCGATCACTTCGCAGCCCAGACGCTGCAATGCGATAATGACCTCCTTGCCCAGTTCGCCGCAACCGAGCAGCATGACCTTGGTGGCGGAGGGGGAAAGCGGAGTGCCGATACGTTTGGCGATGCCCATCAGGTGCTCCAGAAATATAAAAAGTCGCCGGATTTTAGAGCCTGTTGGCTGCCAACCCCATGAACCAGTCGTTTCAAATTCAATTCGACAGCCGTTCCCTGCGCGATGCCCTCGGCGAGTTCGCCACCGGCGTGGCCGTAGTCACGACGCGCGGCGCCGACGGCCAGCCGGTCGGTGTCACCATCAATTCCTTTGCCTCGGTTTCGCTGGATCCGCCGCTGGTGCTGTGGAGCCTGGGGCTGGCATCGCCATCGCGTCCCGGTTTCGAATCCTGCAGTCACTACGCGGTCAACATTCTCGCGGCTGATCAGGTCGAACTGTCACAGCGCTTTTCGCAACCGCAGGAAGACCGCTTCGCCGGCATTGATCTGAAAGTCGGCGCTGGCGGTACGCCGCTATTGCCCGGCTGCTGCGCCTGGTTCGAATGCCGCAACGAGGCCCGTTATCCCGGTGGCGACCATGTCATCCTGGTCGGCTACGTCGAGAATTTCCGGCGCGAATCGAAGGCGCCGCTGATTTTTCACGGCGGACGCTATCGCGAACTCGCCATTTCGTCGGGCACCTGATTGCGCTGGATAACGTCCGCCCTGCCGGGGCGGACATTCCTGTGGATACCGTCCGCGCATCCTGCGCGGACATAAAAAAATAGCCCCGCTCAACTTGGCGGGGCTAACGGCCTGAAGAATTAGGCCGAGGAGGAGACGGTTGCTGGCGGCTCAGGAGCTATGTGCCTGCGGATTCCAGCTGAAAAGTGTGCGCAGCGCCAAGCTGGCGCGGGTAAGCAGCGAGGGGCCGGTCACGCGGTGCGGTGAGGCATCCTGCGGGTTCCACGAGAACACGGGTTGCAGGGCGTTGCCGGCATCCACTGCGGATCCGGCCAGCAGCCGGAAGTACAGCCTGAGGCGCTGGGTCATCAGTCCCTCGATGCGGCGCATTTCCTCGGCGCGCATTTGCTTGGCTTGCCTGACGATTTCGTTGGTGTCGTACGTGACCATGATTATTTCCTTTTTGCTGCAGTGCGGTATCGCATGGCTACAATGTAATTACTTCTCTACGAAACAACAATAGGTACTTCAGGAACAACATTAGTGAAAAATATTCCATAATAGGGTCATGGATCGTGCTGCCGAGATGACTGCTTTTGTTACTACAGTGGAAACCGGAGGCTTCTCTGCTGCGGCGCGGCAATTAGGTTTGACGCCTTCGGCCCTGTCCAAGCTGGTCACGCGGCTCGAAGATCGGCTGGGCGCTCGCCTGCTGCAACGGACCACGCGCCGGGTGCAACTTACTGCCGAGGGCGAGGCCTTCTATGCCAGGGCGCGGCCCATTCTCAAAGCGATGGACGAGGCCGAGGCTGAAGTTGCCGAGGCGGGCTCCAGTCCGCGCGGGCTGGTGCGCCTGCATTGCGGCTCGACTTTCGGCACCCACCAGCTGGCGCCGGCGATCCCGCGCTTCCAGGCGCTGCATCCGGCGGTCGGAATCGACATGCACATCAGCGACGAGCGCCTGGACACGATGCAGGAGGGTGTGGACGTGGCAATCCGCATCGGCCCTTTGGAAGAGTCGTCGCTGGTGGCGCGACGCATCTGCAACCTCGAGCGCGTGATCTGTGCGTCGCCGGCTTACCTGGAGCGCCACGGCAGGCCGCGCACGCCGGACGACCTGCAGCAGCACAACTGCCTCTGGATCACCAGTCTGCCGGCCCTGCGGCGCTGGCCCTTCGACACTGACGACGGCATTCGCGTGGTGAACGTGGAAGGCAATATCGTCACCAACAATGCCGAGACCGTGTTGCAACTGGCACTGGCCGGGGTCGGTGTCACACGCATGTCGGACGTGGTGGTCGCCGAGGCCATCCGCAACGGCAGCCTGGTCGCCATCCTCAATGACTGGCACCACGTCGAGCCGGTGCCGCTGTTTGCCACTTATCCCAGCGGGCGCAACCTTTCGCCCAAGGTGCGCGCGATGGTCGATTTCCTGGTCGCCGAGTTCGGCAGCGCTCCCTGGCGCCGGGCCGCTTGAACGCACCCCTTCAATTGAGACTACACCAATGGCCACATTGACACTGCAACCCGGCAAGGAGAAATCCGTCCTGCGCCGCCACCCGTGGCTGTTCTCCGGTGCCGTGGATCGCCTGGAAGGTCGTGCGCGGCCGGGCGATACGGTCGATGTTCTGGCCGCCGACGGCCGGCCGCTTGGGCGCGCCGCCTGGAGCCCCAGTTCGCAGATCCGGGCGCGCATCTGGAGTTTCGATGCCGAGGACGTCATCGATCACGCCTTCTTCAAGCGCCGTGTCGCCGCGTCGGTAGCGCGGCGCAAGACACTGCCCGAGCTTGCCGGACAGCAGGGCCTGCGCCTGATCCACGCCGAGTCCGACGGCCTGCCGGGGATCATCGCCGACCGCTACGGCGATACCGTGGTGCTGCAGCTCAGCAGCGCCGGCGCCGAGAAGTGGCGTGGTGCCATCGCCGACTCCCTGTTCAAGGCCACCGGCTGTACGCGAATCTACGAGCGCTCGGACCTTGACCTGCGCAGCCTCGAAGGGCTGGAGCCGGTCACCGGCTGGATTCATGGCGCGGCATCGGATACTCCGCTGGTGATCGAGGAGAATGCCGTACGGATGGAGGTGGATATCGTCGGCGGCCACAAGACCGGCTTCTACCTCGACCAGCGCGACAACCGCCGCCGCGTCGCCGAGATCGCGCGTGACCGGCGCGTACTCAACTGCTTTTGCTATACCGGCGGGTTTTCGCTGCAGGCGCTGGCTGGCGGTGCGCGTGAAGTGGTATCGGTCGACAGTTCCGGCCCCGCGCTGGAAACGGCCCGGCGCAACCTGGCCTTGAATCCGCAACTCGACGCCGCGCGCGCGATCTGGATGGAGGCCGATGTGTTCGGCGAATTGCGCAGCCTGCGTGCCGCCGGCGAGCGCTATGACCTGATCATCCTCGACCCGCCGAAATTCGCCCACACCGCGGCCCAAGCCGAGCGTGCCGCGCGTGCCTACAAGGACATCAACCTGCTCGGCCTGCAACTGCTGGCGCCGGGCGGCTTGCTGATGACATACTCGTGCTCCGGCGGCATCGGTGCCGAGCTGTTCCGCAAGATTGTTGCCGGCGCAGCGCTCGATGCCGGGCGCAGTGCGCGGATCGTCGAGCAGCTGCACGGTGCCGCCGACCATCCGGTGGACCTGGCCTTTCCCGAGGGTGAATACCTGAAAGGATTGCTGCTGCTGGTGGATTGAAATTTATCTCTTCGGCCGGTCCGGAGACAGTATCCCTTGCCGACGTCGCTGATGCTCAGCGCCTGCGCTTCTCGTCCGGCGGCGGCGCCGGGTTGAAATTTTCCAGCTTGTCCAGCGTCAGCCGGTAGCCGGCATTACCCCAGGGCGTGCTGGCCGTATGCAGGCTCAGGGTGCCGCTGACCTTGACCGTGTCCATGCTGTGCAGGTTTGTCACCGGCTTCTTCGTCACCACGTGGATGATCTGGTTGGCGGGTGGCGGCGGCGTGTGGATGCAGGCGCCGAAATACGGCACCAGCAGGAACTCGGAGACCTTGCCGCCCTTGTTTTCCAGCGGGATGGCAAAGCCGGGCAGGCGGACCCTGGCGCCGGCCAGCGCCGGGTCGGTGGGCGCGTTGTCCCACATCTGGCGGATCTTATCCAGCGCTTCCATGGCGCGCGGGTCGTTGTCCTGCAACTTGCCGAGATCCAGTGCCTTGAGATCCTTGCTCGGGTCCCAGCCTTTGGGCACCAGCACTTCCCACTTGATGTCGCGGAAATCCTCGGCGGCCTGCAGCGGCAGCGCAAGGCAGAGGGTAAGCAGGAGCAGCAGATGGCGTTTCATGAACATCCTCAGTTTCTCGGGGTCAGGCCGTCGGCCAGCGACATGCGCCAGGCGCGCCAGCCCGGAACCAGGCTGGCCAGCAGGCCGGTGGTAATGACTGCGCCGATCAGCGCAAGTTCCTGGCTGCCCGGGAGCCGTGTGGCGAGAACGATGCCGAAGCGCTCCAGCAGCCAGGGCGCCGCCAGTCCGCTGCCCAGGGTCAGCAGTATCAGGCCGAGCGCGGCGCCGGCAGCAGTGACCAGCGCGCCTTCTGCGGTCAGCATCACAAAGATCTGCCCGGGGCCGGCACCCAGCGCGCGCAGGATTGCCAGTTCGCGGCGGCGCTCGTTGAGCCCGGCGAGCAGCGTCGCCGCCAGGCCGGCAAGGCCGACCAACACCACCAGCGCGGATATCGCCAGCAGTGTGCGCTCGACCATCGCCACGCTCTGCCACAACTCGTCCAGCGCCACCCCGGGCATTACTGCCAGCAGCGCTTCACCGCGATACTGGTTGATGAAGCGTTGCATGCGGAAGACGTCGCTGCGCTGTTTGAGCCCAACCAATGCCGCGGTGATTTCCTTCGGCCGCAGGTCGAATTTGGCGACGAATTCCGCCGGGATGGTGACACCCGGCAGCGGCGCGCCGCCGACCCAGTCGAGGTGCAGCGCAGTGATCGATTCGAGGCTGACATGGACCGTGCGATCGACCGGCGTCCCGGTCGGCGCCAGGATGCCGGTGACCCGGAAGGGCTTGTCACCGTGCTCAGCGCCGCGCTCGACCAGGCCGTGGCTGAGTGTGATCGCGTCGCCGAGCCGGTAGCCGAGGCCGCGCGCCACCTCGCTGCCGAGCACGGCCTCGAACACGCCGGTAAAGGCTTTCCCGTCGCGAAAGCGCAGTTCCTCTTTGTCGCCGTGGCGGAAGTGGGCGAAGTAGTCGGCACTGGTGCCGAGCACGGCAAAGCCGCGATGCGAATCGCCCAGCGACAGCGGCAGTGCCCAGTCGACCGCGGGGTGGGTGGCGATTGCCCGGTAGCTGTCCCAGGTGATGTTGTTGCTTGCCGTACCGGCGTGGAATACGGCATGGAGCATCAATTGCACACCGCCGGTGCGCGCCCCGACCACCAGGTCCACACCCGATACCGCCTGGGTGAAGCTCTGCCGCGCATCGACGCGGATACGCTCGACCGCCAGCAGCAGGGTCACCGCCAGGGCGATGGCGATCAGCGTCAGGCCCAGTGTCAGGCGCCGGCTCCAGGCCGAGAGCGCGGCCAGGCGCAGCACGGCCTTCATGCCGCAAGCTCCCGCGTCACGCGATTGATGTCGTCGAGCGCGACGATGCGATCGAAATGGCCGGCGAGGCGGCGATCGTGGCTGACGAACACCAGCGTTGCGCCTACTGCGGCGGACTCCTGCAGCAGCAGGTCGATGAAGATCTGCTGCCGTTCCGCGTCGAGCGCCGAAGTCGGTTCGTCGGCGATGAGGATTTCCGGGCGGCCGATCAGGGCGCGGGCGGCGGCGACGCGCTGCTGCTGGCCGACCGAAAGCTCGCCGGCCGGTTCGTGCCAGGTCGCCGGGGCGAGGTCGAGGTGGCCGAGCAGTCGTTCGGCCTCGGCGCGCGGCGAAGGGCCGGCACGGTCCCGCCGCCGTGATGAAAAGGTGCAGGGCAGCAGCACGTTGTCGAGTGCCGAGAGCCAGGGCAGCAGGTTGAACTGCTGGAACAGGAAGCCGATGTGGTCGGCACGGAAGCGGTCGCGGGCGCGACCGCCGAGTTGCGTGATGCTGGTGCCGAGCAGCTCGATTGCGCCTGCCTGCGGCACGGCAACGCCGCCGAGCAGGCCGAGCAGGCTGCTCTTGCCGCTGCCGCTGGGGCCGTGGAGGAACACACGTTCACCGGCAGCGAGTTCGAGCAGCGGAATCTCCAGGCAGTTCTCCGCCTGTCGCGGCCAGCGAAAGACCAGGTCGGCGATACGCAGCGCGGACATCCCCATGGGATTACCAGGTGAGGGCAGGGGTCTTCGGTGTCAGGCGACCCGCGCCCTGGCCGGTGGGGCCGGCGCGCCTGGCTTCGAGCCGGTAAAGACGCTTGAAGCTCTTGAAAATCGTCGTCTCGACCGACTTCAGTGCCGCCGGAGTGGCGCAGCGAAATTGATAGGTGGCGTCGATGTCGGCATGTTCCACCGGTTTGTTGCCGTCAAACTTCGGCATCTCGATGCGGGCGGGCTCTGCCTTGCAGCCGGCGGCAGGCGTCGGAGCAAACAGCGCGGGGTCGGCCAGTGCCTGTTGTGCCGCCGCCAGCGCGGCCTTTTCCTTGTCGTTCCGCGCTGCGCGTTCGAAGCCGACGGCGACGTCCAGCGGCAGTTCCAGGCGCAAGCTGAGGCTTTCCTTGTCAATCACGACTTCGAGGCTGCCTTCGCCGTGGACGTGGCCCTTCTCGGCCTGTGCGGGCAGGGCGATGGCAAGCAGGCAGGTTACAAGCGTCAGTGCGCGCATGTGCAGTCTCCGTGTGTTCAATGTGAATGTCCGTTACCCAGCACCACCACAAGAATGCCGGCGGCCAGCAGCAGGCCATGCCAGCCGACGGAGTGAGTCTCGCGCTTGAGGCGCGGCATCAGGTCGGCGATGGCGATGTAAAGGAAGCTCGCCGCGGTGACGGTGATGATGTAGGGAATCCAGTCCCGCGCGTTATCCAGGGCGAAGTAGCCGATGATGCCGCCGGCCACGGCGGTGAGGCTGGAAACTCCGTTCCACAGCAGGGCGCGGCCGCGCTTCCAGCCGGCGGCGAGCAGGATGGCGAAGTCGCCGGCTTCCTGCGGCACCTCGTGGGCGATGATGGCGGCCGTGGTGCCCCAGCCGAGTACGGGGTCGGCGAGAAAGGCCGCTGCGATCAGCAGGCCGTCGGTGAAGTTGTGGAAGCCGTCGCCGACCAGAATCGACAGGGTCTCGCCCTGGCTTCCTGCGGCCCCGTGGTGATGGTGATGTCCATGGGTATGGTCGTCGCACTGCAGGTCGCCCTGATGGGCATCAGGGTCGGTACCGGCGTGGGCGTGGCGCCACAAGGCGTACTTTTCCAGGATGAAGAAGGCGAGGATGCCGCCCAGCAGCAGGGGGAACACTTCGCGTGGCGTCAGCCCGGTTTCCAGTGCCTCGGGCAGCAGGTGCAGGGTGGCCGTGGCCAGCAGCAGGCCGGTGGAAAAGCTGACCGTGAAGCCCAGCCACTTGCGTGGCAGGCCGAACATCACCAGCGCTGCCGCGGCGACGCTGAGGACGCCGCCGAGCAGGCAGGCGAGGACGATCTGGGTGAGGAGCGGTGCGGACATCGGGCGAAAGCAGTGCTGCGCAAAATTTGCAAGTCGGCATTGAATCACAGCAAGGCGGTAAACGCAACCTTGTTGCATTTGGAGGCGGGCTGTGGTTTCATTCGGCCATGGCCCGTGACCTTGCCCCCGCCCAAATTGACGTGTCCGCCGACCTGATCCGCGCCGCCGGTGTCAAGGTGACGCGCGGCCGCGTGCGGGTGCTCGATGCGCTGCACGCGGCGCGCCAACCGCTGTCGCACGCCGAGCTTGAAGCGCGGCTGGACGATCCTGCCGAGCCGGCAATGGATCGCGTAACGCTCTATCGCATCCTGGATTCGCTGGTAGCCTGCGGCCTGGCGCTGAAGGCGGTCGACACGCGCGGCGTGTTCCGTTTTTCCGCGGCCGGCGCCCAGCGCCAGCATGCCAAGCACGTGCATTTCCGCTGCACGGATTGCGGCGGGGTGTTCTGCCTGAAGGCCGAGCCCCCGCCGCCGCCGCGCCTGCCGCGCGGCTTTCGCCTCAACGAAGTGGCTTTCGACCTGCGCGGCACTTGCGCCGGCTGTTCGTCGCGGGAGGGAGTATGAGTCTGCCGCGCCGAGGCCTGCTGGCGATCTGGCTGGCGATGCAACTGTTGCTGGTGCAGCAGTTCGCACTGGCGCACCACGTTCATCACCTGGCCGAGAACCTGGCAGCGCACGCCACGGCGGCAGCGTCGACGGTACAGGACGGCGAAGAGAACGAAAGCGCTGCGCATGTGCTGGCCCACGTCTGTACCACCTGCCTCGCCTGTCTTGGATTCGGTACCGCACTGGCGAGCGGCCCGTTTGCGATGCATGCCATGGGCACAGGGCCGGCGCTGACCGCTGTCGCCGTGTTGCCAGCGCCGACTTTCCATCGGCCGCTGGCGTTTCAGAGCCGCGCACCACCAAAGCTTCAGGACTGACCTGGATTTTTCCGTGCCCGCCAATCGCGGCGGGCCCGATTCCATTTTTCCTGGAGCAAGTCATGAAACATGCATCCATCGGGGTGCTGGCGGCGCTTGGCGCGCTTGCCAGCCTCCCGGCGTCGGCGGCTGACGCCGACCTGAAAGCCCTGCGCGAAGAAATCGCGCAAATGAAGAATGCCTACGAGCAGCGCATCAACGCGCTGGAAAGGCGCCTGGTACAGGCGGAGGGCACGTTGGTCCAGGCCAAGGCTGCCGCCGAGACGTCGGCGAAGCAAGTGGCCCGCGCCGGGGACGGCAAGGCGACCGGGTTCAATCCGGAGATCGGCCTCAACCTGCAAGGCGCACTGACCAAGACCACGCTGGATCCGGCGACATGGACAATGCAGGGCTTTGTGCCACCCGGCGAACCCGACGAGATCGGCCCACCGCGGCGGCGCGGCTTCACCGCGCAGGAGACCGAGCTGACGGTATCCGCCAACGTCGATCCGAACTTTCGCGGCTACCTGAACCTGGCATTGACGCCGGGCAATACTGTCGAACTCGAGGAGGCGTATTTCCAGACGCTCGGGCTGGGCGCCGGGCTGACCGTCAAGGGTGGCCGCTTCCTTTCCGGCATCGGCTACCAGAACGAGATCCATCCTCATGCCTGGGATTTTGCGGATGCGCCGCTGGCCTATACCGCGTTTGTAGGCAACAAGCTGACCACCGAGGGCGTGCAGGTGAAGTGGCTGGCACCGACCGAGACCTATCTGGAATTCGGGCTAGAGGGCGGGCGTGACAACAGTTTTCCCGGCGGCGCGCGGAACAAGAGCGGCACCGGGATCGGGGCGGCGTTTGCGCATGTCGGCGGCGATGTCGGGCCCTCGAATACCTGGCGTGCGGGGCTTTCCTACATCGCCACCCGACCCGGCGGGCGCAGCTATGAAGGCGTCGATGGCGCTGGCCTGGCGACCACGGTCAGCTTTGCCGGCGACAGCCGCACTGCGGTCGCCGATTTCGTCTGGAAGTGGGCACCCAACGGCAATGCCAAGGAGCGCAGTTTCAAGCTGCAGGGCGAGTACTTCCGCCGTACCGAAGACGGCCGCCTGATGTGCGCCGAACGCGACACCAGCGGCGCTTGCGGCGGCGCGGCCGGCATCACCGACAGCTATCGTTCTGCGCAGTCGGGTTTCTACCTGCAGGGCGTGTATCAGTTCATGCCACGCTGGCGCGTCGGTTACCGCCATGACCGGCTCGATTCCGGTACGCCGGGCTTCGGCCCGACGCTGGTGGCGACCGACCTGCCGCAACTTGCGCCATTCAAGCCGACGCGCAACACGGTGATGGTCGATTTCGCCAGTTCCGAGTTCGCCCGCTTGCGCTTCCAGGTGGCGCGTGACACATCGCGCGGCGCGGGTCGCACCGACAACCAGGTCTGGCTGCAGTACGTGATGAGCCTGGGCGCCCACGGCGCGCACAAGTTCTGAGGAGGCGACATGCGACGCATCTTGTTGGCTTTGGTTGCGGTACTCGCCCTGCCGGCGCAGGCCGCACTCAACGTGCTGGCGACCGTCCCGGAGTGGGCGGCGCTGGCGCAGGAGATCGGCGGCGACAGGGTTCGGGTGGCCTCGGCCACTACGGCCCTGCAGGATCCGCACCACATCGATGCGCGGCCCTCGCTGATCGCGCGGGCGCGCAATGCCGACCTGCTGCTGGCCACCGGTGCCGAACTGGAGGTCGGCTGGCTGCCGGTGGTGCAGCGCGAGTCGGGCAACCCGCGCATCCAATCCGGCCAGCCGGGATATTTCGAGGCGGCAGGCGCGGTGCGCATGCTCGACGTGCCGGCGCGGCTGGATCGCGCCGACGGCGACGTGCATGCCGCCGGCAACCCGCACATCCAGACCGATCCGCGCAACATGCTCGTCGTCGGCGAGGCGCTGTCGGTGCGCCTTGCCCAGGTCGATCCGGCAAATGCCGCGGCCTATAGGGCGGGTTATGCCGCCTTCGCCGGCCGCTGGCGCGCGCAGATCAAACGCTGGGAGGCACAGGCAGCGCCGCTCAAGGGGGTGGCCGTGGTCTCGCAACACAAGGCCTGGGTCTATCTTTATGACTGGCTGGGCATGCGCGAAGTAGCCACGCTGGAACCCAAGCCCGGGATCGAGCCCTCGCTGGCCCATCTGGCGAAGGTGCGCGAACAAGCAGTGCATAATCGTCCGCGCATGGTGATACGCGCTGCCTACAACTCGGCCCGTCCCGCGGAATGGCTTGCGACCGAGACCAGGCTGCCGGTGGTGGTGCTGCCATTCACCGTGGGTGGCACGCCCGAAGCGCGGGACCTCAGCGCCTTGTTCGACGATACCGTGGCCCGGCTATTGAAGGCACTGCAATGAGCGCCGGACTCGCGGGGCCGGATCTGAGCTTGCTTGCTGCACCAATGGTGGCGGGGCTGTTGGTGCTGGCGACGCATGTGCCTTTGGGCATCGAGGTGCTCCGACGCGGCATCATCTTCATCGACCTGGCCATTGCGCAGGTGGCGGCCCTGGGCGTCATCGCCGCCGGCCTATTGCACCTGGACGACCTTGGCGGCGCCGCCGGCACCCAAGTGGCCGCCGCCCTGGCCGCCCTGCTGGGCGCCGCGCTGTTGACCTGGACCGAGCAACGCTGGCCAGAGATCCAGGAGGCATTGATCGGATTGCTGTTCGTGCTGGCAGCCGCGCTGGGGATTCTGTTGCTGGCCGGAAACCCGCAGGGCGGGGAGCATTTGCGCGACCTTTTGGCTGGACAGATCCTTTGGGTGGGTTGGGGCAGCCTGCTCCCGGTGGCGATCCTGTATGCGCTGGTACTCGTGGCGTGGATGGTTCTGCGGCGCCTTGCGCCGTCGGGCCGCTTTGCCTTCTATGCCTTGTTTGCCTGCGCGGTAACGGCATCGGTACAACTTGTCGGCGTATTGCTGGTGTTCGCCAGCCTGATTGCGCCGGCGGTCGCGACGCGGGCCGTGTCCGGCAAAAAGCGCCTTGCCGTCGCCTACCTGATGGGTGCCACGGCGTATGCGGCCGGCCTCGGGCTTTCGTTATATGCGGACCTGCCCGCCGGGGCGATGGTGGTTTGCTGTCTGGGCCTGATGGCGTTTGGAGGGATTGCTCGAATCAAGGACTGATCCCTCGTTTATACTGCTCGGTCCCCAACAATCAGCGGTTCCCAGAAACCGCGGCAGCGCAGTGGCCGATGACGACGATCTGATGGATCTGGATTTCACCGTGCCCGGTGCCTTCGAATCGAAGCCCGAGCCGGAGCCGGCGCTCGCGCTGGTTCAGGAAACACCAGCCCCGCCGCCGGAGCCGGCCCCGCCGCCGCCGCCGCTACGTCCGCCATTGCCGCCGGCTTTGACAGACGCCGCCGGGATGTATGCCTCGGGCAAAGAGCTTGATGCCATGCGCCGCCTGGAAGCGGCGATCAAGAGCAACGAAAACCTCGGCGATTCGACCATCCGTGCCTGGGCCTGCCTGTTCGAAGTGTTGCAGGCCATGGGGCGCCAGCCTGCCTTCGATGCCCTGGCGATGACCTTTGCGCGTCGTTTCGAAAAATCGCCACCGACCTGGAGCGCGAGTGCCGAGGACGAAAACCTTGCCGCCGAGACCACCGGCGGGCGCGCCCACGTCTCGCTCAGCGGTGTGCTCAACGTCGGCGTGGGCGAGGTGCTCAAGCAGGCGATGAAACTGGCGGCGACCAGCACGCTGGTGCGCATGGATGTATCCAAGCTCACCGATGCCGACAACAATGGCGCAACCTTGCTGATGCGCGGCATTGCGGCCTTGAAGCGGGCGAAGAAGGAATTCGTCTTTGGCAGCCCCGAGCATCTCGCTGAAATACTCGAAAAGAAGCTGGTGGTCGGCGAGCGTACCGATCAGGATATGTGGCTGCTGCTGCTCGAACTGCATCAGCAGGCATTTCATCAGGAGGCCTTCGAAGAAGCGGCGGTGAATTACGCGATCACCTTCGAGGTGTCGCCGCCTTCCTGGGAAGCGCCGCCGCCGCGCAGCGAGGAATCGTCCAAGGCGCCGGCCAAGCCCTTGCCGCTGCCGGAGACCTTTGCACTGAATGGCCAGATGCTCGGTGTCGGCGCGGCAAATTACGCGACGCTGGATGCCTTGTTGAAGTCGCGGGACGAATTCGACATCGACGCCCGCAAGCTGGTGCGCATCGATTCCGCCGCCACAAAGGAACTGCATGGCGTGCTGAACCGGTTCAAAGCTGCGGGCAAGCGCCTGCGTCTTGTCGGACTGAGCACCTTGGTTTCGGTGTATCTCGAATCACAGGACTTTCACGACGTCGTCGAGCTGAAGCCGCGCGCGATCTGATCGACCCGACAGGAATCCCATGGAGCAATATCACGGCACCACCATTCTTTCCGTGCGTCGCGGCGGCAGCGTTGCGCTCGGCGGCGATGGCCAGGTCACGCTGGGCAACATCGTGGTCAAGGCGGGTGCACGCAAGGTAAGGCGGCTCTACAACGAGAAGATCCTCGCCGGTTTCGCCGGTGGTACGGCAGATGCCTTCACGCTGTTCGAGCGCTTCGAGGCCAAGCTGGAGCAGCATCAGGGCAAGCTGTTGCGCGCGGCGGTGGAACTGGCCAAGGACTGGCGTACCGACCGCATGCTGCGCCGCCTGGAAGCCATGCTGGCGGTGGCCGATCGCGAGCATTCGCTGGTGATTACCGGCAACGGCGACGTGCTCGAGCCCGAGTACGGCATCGTCGCCATCGGCAGCGGCGGTGCTTTTGCCCAATCGGCGGCGCGTGCGCTGCTGGAGAACACCGAGCTTGCGCCAGCCGAGATCATCAAGAAATCGCTGACCATCGCCGGCGACCTTTGCATCTATACGAATCAAAACCACGTCATTGAAGTTCTCGAATGATCGAGAGCTTCAATTCCGATCAGAAGACCCACCCCCTCCCGACCTCCCCCTCTCGGGGGAGGCGACTGACTTGCTCGCTGCGCTCGTCATTATTGTCGGGCGCTCACAGCGGATGTTTCGCGCACACATGACACAGATGACCCCTGCGGAGATTGTTTCCGAACTCGATAAGCACATCGTCGGCCAGACACGCGCCAAGCGCGCCGTGGCCATCGCCCTGCGCAACCGCTGGCGGCGCATGCAGGTGGCCGAGCCGCTGCGCACCGAGATCACGCCGAAGAACATCCTGATGATCGGTCCCACCGGCGTCGGCAAGACCGAGATCGCGCGGCGCCTGGCGCGGCTGGCGAACGCCCCCTTCATCAAGATCGAGGCGACCAAGTTCACCGAGGTCGGTTATGTCGGCCGCGATGTCGATACCATCATCCGCGACCTTGCCGAGACGGCGATCAAGAACGCCCGCGAGGATGCCATGCGCATCGTGCGCGACCGCGCCATGGATGCCGCCGAGGATCGCGTGCTGGACGTGTTGCTGCCGCCTGCGCGGGGAGTCGGCGCTGGCGATACGGCGGGCGATGAGGGTTTCGGCTCGGGCGGCACCCGCCAGAAATTTCGCAAGAAGCTGCGCGAAGGCGAACTCGACGAGAAGGAAATCGAGATCGAGGTGGCCGCGCCACAGGCCAGCATGGAGATCTTCGCTCCACCCGGCATGGAAGACCTGACCCAACAGATTCAGGGCATGTTCCAGAACATGGGCGGCGCGAAGAAGCGACAGCGCAAGATGAAGATCCGCGATGCCATGAAGTCGCTGGCCGACGAAGAGGCAGCGCGCATGATCAACGACGAAGAGGTCAAGGCCGAGGCGCTGAAGAATGTCGAGCAAAACGGCATCGTCTTCCTCGACGAGATTGACAAGATCGCGACCAGGTCGGAGGTGGGCGGGGCCGATGTCTCGCGCCAGGGCGTGCAGCGTGACCTGCTGCCGCTGGTCGAGGGTACGACGGTCAGCACCAAGTACGGCATGATCAAGACCGACCACATCCTGTTCATTGCCAGCGGTGCCTTTCACCTCGCCAAACCGTCCGACCTGATTCCCGAGTTGCAGGGACGATTCCCGATCCGCGTCGAACTCGATTCGCTTTCGGTGGACGATTTCCAGCGGATACTCACGCAAACCGACGCCTGCCTGACTCGCCAATACCAGGCGCTCCTCGCGACCGAGCAGGTGACGGTCGGTTTCGCCGATGACGGCATTCGCCGCCTCGCCGAGATTGCCTTCCAGGTCAACGAGAAAACCGAAAACATCGGCGCCCGCCGTCTCTACACCGTGATGGAGAAATTGCTCGAAGAGATATCCTTCGACGCCGGCAATCGAGGTGGCGAGAAGCTGAACATCGACGGTGCCTACGTTGATTCCCGGCTTGCCGAACTGGCGAAGAACGAAGACCTGTCGCGTTACGTGCTCTGAACGGCAATGCTGGAACGCATTGCCGGCATCGTCTTCCCGATCTACGCGATTGTCGCCATCGGCTATGCCTACGGGCGCTGGAAGAAGCCGGACATGGGCTCCGCCAATCAGCTCAACATGGACATCTTCGTCCCGGCGCTGGTGTTCGCTGCGCTGGCGTCCAAGTCTTTCCACATTGGCCAGCACCTGCCGCTGCTGGCGGGCGCTACCGCCGTGGTGCTGGGGTCGGGGCTGCTGGCCTGGCCGATCGCGCGCCTGTTTGGCGTGCCGGTGAATACCTTCGTGCCGCCGGCGATGTTCAAGAACTCCGGCAACATGGGGTTGCCGCTGATGGTGCTGGCCTTCGGCGAAGATGCGCTGGGCGCCGCCGTGGTGCTGTTCTTCTGTTCAAATTTCCTGCACTACTCGCTGGGCACCTGGATGCTGGATCACCATGCGCGACTCGGCAATCTCTGGCGCGTGCCGGTGATCGCCGCCACCCTCGCCGGCCTCGCCGTGAGCCTGTTGCAGTTGCCGCTGTGGCAACCGCTCTGGTTCGGCATCAAAATGCTCGGCGACATTTCGATTCCCCTGCTGCTGTTCGCGCTGGGCGTGCGTCTCACAGATAGCCGCCACGCCGACTGGAAGCTGAGTCTGGTTGCGGCGGTGACCGGCCCGGTCGCCGGCATTGCCGTGGCGCTGGCGATGAACCAGCTGCTCGGGCTTGGCGGTCGCGACGCGGCGATGCTGATCGTCTTCGGCGCGTTGCCGCCCGCCGTGCTGAATTACATCTTCGCCGAACGCTATGGCCAGGAACCCGAGCGCGCAGCCTCGATCGTGCTGATCGGCAACTCCGCCTCGCTGGCGATCATCCCACCGGTACTGGCCTGGGTACTTCCGTGAGAAGAGAATTTCCGCGTCGCGGGAACCGCGGATTGACTTGCACGGTCGCAGTCAGGATACTTGCATGTGTGCGGCTGATACCGGCTGCGCCAATCTGAGGGCCCGATCCTGGATTCTCCCTTCCAGCCACACGGCGGCATTCCGGCACTGAATTCGACGCTGTTCGACATCAATCAAAGCGATGTCACCGGCAGCGTTAACATGGCCAGCCCAGGCGCCGTGGCGGATGCGATCTGTGGTGTTCTCGGCCGGCGCTACGCCGGATTCGATGAAGTGTTGCTGCGCGACGGCTTCATCGACATCGAGGACATTTTCTGGGGCCGCTATTCCGGCTACCTTCCCTGCGACACGCCCTACCATGACCTGCGCCATTCGATGAGCACGGCGCTGGCCATGACACGCATGGTCGATGGCTACGAGGTACGGCATGGTGGTAAACAGCCGGCGCTGGGGCCGGAGCTGGCTTCCCTGGGCGTGTTGCTGGCCCTGTTCCACGACGTCGGCTTCATCCGCAGCTTGTCGGAGGCCGGTACCAAGGGTGCCTGCCTGATCCGCCAACACGAACAGCGCAGCGTCGACTTCATGGGGCCCTATCTTGCCGCCGGGCCGCTGGCGGAATATGCCCCGCTCGCGGAACTGATCCACACCACCAATTTCGCGCGCAGTGCCAGCAATACCCTTGCCGGCCTCGGGCCACAACTGGTCGATCTGGGCCGCATGCTGGGCACCTCCGACCTCATCAGCCAGATCTCCGGCCGCTTCTACCTGGAACGCTGTCACCATTTCCTGTTCCAGGAATTCGTCGATGCCGGTGCCGATCGTGCCGTTTCTCCCAGTGGCGAAACGGTGATCCTCTATGCCACGCCCGAGGACTTGCTGCGCAAGACCCCCGGCTTCTACGACCACCTGGTCAAGCCGCGTCTGGAAAGCGATTTCCAGCACGCCTACCGCTATATCGGCGACCATTTTGGTGGTGACGATCCCTACCAGAGTGCCATGCAGCGCAACCTTGATTACCTTCGCGAAATGATCGTCAGCAACGACTTCTCGCGTATGCGGCGCAAGCCGGTGCCGCTGATGCCGCTGCCGGCGGAATGATTCGCGGGCAGCGCCCGCCCTGCAATGAACGCCAATCCAGCGCCAGCCTGTCCTGACGCCTCACTGCTAGCGGCTTTGCAGCGTGCCGGACTGGTCGATGAGCCGGGCCATGCCGTGTTCGAGGCACTGAGCGGTGGCGTTTCCTCCGATATCTGGAAAGTGACGACGGCGACCCAAAGTTTTTGCGTCAAGCGCGCCCTGGCGAAGCTCAAGGTCGCGGCGGACTGGTCGGCGCCGGTGGAGCGCAACCGCTACGAAGTGGCGTGGATGCGCGTCGTGCGCGGCATCGTGCCGGATGCAGTGCCCGGGATCCTGCTGCACGACGAAGACGAGATGTTGTGTGCGATGAGCTATCTCGATCCCGCGAGCCATCGCCTGTGGAAGTCCGAACTGCGCGATGGCCGGGCCGACCCCGCCGATGCTGCTGAAGTCGGCAGACGGCTGGGTCGCATCCATGCAGCTACGGCCGGGGATGCCCAGGTCGCCGCTCTGTTTCCGGCCAACGACATCTTTCATGCCATTCGCCTGGAGCCCTATCTCGAAGCCACGGCGACAAAACATCCGGACCTGCGCGACATCCTGTTCGGCCTCAGCCGGCGCACGGGCGCGGAGCGGCTGGCCATGATCCACGGCGACGTCAGCCCCAAGAACATCCTGCTCGGCCCCACGGGGCCGGTGTTCCTCGATGCCGAATGTGCCTGCATCGGCGATCCGGCTTTCGACCTGGCCTTCTGCCTCAATCACCTGCTTTTGAAATGCCTGTGGACGCCGGCGGCGCGCGAGTCCTTCCACGCCTGCTTTTCGGCGCTGGCAGCAGCCTACCTTGAGCAGGTGGGCTGGGAGGCCGCTGCCGACCTTGAACAGCGGGCGGCGAGTTTGTTGCCCGGGCTATTCCTTGCCCGCGTCGATGGCAAGTCTCCGGTCGAGTACATTTACGACGAGCGTGACAAGGAGCGCGTGCGCTGTTGTGCCCGCGCGCTGCTGCTGAAGCCACCCTGGCGCCTGGCAGAGGTGATGTCGGCCTGGAAAGAGGAGTTGCATTCGTGAGCGATCGCATCACATCCGTAGTCGGACGTCGCGTCTGGGATTCGCGCGGCAGGCCGACGGTGGAAACCGAAATCACCTTGGCGAGCGGCTGCACCGGACGCGCCATCGCCCCTGCTGGCGCTTCGACAGGTAGTGCCGAAGCCGTGGATCTGCGCGACGGAGGAGATGCCTTTGGCGGTTACGACGTGCAGTCTGCGCTGCGTGCCGTGAATGGCGAGATTGCGGCGCTGCTCGGCGGTCGCGATGTCATGCAGCAGGCCGAACTTGATGCTGCCCTGATTTCGCTCGATGGCACGCCGAACAAGGGCCGACTTGGCGGCAATGCCCTGGTCGCCACCTCGCTGGCCATCGCCCATGCCGCGGCGGCGGCGCAGGAGTTGCCGCTGTGGCGTCATCTGGGCGCAGGACGCGAGGATTTTTTCCTTCCCTTGCCCGAAGTACAGATCTTCGGCGGCGGCGCGCATGCCGGCCGCCGTGTCGATGTGCAGGATTTCATGATAATTGCCGTCGGCGCCGCGGATTACGCGCAGGCACTGGAATGGACCGCCGAGGTGTATCGCGCCGCCGGCCGGCTGATGGCGGACGCCGGCCTGCTCGCCGGGGTGGCCGATGAAGGCGGCTGGTGGCCGGCCTTCGACAACAACGAAGCAGCGCTGGATTTCCTGCTGCGCGCCATCGAGCGGGCCGGCTACACACCCGGGCAGGAGGTGGCGATTTCGCTCGATATCGCTGCCACGGATTTTGGCCGAGGTGGTCGCTACCGACTTGCGCGCGACGCTCGCGAGATCGACAGCGACGGCATGTGTGAAATGCTGCTGGGCTGGCTGGCGCGCTATCCCATCGTCGCCATCGAGGACCCGCTGGCCGAGGACGATGCCGAAGGGCTGCGCAAGTTTTCTGCCGCTGCCGGTAGTGGGATCGAAGTTGTCGCCGATGACTTCATCTGCACCAATGCATCTCGCATTGCCGGCGCCGCGACACTGGGCGCCTGCAACACGGCCTTGATCAAGCCGAATCAGGCGGGTACGGTCAGCGAGACCCGTGCCGCGCTGGACGCGGCGCGTGCCGCCGGCTGGCAGAGCATCGTCTCGGCGCGCTCCGGCGAAACCGAGGACGTCAGCGTCGTCCATCTGGCGGTGGGCTGGGGCGTGAAGCAGCTCAAGGTCGGCTCCTTTGCGCGCTCGGAACGCATGGCAAAGTGGAACGAAGGGCTGCGCATCGCCGAAGCGCTGAGGCAGACCGGAGGAAATTTGCCGCCGCGCGCGAGCTTCCCCTGGGGGGGCGCATGAGCTTGCCCGGCATGGCGCCGGAGCTCATCCTGTCGGACCCCCGGCCCTGATCGCCGTGTCCCCCAAGGGGACTTCCTTCGGGGCGTCGCTGGCGCCGTCCAAACGGGACACCGCCTCCGTCTCTGCCAGAGGCATAGCTTTCCGCTTCGGCACACGGTTTGGCCTGCTGGCAGTGGCGCTGCTCGCCGGGTGCGCGAGCGATATACCGCTGCGTGAGGCACCGCCGCGTCCGACCGACGTCCGTGCGCAGATCGTTGGCCTGATGCCCGCCGGTACGGCAGATCGTGCCGGTTGGGCGACCGACATCTATGCGGCGCTGAGCGCCCTGGAAATATCTCCGACACCGGCGAACATCTGCGCGGTGCTGGCCGTGGTCGAGCAGGAATCCACTTACCGTGCCGATCCCGAAGTGCCGAAGCTGGGGCAGATCGCCTGGGGCGAAATCGATCGCCGTGCCGAGCGCCTCGGCGTGCCGGCGGTGGCCGTGCATCTGGCACTGAAGCTGCCGTCGTCGAACGGCATGAGCTACGCCGAACGCATCGATATGGTGAAGACCGAAAAGGACCTGAGCCTGATCTTCGAGGACCTGATCGATCGCGTGCCGCTGGGCAAACGCCTGTTCGCCAGCTGGAACCCGGTGCGTACCGGTGGCCCGATGCAGGTCGGCATCGCCTTCGCCGAACGCCATGCACAGGAGCGCAGCTACCCTTACCCGGTGCCGGACTCGATCCGCCACGAGGTATTTTCGCGGCGCGGCGGCCTGTACTTCGGCATCGCCCACCTGTTGGGCTATCCGGCGAACTACGACAGGCTGGTCTATCGCTACGCCGACTTCAATGCCGGGCACTACGCCAGCCGCAACGCCGCCTTCCAGAACGCGGTGAGCGTTGCCTCGGGGATTCCGCTCGACCTCGACGGTGACCTGGTGCGTCGCGGCGATGACGACGGCAAGCCCGGTGCCACGGAGCTGGCGGTGCGTTCCCTGGCGCGGCGCCTCGACATGGGCCATGGCGCGATCCGCGAGGCACTGGAGCAGGGCGACGGGCTCGCCTTCGAGCGCAGCGAGCTCTACCGTCGCGTGTTCGAGCTGGCGGACCGGGCCGAGCGCCAGCCGGTGCCGCGCGCCATGCTGCCGCGCATCGTGTTGAAGAGTCCGAAGATCACCCGCAAGCTCACCACAGAATGGTTCGCCAATCGCGTCGATGAACGCCAGCGCAAATGCCTGGCGCGCGCCGCGGGCACCTAGCGCGTGGCGGGCGCCTCAGCGCCGGTGCAGCAGAAACTGCGCCGCAATCGCGCCCAGGGTAAACGCCAGCAACAGCAGGCCGAGATTCACCGTGTCGTCGTGGCTCACCAGCCCCACCGAATAGCCACCCAGCGCGCCCATCAGTTGCTGCATCAGGCCGGCCACGGCAGCGGCGGCACCGGCCAGCGCCGGTACCGCGCCAACGGTGCCCGCCAGGGTGGACGGCAACAGGAATCCGTGGCCGATGCCCAGCAGCATCAAGGGCAGCGCGAACGCCAGCGGCGTCTTCAGGCCGGACAGGGTCAGTAGCAAGGCGATACCGGCGACCGTAGTCAGCTGACCCAGCGCCATCATGCGGCGTTCGCCCTGGCGGTGGATCAGGCGGCTGGTGAGGAAGTTGCCGGCAACGTAGGCGAAGGGCACGCACATGATGTACCAGCCGATGTCGGCCGGACCGACGCCGTAGCTGCCAAGCACGATCGGCGCACCGCCGAGGAAGACATAGAAGGCCGCCGTGGTCAGCGCCAGGATGCCGACATGGAGCAGGAAGGCCGGCTCATGCGCCAGCCGCGCGTAGGCGATGCCCATGTCGTGCAGCCAGTGCGTGTCGGGCGCCACCTTTCGCTCGTGCGTCGGCAGGCCGCGCCAGGCGGCGACCAGCAGCACGGCGGCCAGCGCGGCGATCAGGAGGAAGTTCGACTGCCAGCCCAGGCGCACGTGCAACTGTCCGCCAATGACGGTTGCCAATGGCGGGCAGAAGCCCAGCGTCATGCCGACCCAGGCCATGACGCGGGTGCGTTCGGGCCCGCGGAACAGGTCCTGCACCATGGCGCGCCCGACCACCATGCCGGCGGCGCTGCCGGCGCCCTGCAGCGTGCGCGCCGCGATCAGCGCAGGCAGGTCCGGCGCCAGTGCCGCCAGCAAGGAACCGACCCCGGCTAGCGCCAGCCCGGCCATCAGGATGCGTTTGCGGCCATGGCGATCCGAAAGCGGGCCAAACAGCAGTTGCAGCGCACCGTAGGCCACCAGGTAGCCGCTCAACGTCAGCTGCACCCCGGCCTGCCCGGCGCCGAAGATCGCACCCCATTCCTGCATTGACGGCAGGCAGATGGTCATCGCCAGCAGGCCGAAGGCGATTTGCGCCAACAGGTTGGCGATCAGCAGACCGTGCGGCGGTGTGTCGGGCGGGGGCGGGGTCATCGGGCGGTAGCGCCTGGCGGAGCGGCGGGATGTGATGCCGGGCAGCCGCCGAGTATCCTCGCAAGCCGCCGGCTCGGTCAATCGACCGGCGCGGTTGCGGCGAAGCCGGAAATGGAATTCGTCAGCTCAAGCGCGCCGGGCGGCATGCGATACAAGGGAGGCTTGGCGATGCCGGAACGGATGCTCAGGCCATGGATCGCCGTGTCCCCCAAGGGGACTTCCTTCGGGGCGTCACCAGCGCCGACTTCTGTAGGACGGCAACTAGCGGCCAATTCCGGACCTAGCCACCGCTCCTCCATTGAGGATGATTTCTTGGCTCGATTTCCCATTAGCCGACATTGAATCAGGTCCACCGACTTCCTCCGCAGCAACTTCGGCTGTGCAGCGGGTGCGGTCCGTCGGATTCAATGCTCAGCGAATATCACTTCAACAAAGCAAGCTTCCGCATACCGGATCGCGTCGTGCCGGTGTACGGCGAGTTGCAGTCGTTCAACGAGCATCCCACGAATGCCCCCAACATGCAAAATTCGGGCACCCAATGGGTGAATTTCACAGCTGTGAACGTAGCCACTAGATCAGACGACCCTTACTTCACCTCGCTCGCCCCGCCAAAGCGCAACACTACCTTGGTCGTCGCTTCGCCGCCGGAGTTGTCGCGGGCGACCACGCTGATCTCGATCTGCTGTATGCCTTGCGGTGCGTTGCCGGTGAAGCGACCTGTCCCGGAATCGAACTTTAACCAATCCGGCAGCGGCTTGCCGTCGGCCTGGCGAGCCTCCAGCACCACCGATGCCTTCGTATCGGAGTGCTTGAAGGTGTCTTTTGGCAGCGTGAAGCTGAACAACGATCCCGCCGGCACCGTCGTTGCGCCGAAGGAGCGCACGCTGACAAAACCGGAGTTTTCACCACCGCCAAGCGCTGAACTGCTGGAAGACGAAGACCCAACCTGACTGCCAGAGCCGCTTGCGAGTGGAATTTCTGCGCCTGTCGCCAATGCCACAGGAATCGGATCGCCGCCGGTGCGTGGGGTGCCTCCCGGCGCGGGCGTACCTGTCGGATCACCGCCAGTGCTTGGGGTGCCACTTGGAGTCGGCGTGCCTGTCGGTGTCGGC
>CAJBYR010000152.1 GCA_903959855.1 uncultured beta proteobacterium
GATCACCGACGGTGCGGCCTGGCTGCTGCTGGCATCAAGCGAGGCCGTCGAGAAATACAAGCTCACGCCGATCGGCAGGATCACCGACACGCAATGGGCCGGACTCGACCCCGCGCAGATGGGCCTCGGCCCCGTGCATGCGGCGACGCCCATCCTGAAGCGCCACGGGCTGGGCTTGAACGACCTCGACGCCTGGGAGATCAACGAAGCCTTTGCCGCCCAGGTCATGGGCTGCGTCAAGGCCTGGGAAGACCCGGCCTACTGCAAGGAACAACTCGGCCTCGACGCGCCGCTCGGCACGCTCGACGCCAACAAGCTCAACATCGACGGCGGCGCCATCGCGCTGGGGCACCCGGTCGGCGCTTCCGGCGCACGCATCGTGCTGCACCTGTTGCACATCCTGCGCCGCGAAGGTGGCAAGAGCGGCAAACAGCGCGGCATCGCCACCATCTGCATCGGCGGTGGCCAGGGCGGCGCCGTACTCGTGGAGGCAATGCAATGAACTACCGCAACTGGAGACTCGAACGCGACGCTGATGGATTGGCTTGGGCCATCCTCGACACGGCGAACTCCTCGACCAACACCCTGGGCGCGGAGGTGATGCATGAACTCGGCCTGATCCTCGACGAATGCGAGAAGAACCCGCCCAAGGGGCTGATCTTCAGATCGGCCAAGGAGGCCGGTTTCATCGCCGGCGCCAACATCGAGGAATTCACCTCGGCCGACACGCCGGAAAAGGCACGCGTCATCATCCAGCGCGGCTGGGACGCCTACAACCGGCTGGCCGCCGTGTCCTATCCGACGCTGGCGCTGGTGCGCGGCCACTGCATGGGCGGCGGCACCGAACTGGCGCTGGCCTGCCGCTACCGCATCGCGGTGGATGAGCCCGGCACCAAGTTCGCGCTGCCCGAAGTCATGCTCGGCATCGTCCCCGGCTGGGGCGGCATGCTGCGCCTGCCGCAGATCGTCGGCCCGACCGCTGCGCTGGACATGATGCTCACCGGCAAGAATATCGACGCCAAACGCGCGAAGAAAATGGGCCTGGCCGACGAATGCGTGCCGCCGCGCGTCATGGAGAATGCCGCGCGCATGCTGGTGCTGTCCGGCAATCCGCCGCGCCAGACACAACTGCCCTTCCTGCAGAAGTTGATGAACGGCCCGCTCAAAGGCATGGTCGCCAGCGGCGCGCGGAAGCAGGTGGCGAAACGCGCACGCCAGGAACACTACCCGGCGCCCTACGCCATCATCGACCAGTGGCTGAACTACGGCGGCAACACGCTGGCGGTGCCGGCCGACAAACCCACCTCGCTCGACGCACTGGTGAAGCATCCGACCACGCGCAACCTGATCCGCGTCTTTTTCCTGCAGGACAGGCTCAAGGGTTTTGGCAAGGACGCCAGGGACTTTTCGCCGCAGCGCGTGCATGTGGTCGGCGCCGGCGTCATGGGCGGCGACATCGCGGCCTGGTGCGTGCTGCGCGGCATGACCGTGACCCTGCAGGACCAGTCGGTGGAACGTATCGCCCCGGCCATCGGCCGCGCGGCGAAGTTCTTCGAGAAAAAGCTGCGCGACAAGAAGCTCGCCCGCTTCGCGCTCGATCGCCTGATCGCCGACCCCAAGGGCGACGGCGTGCGCCAGGCCGACGTGATCATCGAGGCCATCTTCGAGAACCTCGAAGCCAAGCAGGCGCTGTTCGCCGACATCGAGGCGCGCGCCAAGCCCGATGCCGTGATCGCGTCGAACACCTCCTCGCTGAAACTCGCCGACATCGCCGCGAGCTTCAAGGACCCCTCGCGCCTGGTCGGCATCCACTTCTTCAACCCGGTGGCGATGATGCCGCTGGTCGAAGTCGTCGCCGGCGCGAAGACCGCGCCCGATGTCGCGCAGCGCGCCGCCGCCTTCGTGCGCAAGATCGACAAGCTGCCGCTGCTGGTGAAGGACGCACCGGGCTTTCTGGTGAATGCCGTGCTCGGCCCCTACATGCACGAGGCGATGAAGTGCGTCGATGAAGGCATCGCACCCGCGACCATCGACGCCGCGCTGGTCGCCTTCGGCATGCCGATGGGACCGATCGAGCTGGCTGATACCGTCGGGCTGGATGTCGCCGTGCATGCCGGCAAGCAATTGGTGGCCGACGCCGTGCCGCCGAAGAAGCTGCTTGAACTGTTCGAGGCCGGCAAGCTGGGCAAGAAGTCCGGCCAGGGCTTCTACACCTGGGTCGATGGCAAGGCGCAGAAGACAGGAGTCGGCGCTGGTGACGCCCCGAAGGAAGTCCCCTTGGGGGACACGGCGGCTTTGGCCGAGCGCATGCTGAAACCGCTGCTGGCCGCGACCCAGCGTTTGGTACAGGACGGCGTGGTGGCCGATGCCGAACTCGCCGATGCCGGCGTGATCTTCGGCACCGGCTTCGCGCCCTATACCGGCGGACCGATGAACTACCTGGCGAGCCGGGGCTGAGTCCGCGGCTCGATCAGCTTTAGGGCCAAGCCACAGCTATCGGCCCGCCTGCGGGGCCGGTGCCTGGCGATGCGAACAGGATTCACCTTGCTGAAGCTTGGTCTTCCGCCTTTGCGGTCAGAAGCTGATGCCGGGTGAGGTTCCGCTCAGTGCCCTGGAGAGACGGTCGCAGTTTTCTGGTCTATGCCCGCAATGCAGCGTTATGGAAAGCTTTCCATAACACTGCTTATGCAAAGTTCGCGATTATGGAAAGTGATGTGAGCGGGTTGCGGCGAAAGGTCCGCAGTAAGGGGCTTGGAGGTAGTTACCGGTAGCGGGGGGGCGACATAATTATCGCGGTCGTTTGAAGTGGGGATTCCACTTCAGGAGACCGTTATGAACCAAACCAAACTGCACCATGCTGTACCGAGCGCGCAGCCCGTTAAGGCGTCAGCAGACTTCCTCGCTGAGGAACTTCGGCGCTACGATGAGTATCTCCGCAACGCGAAAGGATTGGCGGCTGGAACACGCAGCGGCCGGACTCTTATCGTCGGCCGTCTATTGCGACAGAAATTCAAAGAACGGGCTGTCGATATTGCCAAACTGCGGCCTGACGATATTCGCCGTTTCCTCGCCAGCCAGTTGGACGCGCACCGAACACCCTCCAACGCATCTCAACTCGCAGCGTCATTGCGGTGTTACTTCCGTTACCGGAGCACCTGCGGGGATCGAGTCGGCACATTAACGGCGGTCATCTCGTCGCCCGCCTACTGGAAACTGGCATCTTTACCGCGAGCGCTCAAACCGGACGAAGTTGAGCGACTGCTGAACTCCTTCACTCCCGATCTTCGATCACCCAAGCGTGGCTACGCCATCGTGCGCTGCGCGCTTGACCTGGGACTGCGTTCCTGCGAAATCGCGCATCTCATGCTCAATGACATTGACTGGCGAGCAGGGACAGTCGTCCTGAAGGGAACCAAATCGCGTCGCCAGGACATCCTGCCCCTACCGATGATGACCGGGCAAGCATTGGCCGACTATCTGCAACACGAGCGCTCCACCACCAAGAATCCAGGGGTCTTCGTTCGACGTATGCCTCCTTACGATCAACCGATCAGTGCGTCGGCAATCCAGAAAGTAATCAATCGAGCCTACCGTCGCATCGACCTGCCGTATTCCGGCTCGCATGCGCTACGTCACACGCTGGCATGTCGCCTGGTTGAGAATGGCAGTTCGCTCAAGGAGATTGCCGACGTACTGCGTCATCGCTCGTTGTCCACGACGCTGATCTACGCCAAACTCGACACATCGAAGTTGTCCACTGTCCCGCTGCCATGGCCAGGGAGCGCAGCATGAGCGCGCGCATCAGCTTGCAGGAGAGAGTGGACGATTATCTTGCCGAGCGCCGTCGCCTTGGCTACCAGTTGCATTCACAAGATACGCTCTTGGCGGGCTTTGCTCGCTACGTTGCCAGCCGGCATCACCGAGGGCCGCTGACCGTCGAACTGATGGCGGATTGGGCGCGCCAAGACAAATGGAACCGCGGAACACCGGGAACATGGGCGGTCCGTCTGGCTCTGCTGCGACGTTTTGCCCGCTACCTGAAGCAGTTCGAGCCAGATACCGAGGTGCCGGATGAGTTGATCTTCGGCGGGAAACCGGGGCGCGTAGCACCGCACATTTATCGTGAAGATGAAATCGTCGAACTGCTGGCGGCGGCCCGCAAACTTGGGCCACGCGGCAGTTTGCGTCCGGCCACCTTCGAGGCGCTATTTGGACTGATGGCTTCGACCGGCCTGCGTGTTTCCGAGGCGATACATCTGCGCGATGGCGACGTCGATCTCAAACAAGGGATGCTGATCGTACGGAGGACCAAGTTCGCCAAGTCCCGCCAGTTGCCATTGCATGCCAGCACTGTCACCGCGTTAGCGAACTATCGGCGACAGCGCACTCGGCACGTTTCCACGACAGTTGATGCGCCGTTCTTTATCAGTAGCCGTGGCCGGCGACTGGGACAACCGCTTGGCGAACGACAGGCACATCGCGTCTTCGCCGCGCTGCGCGACAGTTTGGGTTGGGTCAATCGCGGCGCACACGGGGCGCCACGGTTACATGACATGAGGCACACCTTCGCTGTCCGGCGCATGATGCTCTGGCATGCAGAAGGCACCGATGTCGATCAGATGATGCTGGCGCTCTCGACCTACATGGGCCACGCCGAGATCAAGCATACCTACTGGTATCTCAACGGCGTCCCCGAGTTGATGGCGCTCGCCGGCGGCAAGTTCGAATGCTTCGCCCATCTCCAGGGAGATGGTGATGAGTAGGAACAATCAGCCCAAGATGCCGCCTTCATTCGCCACCCTTGTGCAAACCTATTTCACAGAACATCTGACGCAGCAGCGGGCACTCAGTCCGAGAACCATTGCTACTTACCGCGATGCCTTCATTCTGTTTCTCGACTTTGTAGAGGTGCATCTGGGCAAGTCACCGGTCGCGTTGACCTTGGCGGACATTACGCCGGAGGTGATCATGGCCTTCCTTGATCATCTGGAACGCCAGCGGCACAATTCCGTGCGCAGTCGCAACGCACGCTTGGTAGCACTGCGGTCGTTTCTGAAGTTTGCCGCCCATCGGGATGTGTCATCGTTGAAAGTGATTGAGCGCGCACTGGGTGTCCCGGTGAAGCGTTTCGAGCGCCCCATGCTCGGTTTCCTGTCACGCGAGGAGGTGCTGGCAGTGATTGGCGCTCCGGATGGAACCTGGGTAAGCCAGCGGGATCACGTGCTGTTCCTGCTGCTCTACAACTCCGGAGCGCGCGTGTCAGAGATCATCGGGGTCAAGGTCAGCGAGGTGGTGCTCGATGACGGCGCCGCCTGCATTCACCTGCATGGCAAGGGCCGCAAACAACGCAGCGTTCCATTGTGGCGCTCGACCGTCAAGGCCATCCGGACGTGGTTGAGGCGAAATCCGCAGTTCGATGCGGCATCAGCGTTGCTCCCAAACCGGCATGGGCATGCGATGACGCGTACCAATGTTGCCCAAAGACTTACATTGGCGGTGGAGGCAGCGACCACGACGCACCCTGACTTGGCAAAGCGACGCGTCTCACCACATACCATTCGTCATACGACGGCAATGCACCTGCTGCAAGCCGGCGTCGACATCAGCGTGATCGCGCTTTGGCTGGGCCACGAGAGTCCCGCTACAACGCACCATTATGTCGAGGCGGACTTGGCGATGAAGGAACGTGCCTTAGCTCGTCTTCAAGCGCCGGAGGTCAAGATTCACCGATACCGTCCGCCCGACTCACTGATCGACTTCCTGCGAACTCTGTAATTATGTAAAGGACGCAATGCACGCCTTTCGCTGTCCTACTGGGGATTGGCGTGCGTTCGAGTTCGCTACTCTCCATAATCGCGAACTTTGCATAAGCAGCGATTGCGGTCAGTTGAAGATAATGACGTAGGAATGCTGTTGTGTGGCATGGCTCGCTGACGGCAGCCTTCTGAGGGGCCGCTCCTCTGCCCATTGCAGCCGTTGAATCAGTCGCGCCAATCGCGCCCCGAATCGCCTCGGATGTCTAGTTCGGAGCCGGTCTATTCGACCAGAAACGCCGCCTGCTGCGCGAAGTTCCCCGTCATGCCGAGCGCCCGAAACCGCGAACGATAGCTGGAACAGTAATCTTCGATCGCCCGAAACTCATGCAAGGGACTGGAAAACTCGTCAAAAAAATGCAGGCTGCCGGGAACACTCAGGCCATGCAGCATGGTGAGGCAGTACAGGGTCGCCGAGTAGAGGTCGGCATCATGATGTATCACAAGGCGTGATCTCGGGTGGAATGTCTGCAGGAATCCCGGCAGCGATTCCTGGAACAAGCCCTTCACGAAGCTGACGCGCCCGTCGTCGATATCGGGCGCCCGGCCGTCACAGCTGAATGCACCCGCGGGTGCAACCCAACCCCATGCCTCAGGCAGCCCGTTAAACGTATCGAATCCAAAAAACCTGCTTTCTGGATGCCGATTCAGATTGGCCCAGGTGCGCATGGACTCGCCATGCATGACACCGAACTCAAGGTAATCGATGGGTTCGTCGCGGATGAATTCATTGTGGACGAAGGCGAACAGTTCCTCGCGCTGCCGGAAAGTCGGAATCCCGGCATGCCGCTTGATCCATGCACTGACCCGCGCATTGGTGAGTACCTGGTCCAGCAGCAAGCTGTATCTCGGGACCACCATCGCCGAAAGACGCTTCAATACCGCACCCGAACGTGCATCATCCATTCCCAGCATGAACCGAATTCCCTTCCCGTTTCCGCATGTCATGCCGTCACGCGGCAATTTCCGATTCGGATATCGCGCTGAAGTCCCAATGGCAACAGCCTTCCAAGCACTACACTGACATGCACGCTTTGATTCGAATCGACGCGCATTCCATCCCGAGGCCGGGAACATGTTTCAGCCGGTTGGCCGGACGCGGTGCTTTGTTCCCAGGGGATCATTGTACGATTGCCGCCGTTTAACAGTAATGAACCTGTCGTCCGGGTATCGAGACATCGATCCGCCCACCCGGTCCGCTGGCATTTCGGAGGCATCGTGAAGAGTACAGCCCTGTGGTTTTTCCTTGTCGCACTTTTTGCCCGGACCGCGCCGGCCGCCGGCGCCGGTGGTGGTCACCGACACGCTGAGGTACTTCCTTCAGTGGGGGAGGCGAAGTCAATGGCTGTTGTACTTCGGTAGGCCGACGCTCGTCATCGAACCCTCGCAACAGAGCATTGGCGTAGCTTTGATCGGCCTCCCAGAATTCTGAGTGGCTGTAGTCAGTCTGTTGCTGCCGCTCAAGCGGCAAACCTCCCATGGCCGTTTGGCCGACTTCCTGCCATAGCTATCGACGTGCAGCCTCGCTTCGGGCGCCTCAGTAGCTGCAAGGGACACGGCGACGCAGCAGCTTGGCGGCGCTTGACCGACCGGGGGAGTTAAATCATACTGACCATTACGATCATATCGATTGTGAGGATCAGATGATTACCGAAACCAACGCCGTCAAACTTCGCCAAAACCTCGGCGAAATGCTCAATCAGGTTCAGTATCGCCACGACAGCGTGGTGATCAACAAGGACGGCAAGCCGGTGGCGGCACTGGTGGACGCGCGCCTGTTCGAGCGCATCCGCCGTATGCAGGGGCGCTTCGACGCGCTTTGTCAGCGCATCGAAGCAGGGTTTGCCGGCATACCCGAGGCGGAGGGCTTGGCCGAGATCGATGCGGCGGTGCGCAAGGAGCGGGCGCGGGCGCGCCGGGCGGCTGGCAAGGCCTGATTGCGTGGCTACGCTGCGCGTTGTGCTCGACACCAATGTGCTGTTGTCGGGCATTGCTTACCCGGCCAGCGTGCCGGGGAAGATCCTCGCTGCATGGCGCCATGGCTCGGTCGAGGTTGTGCTCTGCACCCATATTCTTGAGGAATTGCGGCGCGTGCTTCCGCGGTTAAAACCTCGGCATGGCTTGAACCCCGCGGAAATCGAGGACTTCGTCGATATCCTTGCGATCCAGGCGGAACTGATAGAGCCACTACCCGACGTGGAGCCGTCACTGCGTGACGCCGACGATCAGCCCGTACTTGGCGCCTTGCTCGCGGCAAGGAAAACTTCCGGCGCAGACTACTTGATTACCGGCGACAAGGATTTGCTGGCACTCGCCGCACGATATTCGATAGTCACGCCCGCGCAATTCTGGGAAGCGCACGCGGGACTTTGACAACACCGTCTATTGTGCGCTGGCATTATGGCAGGCCAACGGCAGGATCCGGTTCGGCAGCCCGTCGTTCGGGCAGACTTGCTCAGGAACCGGCCTGAACCAGCGTCAGTATCAGCGGCGTGGTCAAGGCGGCAATGCTGATCGAGATGACCAGGCTGCCTGCCACGGCGCCTTCAAGAACCTTGAACTGGCGCGACATCAGGTAAACGTTGGCGCCGACGCCGATGGAGGCAAGCAGCACCACGACCTGGGTTTCCATCGGCGGCAGGCCGAGCAGGCGGGCAAGCAGCCAGACCACCAGGGGTTGCAGCAGGACCTTGATGCCCGAGATGGCCAGGCTGATGCGCAGGCCGACGCGGATGCCGTATTCCGCCAGTCCCATGCCGAGCGCGATCAAGGCCAGCGGGGCCGCCGCCTTGCCGATCAGCGACAGCGGCAGGTCCAGCGGCGCCGCAATGGAAAACCCGGCCAGGCTGAACAGGGCGCCCGACACGATGGCGGCGACAATCGGATTCGTCAGCACGGCGACCAGCGTGCGCGCACCGCCATGCAGGCTCAGGCTGCCATGCCTGGCCCATTCCACGGATGCGGTTACCAGCGTCCACAGGATCAGCGCATTGAAGACCAGGATCAGCGCCACCGAGGGTGTCGCCGCTTCGCCCAGGATCAGGGTGGACAGCGGCAGGCCCAGCATCACGTTGTTCGAGAAGATGCCGCCCAGGGCGAACACGGACTGTTCGACGCCGTTCATCGCAAACACTCTCCACGCGATCACGCGCCCGACGGCAAAGACCAGCAGGCAACTGCCGAAGTAGGCGAACAGCAAGCGTTCGTCGACCGGGGGCAAGCTGGAGAGCTTGCTCATCAGGCGAAACAGCATCACCGGCAGGGCGACCGAAAACACCAGCCAGGCGAGGCCTTTCGACCAGGATTCCGGCAGCCGGGCGAAGCGCTTCAGCACATAGCCGACCAGCACCAGCGCAAATAGCGGAACCGCCAGGCCGAGATTGCCAAGGAAGGTATTCATGGTTCAGCCTGCCCGCTTGCGCCGGGCAGACTGGGGGAAGATCGACGCGCAGGCCGCGGTGGCGCGGCGCTCAAATGCCATTGATGATGCGGATCTCCCTCTCGGCACCATCGCCGAGTGCGGCCAGTGCTGCCTGATACCCGGGGCTGTCGTGGGTGGCAGTCGCTTGCGCGACGCTGTCGAACTCGATCAGCACGGTGCGCTGCATGAGCCCCAACTCGTATACCTTGGCCGGTTCGCCGCGTGCCAGGAAACGGCCGCCACCGGCGGTGATGGACGGCCCGGCCAGCGCGGCATAGGCGGCAAGTTTGTCGGGGTCGCTCACCGAGCGGTAGGTGCTGATCCAGTAGGCCTTGGGCATGGGAATCCTTTCAGTCGATTGTTGATGGCGGGAGGTGCGCGCCATTATCGGCGGTTTCCCGCCTCCCACGCCCGCAACGCCAGCTTGCGCTCGACGCCCCAGCGATAGCTGGCGTTTTCACCGTTTTCGCGGATCACGCGATGGCAGGGAATCAGGTAGGCAATGGCGTTGGCCGCCACTGCGCCTGCCACGGCGCGCGGTGCGTCGGGCCGGCCCAGCGCGGCGGCGAGCTGGCGGTAGGACACCAGTGCCGCCGGCGGGACGCGCAACAGGGCCTCCCAGACCTTGACCTGGAAGTTGGTGCCTTTCAGCAGCAGGTGCATC
>CAJBYR010000153.1 GCA_903959855.1 uncultured beta proteobacterium
AAAACCTTTCACCACAGAGACACAGAGACACAGAGAAAAGCGGGAGGAAGTTCATAGCTTCATTCTCCGCAGTCCATTTTTGAGGACAGGGACGTTGAAGTTGATCAGGAGTCCGGTGGTGATTCCGCTAAGGCGCAGGTACGTTAGAAGCTGAGCCTCGTGAATAGGCAGAAAGTTTTCGACGGTCTTGAGTTCGACGATCAGCGATTCGTTGATCAAGAGATCGATTCGGTACCCGCAATCCAGATCAAGCGTCTTGTACCTTACTGGCAACTGCGTCTGCCTTGCGACATCCATTCCGCAGAGCTTCAGTTCGAAGGTCAGACATTCTTCATAGGCCGATTCCAGCAACCCTGGACCAAGCACTCGATGCACCTCGATGGCGCATCCAATAACCTTCTCTGTCAATGGGTCTCTCTGTGTCTCTGTGTCTCTGTGGTTCATGGCATTTACTCGAAACGCGTGTCGAGGCCGGCTTCGGCCATCTCGGCGGCACGCAGTTGCGCCCGCGCCTTGTTCAGCGTTTCCTGCCATTCCGAATCGGGGTCCGAGTCGGCAACGATGCCGGCGCCGGCCTGGACATGGATCTGGCCGTCCTTGATCACTGCGGTGCGGATCGCGATACAGAGATCCATGTCGCCATTGAAGCCCAGGTAGCCGACGCTGCCGGCATAGATGCCGCGCTTCGAGGGTTCCAGTTCGTCGATGATTTCCATGGCGCGCACTTTCGGCGCGCCGGATACGGTGCCGGCCGGGAAGGTGGCCTTGAGCACGCTCAGCGCGCCCTCGTCGTCCTTGAGTTCGGCATCGACGCTGGAGACGATGTGCATCACGTGCGAATAGCGTTCGATGACGAACTGGTCGCTGACCCTGACCGTACCGGTCTTGGCGACGCGGCCGATGTCGTTGCGGCCGAGGTCGAGCAGCATCAGGTGCTCGGCGCGCTCCTTCGGGTCGGCCAGCAGGTCGGCCGCCAGCGCCTCGTCTTCGGCCAGCGTGGCGCCGCGCTTGCGCGTGCCGGCGATCGGTCGCACGGTGACGCGGCGTTCGCCGTCCTGGTGTTCGAGCCGCACCAGGATCTCGGGCGAGGCGCCGACCACGTGGAAATCCTGAAAGTTGAAATAGAACATGTAGGGCGAGGGGTTCAGCGTGCGCAGGGCGCGGTAGAGCGCCAGCGGGCTCGCGGCGAACGGCTTGCTCATGCGCTGAGAGAGCACCACCTGCATGATGTCGCCATCGACGATGTACTGCTTGGCGCGACGCACCGCGGCCTTGAATTTTTCCTCTCCGAACTCGGAGACGGCGGGTGCGGAGGGCGCGCGCACCTCGGGCGGAATCTCGACCGGCGCACGCAGCTTGGCCAGCAGTTCCTTGAGCCGGGCCTGCGCCTGTTTCCACGCGCCAGGGAAGCCCGGCTCGGCATACACCACGAGGGTCAGCTTGCCCGAGAGGTTGTCGACGATGGCGATTTCTTCCGACAGCAGCAGCAGGATGTCCGGCACGCCGAGCGGATCGGGCGATTTGCGCTGCGCCAGCTTGGTCTCGATATAGCGCACCGTGTCGTAGCCGAAGGCGCCCACCAGGCCGCCGCAGAAGCGCGGCAGGCCGGGCAGGTCGGGCACCTTGAAGCGCGACATGAACTCGGAAATGAAGCTCATCGGGTTGCTGTGGTCGCGCCGCTCGGCGACGCGGTTGCCGGAGAGCACCATGATCGCGCCCTCGACCACGGCGATGCGCGTGCCGGCGGCGAGGCCGATGAAGGAGTAGCGGCCGAAGCGTTCGCCGCCCTGCACCGATTCGAGCAGGTAAGAAAAGGGATCGTTGGCCAGCTTGAGGTAGATCGATAGCGGCGTGTCGAGGTCGGCAAAGGTTTCGAGCGTCACCGGGATGCGGTTGTAGCCCTCCGCCGCCAGGCGGTTGAATTCGATTTCAGTCATGGGTAAAGCTCCGGAAAAACGGTACTGCAACGACAGGCGCGGGCCGTGGGCCGGCGCGGGAAAGGATCAGCGGCGCGTGAGCGCGAAGGCGAGCCAGGGC
>CAJBYR010000154.1 GCA_903959855.1 uncultured beta proteobacterium
AACACATCACACTGAACCTGATCCGCCTTGATCCCATCAGGCGCAAAGGGGGCATCAAAGCCCGAAGACTCATTGCCGCCACCTCCGATCTCTATCGCGCTCAGCTTCTCGGCCTCGCTTAACCTTCATGCGATTGCCCTGGTGTGTTGAGGCTGGTCGCGTTTCTAGGCCAGATCCCCGCGCATCGCGGCAACCTCGGCCTGTAAGCGCTCCGGCGTCGCCGCCGCTGCCGGTACCGCAGCACCCGTCACCAGTTCGATCCGTGACAGCACGCCGCGGCGGAAGGGTCGCGTCATCGCCGGGCCGTCCTTGCGCGAGAAGAAGCTGCCCCACAGCCCGCGCAGCGCCATCGGCACCACCGGCACCGGGTTGCGCGCCAGTATTCGCGTGATGCCGGGGCGGAAGGGGTTGATGTTGCCGTCGGCGGTGATCTTGCCCTCGGGGAAGATGCCGACCAGGTCGCCGGCGTCGAGCGCCTTGGCGACTTCATCGAAGGCCCGGTCCATCATCGCCGGGTCTTCCTTGGCCGAGGAGATGGGGATGGCCTTGCTGGTGCGGAAGACGAAGTTGAGCACCGGCCAGCGGAAGATGTGGTGGTCCATGACGAAGCGGATCGGGCGCTTGCAGGCGGCCATGATTACCAGCGCATCGACAAAGCTGACGTGGTTGCAGACGATCACTGCCGGGCCGTCTTCCGGCACCTGGTCCAGCTCCTGTACGCGCAGGCGATACACGGTGTGGATCAGCATCCAGATGATGAAGCGCAGCAGGAACTCCGGTACCAGTCCGTAGATGAACAGCGCCACGGCGGCATTGCAGACGGCGGCGACGGCAAACAGCATCGGTATGGTCAGGCCAGCGGCGAGCATGCCGGCGGCGGCGAGCGCGCCGACCACCATGAACAGCGCGTTCATGATGTTGTTGGCGGCGATGATGCGTGCGCCGTGCTCGGGGTTGGAGCGCTGCTGCACCAGGGCGTAAAGGGGCACGATGAAGAAGCCGCCGAAGATGCCGATCAATGCCAGGTCGAGCAGCACGCGCCAGGTCTGGTCATAGGCCAACAGGCCGATCGCACCCAGTGGCGACGGCGAGGGTACGGCAGGTGAGGCAAAGGCCAGGTCGAGCGCGAACAGGGTCAGGCCGATCGAACCCAGCGGCACCAGGCCCAGCTCGATGCGCTTGGCCGAGAGCTTTTCGCAAAGCAGCGAGCCGACGCCGATGCCGAAGGTGAAGGTGGCCAGCAGCAGCGTCACCGCCGTCTCGCTGCCGCCCAGCACGTTCCTGGTGTAGGCCGGGAACTGGGCGAGGAACAGCGCACCGAACAGCCAGAACCACGAGATGCCCATGATGGAAAGGAACACCGTCTGGTTCTCGCGGGCGAAGTTGATGTTGCGCCAGGTTTCGGAGAACGGATTGGCGCTGATCACAAGAGTCGGCGCCGGCGGCACGGCGACCGGGATCCCGCGCGAAGCGACATACCCACCGACGGCAATCGCCAGGCCGACGATGGTGATCCAGGTAGTGCCATCGCCGCTGCCGGCGAGCAGGCCGCCCAGCAGTGTCCCGAGCAGGATGGCGACGAAGGTGCCGGCCTCGATCAGCGCATTGCCGCCGACCAGTTCGTCGCTCTTCAGGTGCTGCGGCAGGATCGCGTACTTGACCGGTCCGAACAGCGTCGAGTGCAGGCCGAGCAGGAACAGTCCGCTGAACAGTATGGTGAGGCTGTGCAGCCAGAACCCGGCGCCGCAGACCAGCACGATGCCGATCTCAAGCAGCTTGACCAGGCGCGCCAGCGCTGCCTTGTCGTACTTGTCGGCAAGTTGCCCGGCGGTGGCCGAAAAGAGGAAGAAGGGCAGGATGAAAATGCCCGCCGCCAGGTTGG
>CAJBYR010000155.1 GCA_903959855.1 uncultured beta proteobacterium
CGTTGCCCGCGAGGGCGGCATCATCCGCGCCTCGGAGCGGCTGCATCTGGCACCGCAGACCCTCTCGGGCCAGTTCTCGCAGTTCGAGGAGCGGGTCGGCGTGGCGCTTTTCAACCGCACTGGCCGCCGCATGGAGCTGTCCCCCGCGGGGAAACTGGCCCTGTCCTACGCCGAGGAAATTTTCCAGACCGGTGCGGAACTGGAGGACATGCTGCGCCACGGTGGCGAGGAGCGCTTCGTCACTTTTCGAGTCGGCATTGCCGACGTCGTGCCCAAGTTCGTCGCCTACCGGCTATTGGCGCCGGTACTGGAACTGCCCGAGTCGGTGCGCCTGGTCTGCCAGGAAGACCGGCTCGAACGCCTGCTGGCCGAGATGGCGATCCATCGCCTCGACATGGTGCTGGCCGATCGCCCGATGCCGCCCGGGACCGAGATCAAGGGCTACAGCCACCCGCTGGGAGAATCGGGGGTGGCTTTCATGGCAGCGCCGGCACTCGCCGAAAAACTGAAAGACGGCTTCCCGGCCAGTCTTGAGGGTGAGTCGCTGCTGTTGCCCGGCAAGGACAGCGCCTTGCATGGTTCCCTGCCGCGCTGGCTGGAGCGGCAGGGTGTCCGGATGCAAATCGTCGGCGAGTTCGACGACAGCGCCCTGATGAAGGCCTTCGGTGAAGGCGGGGCGGGCGTGTTTCCCGCCGCCATCGCCAGCCTGCCCGATGTCGTGGCGCACTACCGGGTCGAGCAAGTCGGCGCGACCGAGGACATCCGCGAACGCTTCTTCCTGATTTCTCCGGAGCGGCGCCTCAGCCACCCGGCCGCGCGCGCGGTCAGCGAACATGCCCGCGCCGGCTTGTTCGCCGGGGCTGACTGACTTCTTTGCCGAAGGATTTCGTCAGGAAGCCGAAACCTTGGCGACGGTATAATTCACGCTTTAGCTAAAAGGAGTTGGCCGTGGGTCTCGATCGCGTTCCGTCAGGCAAGGATTTGCCTAATGATTTCAATGTGGTTATCGAGATCTCGATGCACTCGGAGCCGATCAAGTACGAGGTCGACAAGGAATCCGGCGCCATCTTCGTCGATCGTTTCATGTCGACGTCGATGCACTATCCCTGCAACTACGGCTACATCCCGCACACGATCTCTGGTGATGGCGATCCGGTGGACGTGCTGGTCCTGTCCCAGTTCGCGTTGCCGCCGGGCGTGGTCGTGCGCTGCCGCCCGATCGGCATGCTCAAAATGACCGACGAAGCCGGCGAGGATGCCAAACTGCTCGCCGTTCCGGTGGACAAGCTGACACCGATGTACCGCGACATCGCCGGCCCGCGCGACCTGCCGCAACTCGTGCTTGACCAGATATCGCATTTCTTCGCCCACTACAAGGATCTGGAGCCGGGCAAATTCGTTAAGATCAACGGCTGGGTAGGCATCGAGGAAGCGAAGAAGGAAGTCATGGACGGTGTCGCGGCCTACGACGTGGCACAGGAAAAGCCCGCGTACTGATTTCCGGAATTGGATAAAAATGCCCGCCCCGTGGCGGGCATTTTTACATCCGCGCCGCCAGCGCGGACTGCAACCCTTGGTAGCGATTTCCCGCATCGGCTATAGTCTGCGCCATGAAACGCCTCCGCATTGCCATTGCCCAGATGAATGCCACGGTCGGCGACCTTGCCGGCAATGCGGCCAGGATTCTCGAGTTTTCGGCACGCGCCCGGGATGCCGGCGCCGATGTCCTGCTGACCCCGGAACTGGCCCTGAGCGGTTATCCGCCGGAAGACCTGCTGATGCGGCCGGATTTCTTCCGCGCCTGCGCTGCGCAACTCGCGGCTCTGGCCAGGGCGGCACCGTTGCCGCTGGTTGTCGGCCATCCCCTGGAAGCGGAGGGCAAACGCTATAACGCGGCATCGCTGGTCATGGACGGCGCAATTTCTGCGACCTATCGGAAGCATCGCCTGCCCAACTACGAGGTATTCGATGAGCTGCGTTACTTCGAGGCCGGGCACGAGCCCTGTGTGATTGAATTGAAGGGTGTCCGCTGTGGTCTGGCCATCTGTGCCGATGTGTGGGAGTACGGTGCAGCCGAGGCCGCCGCAATGGCAGGCGCCGAACTCATGCTGACACTCAACGCTTCACCCTTCCATATGAAGAAGCAGGCGCGTCGCTATGAGGTCCTGCGTGATCGGGTTGCCGCCACCGGCAAACCGGTTATTTACGCAAACCTTGTCGGCGGACAGGATGAACTGGTGTTTGACGGGGCATCGTTCGCCCTTGACGGACAGGGCCGGCTGACGCACCAGATGTCGGCATTCGCCGAGGGAATGGCGATTGTCGACTATGCCGATGGACACTTGCTGCCCGGAACTGTAGTCGAGCCGCCGCAACCCGAAGCCGAGGTCTATTCTGCGTTGACCCTGGGGGTCGCCGATTACCTCGGGAAAAACGGTTTCCCAGGCGCCATCATCGGCCTTTCAGGGGGCATCGATTCGGCGCTCACCCTCGCAATTGCCGTCGATGCGCTTGGCGCCGACAAAGTGCGTGCGGTGATGATGCCCTCGCCCTGGACTGCGCAGATGAGCCTTGATGACTCCCGCGAGATGGTCAGACGGCTTGGCGTGCAGTACGACGAGATCCCGATCGCTGCGGCGATGGAGCAGTTCGCCGTGTCGCTGGCGCCGACTTTCGCTGCCATCGAGAAAACCGCGGGGCCGAAGCCGGCGTGGGACACCACCGACGAGAACCTGCAGGCGCGCATTCGCGGCATGCTGCTGATGGCCTTGTCCAACCGTACCGGACGCATTGTGCTGACCACCGGCAACAAGAGCGAGATGGCGGTCGGCTACGCGACCCTCTATGGTGACATGGCGGGCGGATTCGCCGTGATCAAGGATGTGTTCAAAACCTTCGTCTATCGTCTCGCCGACTATCGCAACACGCTGTCCGACGCGATCCCGCGCAACATCATCACGCGCGCGCCGTCGGCCGAACTCAAGCCCGACCAGACCGACCAGGACACGCTGCCGCCTTACGCGGTGCTCGACGCCATCATCGAGGCCTACATGGAACGCGACGAAAGTCCGCGCCAGATCATCGCCCGGGGCTATGACGAAGCGGACGTGCGCAAAGTGGTCGGCATGCTCAAACGCAACGAATACAAGCGGCGTCAGGCGCCGGTCGGCATCCGCGTCACGCAACGCGGTTTTGGCAAGGATTGGCGCTATCCGATAACATCGCGCTATCCGGATGAATACTGAATCAGGGGAGATCGCAAATGAAGAAAATTGAAGCCATCATCAAGCCCTTCAAGCTCGACGAAGTGCGGGAAGCGCTTTCGGAAGTCGGCGTGACAGGACTTACCGTCACGGAAGTCAAGGGTTTTGGTCGCCAGAAGGGGCACACCGAGTTGTACCGCGGTGCTGAGTACGTGGTCGATTTCCTGCCAAAGATCAAGATCGAGATCGTGGTCGCCGACGAAACCGTCGAGCCGGCAATCGAGGCCATCATCAAAGCTGCCCGCACCGGCAAGATCGGTGACGGCAAGATCTTCGTTTCGTCTGTGGAACAGGTTGTCCGGATCCGGACCGGTGAGGCCAACGAAGCAGCTATTTAGCTGCTTCGTCGGCTTCGCCTGCGGCAAACTGGACGACCTATCCCCCAGCCCCTTTCCCGGGGGAAGGGGTGACCAGTTCGGCTTGCTACGCTCGATTACTTTGAGGCTGCGAGCAGGGCAATGACGGCGCCGGCGCCGCCTTCGGCGGCCCGCGCCTGGCAGTAGGCGAGCACCTCGCGCTTTTGCGCCAGCCACCCTAATACCAGCTTTTTGAGAATCGGCTCGCGACCCGGCGAGCCGAGTCCTTTTCCATGCACGATGCGCAGGCAGCGCAAATCCTTGTGCTGACACTCATGCAGGAAGCGCGCGACCGAGAGACGGGCCTCCTCGCGGTTCATCCCATGCAGGTCCAACTTTGCCTGTACCACCCAGCGTCCGCGCCGCAGATCACGAAGCACGCTGCGAGACAGGCCGGGGCGCAACCAGGACGCCTCGTCGCCCCCTTCCAGTTGCAAGTCGAGAAGATCGGGGCTATGCAGTGTTTCGGCAAGCGCGGCAGCTGCGTCCTGCTGTGAATGCCGCGGAATGGCGGGTGGCGGTGGCGGTTCGTGATGGAAGCGGTCCCAGTTGAGCGGGCGAGCATCTGCGACCGCTTCCCGAAACGCGATGCGGTCGTCGTCGGCCGGGGGCGACGGCCGGCGCATCGGTTTCAGCCGCCGAGGTTCAAGCTGTCGATATAGCGCTCGGCATCCAGCGCGGCCATGCAACCGGTGCCGGCGCTGGTGACTGCCTGGCGATAGACATGGTCCTGAACGTCTCCCGCGGCGAATACGCCGGGCAGACTGGTGGCGGTGGCGTTCCCGGTGCGCCCACCCTGGGTGACGATATAGCCGCCTTCCATGTCCAGTTGTCCGGCAAAGATATCGGTATTCGGCTTGTGCCCGATGGCGATGAAGACGCCCATCAGCGGGACATCTTCGGTGGCGCCGCTCTGCGCGTGCTTGATGCGCATGCCGGTGACACCGGTTTTGTCACCCAGTACTTCATCGAGCGTGTGATTCCACTTGATGGTCACCTTGCCGGCCTTCTCTTTTTCAAAGAGCTTGTCCTGCATTATCTTTTCGGCGCGGAACTTGTCGCGACGATGCACGACAGTCACATGGCTGGCAATGTTGGCAAGGTAGAGCGCTTCCTCGACCGCCGTGTTGCCGCCGCCGACTACTGCCACCGGCTGGTTCTTGTAGAAAAAGCCGTCGCAGGTGGCGCAGGCCGAAACGCCTTTGCCGGAGAATTTTTCCTCGGATGGCAGGCCGAGGTATTGGGCCGAGGCGCCGGTAGCGATGATCAGTGCGTCGCAGGTGTATTCACCGGCGTCGCCAATCAGCCGCATCGGCTTCTCGGTTAGCTTTACGGTGTGGATGTGGTCAAAAACCATTTCGGTATTGAAGCGCGTGGCGTGTTTTTCGAAGCGTGCCATGAGGTCGGGACCTTGCACGCCGTCGGCATCCGCGGGCCAGTTGTCGACTTCGGTGGTGGTCATCAGTTGACCGCCCTGTGCCATGCCGGTGATCAGGACAGGTTTCAGGTTGGCGCGCGCGGCGTACACGGCAGCGGAGTAACCGGCGGGGCCGGAGCCGAGAATCAGAAGTCGAATGTGGCGGGTACTCATGGCAATTGCGTCCTCGTGGAAGTCGTCGGCCGATTATATCGATGGGCAGCTTGGCGACGC
>CAJBYR010000156.1 GCA_903959855.1 uncultured beta proteobacterium
ATCGCGTCGTCGCCGAAAGCGCCCTTGGCCTCGCGCGCGGCATCGGCGAACTGGTCGGCCAGTTCGCCCGGCTCGTGCACCACGCGCATGCCGCGCCCGCCGCCGCCGGCCGCCGCCTTGAGCAGCACCGGGTAGCCGATCTGCGCCGCCAGCTGCGCCGCCTCGGCGGCATCGCGCAGCTTGCCCGCCGAGCCCGGCGTGGTCGGCACGCCGGCCTCCGCCGCGAGCTGGCGCGCCCGCACCTTGTCGCCCATCTGCGATATCACGTCGGCCTTCGGGCCGACGAAAACGATCTTTTCCATCTCGCACAGCCGCGCGAAATCGGCGTTCTCGGAAAGGAAGCCGTAGCCGGGGTGGATGGCATCGGCATGGTGGATCAGCGCCGCCGAGACGATGAACTCGGCATTCAGGTAGCTGCGGTTGGAGCGCGCCGGGCCGATGCACACGGCGCGGTCGGCCAGACGCACCGGCAGCGAATCGGCATCTGCCTCGGAATGCACGATCACGGTTTCCAGACCCAGCTCGCGGCAGGCGCGCAGCACGCGCAGGGCGATCTCGCCGCGGTTCGCCACCAGCACCCGGCGCAACCGCCCGGCGCCCGTGACCGGATGCGCGGCAAGGCTCACGCGGTGGCCGCCTCGATCACGACCAGCACCTGGCCGTATTGCACGGGCTCGCCGTCCTCGACCAGGAGGTGGGTGACCACGCCGGCCTGCCCGGCCGGGATGGAATTCATCAGCTTCATCACCTCGACAATGCCGACGATGCTTTGCGCCGTGACGCGGGCGCCGACTTCCACGAAGGGATGCGCGCCCGGCTCGGGGCTGCGGTAAAAGGTTCCCACCATCGGCGATTTGACCAGCACCGATCCGGCCGGGTAGGCCAGGGCTGCGCTACGGTGTGGCTCCATGTGTGCTGAGGGAGGAGGGACTACAGCAGCGGGAGTCGCCGAGGTGGGAATACTTGCTGCCGGCGCGGGCGCCGGGCGTGCCGCGGCGTCGCTGCGGCGGATGTCGAGTTCGATGTCCCCGACCTTGAGGTGGAATTCGTTGAACTGCGCCGACGTCTTGATCAGGTCGACGATCTGCAGCAAATCCTGATAGCTGAATGCCGTGTTGCTCAACGCACCGCTCCTCGTCGGGTTGGGATCGGTTTTCACGCCGCCTTCGAGGCGGAATGGCCCGATCGCCATTATTGAAATTATTCGTTCCAGAAAATGATTGCACGAAACTTCAAGTATTGCAATAATGAAATGGATAATTTCGTTAAACGAAATCCTGCATAGCAATGCAGATTGCCGAATAAGGCGGAGCCAGCCATGCCCAAGCAAGCGCCACAGATGCCGGACGACTCCTCGACATTGAGGGCCTTCGGTGTCCTCGAACTGGTCGCCCATGCCGACGGCCCGCTCTCGCTCGACGAGCTGACGCAGTTGTGCGGCCTGCCCAAGCCCAGCGTCTATCGCATCCTCGGCACCCTGCAGCGCGGCGGGCTGGTGCAGCGCGAGCCGGCTTCCAAGCGCTATTGCATCGGCGCGCGGCTATCCAGGCTGGCACTGGAAGTGATGATGCGTTCGCCGCAGCGCGCCCGCCGCCACGCCATCCTGCAGCAGCTGGTGGCCGAGATCGGCGAAACCTGCAACCTCACCATGCTCGATGGCAACGAGGTGCTCTACCTCGACCGCGTCGAGACCAGCTCGCCGGTGCGCGTGCATCTGGCCGCCGGCTCGCGCGTGCCGCTGCACTGCACCGCCAGCGGCAAGCTCTTCCTCAGCCAGCTTTCCGACAGCCAGGCCGCCACCCTGCTCGGCCCCGGCCCCTACCGCCGCTTCACCGAAAACACCATCACCGATCCCGAAGAATTGCAGAAGGCGCTGCGCCGCATCCGCAGCGAAGGCATGGGCACCGACGTCGGCGAATTCCTCGAAGGCTCGGTAGCCGTTTCGGTGCCGGTCACCGATGCCCAGGGCCGCGTCTGCGCCACGGTGGCGGTGCACGGCCCAGCGCCGCGCGTCACGCTGCGCAGCTGCATGGATTTCCTGCCCGCGCTGCGCCGCGCCGCGAAGGCGATGGCCGGCACCATGGTGCCGCAGGCCGCCGAGGCGGGCGCCAAGGCGCCGGCAGCGTCCAACCCCGCCAAACCCGCAAAGCCCCGCGCCGCCAAGCCGACGCGCGCCGCCGCCAGCAAACGCAGCGGCAGCGCCGCCGCCCGCGCCTGAACCAAGGAAGCCCGCCCATGACCCAGCCCGTCATCATCACCGTCGCCATCACCGGCGCCGTGCCGCGCAAGGCCGACAACCCCGCCGTGCCGGTCACGCCCGCCGAGCAGATCGAATCCACGCACGAGGCCTATGAAGCCGGCGCCTCGCTGGTGCACATCCACGTGCGCAATGCCGACGAATCGCCCGGTTCCGACCCGGAAAAGTTCACCCAGGTGCAGGAAGGCGTGTGCAAGCACTGCCCGGGCATGATCATCCAGTTTTCCACCGGCGGCCGCGGTCGCGAGCTGGCCGCGCGCGGCGCCATGCTCGGCCTCAAGCCCGACATGGCGTCGCTGGCCACCGGCTCGGTGAACTTTCCGACCAACATCTACGAGAACCCGCCCGACTTCGTCGAGGGCCTGGCCAAGACCATGCTCGACAACGACATCAAGCCCGAGATCGAGGTCTTCGACCTCGCCATGCTCTACAACGCCGCCAACCTGGTGAAGAAGGGCCTGCTCAAGAGCCCGCCGCACGTGCAGTTCGTGCTCGGCATCGCCAACGCCCTGCCGGTACGGCGCAGCGTCTTCGACTTCCTGCGCAGCGAGCTGGCCGACGTGCTGCCCGGCGCCACCTGGGTCGCCGCCGGCACCGGGCGCTGGCAGTTCGAGGTCAACCAGTGGTGCCTCGAAGCCGGCGGCCATTGCCGTACCGGCCTGGAAGACAACCTGCGCTTCGACCCCACGCGGCTGGCGGCGAGCAACGCCGAACTGGTGAAGAAGATCGTGGATGTGTGCGACCGCTACGGGCGACGGCCGGCGACGGTGGGGGAGGCTAGGGAGATACTGGGGTTGCGGGCGGCGTGACCGTTGAAGCGCCTCGTCCCTGATTTCAGTTCGGGCAGTAGGTGCGTTTCGCGTTGCCGCTCCGACAGGCAATGGTCGGTTCAGTCATTTCGCTATCCTTTTTTGCCTGACGGTACCGGGCAAACGCCTGAGCGTATCGCTCCCCACCAGGGAACGCATCTGTGTGATGGCAATGGCGTTCAACTGCGTCAGGCGTTCCGCCGAGGACAAGCGCTGGTGAATCAGCACGGCGTTGATGCTTTCGAGGTTCGAGAGTACGACCAGTTGCTCCAGCGTGGCGGGGTCGCGCATGTTGCCTGCCAGGTCGGGATTCGCCTGCCGCCACTGGGCGGCGGTAATGCCGAAGAGGGCGACATTGAGCAGATCGGCTTCGCTTGCATACACCGCGCTGGTTTGTGCCTTGGTGAGGCGCGGCGGAATCAGGCGCTCCTTGATGGCATCGGTATGGATCTTGTAGTTCACCTTTGCCAGCGTGCGCTGGAAGCTCCATTCCAGCGAGGTGGCGCGGGATTCCTCGTCCTTCAGCCGCTGGAATTCCTTGATGAGGTAGAGCTTGAATTCGGGGCTCAGCCAAGAGCCGAATTCGAAGGCGATGTCGCGGTGGGCGTAGGTGCCGCCGTAACGCCCGGCTTTGGCGTGCAAGCCGGTTGCACCAGTGGCGTCTATCCACTTTTTGGCGGACAGGAAGAAGCTGTTGCGCCCGGCCTCATTTCTAATTCCCTCGAATTCGAGGGAATTAAAACCCGGGTTGTTGAGCTGCTCCCATACGCCCAGGAACAGCACGGTGTCCTTGTTCTTGAGCCATTGCTCGATCAGCGCGCTGCCACCGTCGAAGTTCCTGACCATGTCGGTCAGGGAAATGTAGTCCTGCTCATGCCGGGTGGCGATGGTGACCTCGGTTCCCTGCACTGAAATAACGCGGCTTTTCATTCTTGCGGCTCCCTTTCACGCACAGCGGTAGGCTTTCCATATGGCATCGCCAGTGTAATCGCGGGGAAGCTCACCAGAAGAGCCTGTCGGTCATTCCATGGAGGTCGGCGCTGCCACCTTGGCGCCGATTCCGAACTACCGAGAAAACCTCGGCAATTGCCGTTTCGTTGGTTGGCGCTTACCCAACGAGGTTGGCGTCATTTCATAAAGTCATATCACACTGACCCGTATGGCCGCGGAGATCTTCGGCGGCGGCGTGAATGCATTTTCCCGCTACGAAAACGGCAGAACGCGGCCGCCGCTGGCGCTGGTCAAGCTGCTCAAGGTGCTCGACCGGCATCCGGACCTACTGGACGAGGTGCGGGCCGCCTGAAACGGACCAGGCGCCGTACCGCCGGCGCCGACTTTTCAGAAACTCCAGTACCCGGAGGGGTTGGAGATTTCAGAAAGCCAAATCACTCTGACCCCTATCATTTGCAGATGCCCTACCCATCCCCAATTGCGAAGGTCAAGGTTGGTCATTGAAGCGCGATCTGTCTAAAGAGACATCGATGCCCGCTTTGCCATCGCTGCACGCCAATGTTGCAGGTGCGGATGGCGCTCATCGGGCTTGAGCTTGACGACGCGAGCAAAATCCACGGCGACCACGGCAGTGATGTCGGCGATGCTGAAACGGTTGGTGACGACGAATTCACGGCCCGCCAATTGGTCGTTCAGCGTGATGAAGAATTGCTGCAGACGTGCCAAGCCACGTTGTGCCAGTTCGGGAATCTGCGGGTAGTCCACTGGCCCGGGTAACGCCCGCCTTGCCATGGCCGGCGTACTATTGCGCAGCGCCTCAGCGATGGCCATCAGCCCTTCGAATTCGATGCGCCAGTTCCAGCTGGCGATCTCCGCCTTTTCTTCCGGCGTGACTCCCAGCAGGATTGGTTCCGGATAGCGGGCCTCAAGATAGGCCGTGATCGCCGCGTTGTCGGTCAGGATAAGCCCACTCTCGGTCCGCAGTGCCGGTACTGTGCAGAACGGATTTATCTGGCGGTATGCCTCGCTCAGCTGTTCGCCATTCCTCAGGTCAACCTGTACCGTTTCATGAAAAACCGCTTTTTCAGCGAGCAGGATGCGCGCGCGGCGCGGACTTGGGGCGGTGCTGCAATCGTAGAGGGTGATCATGGGAGGAACTCGCCAATAGGCTGCAATCGAGAATCAGAGTGGTGCGGCAATCTTGTCCTGTGTCTTGGTATCGAAGTCGCTGGCATCGTGGCGCTCATGCAATTGGCTGGACGGATCACCCATGGTCCGGTTGACCATGCGACCACGTTTGACGGCCGGGCGTTGGGCGATCTGGTTTGTCCAGCGCAGCACGTGGGTGTAGTCCTGAACCTGCAGAAACTCGCCCGCTTCATATAGTTGGCCCTTGGCCAAGCTACCGTACCAAGGCCAAATTGCCATGTCAGCAATACTGTACTCGTCGCCTGCAACATAAGGGCTCTCGGCTAGGCGCTGATCAAGTACATCCATCTGACGTTTCACCTCCATTGCATAACGATCGATCGCGTATTCGATCTTGGTGGGTGCATAGGCGTAGAAGTGGCCGAAGCCACCGCCAAGAAAAGGGGCACTGCCCATCTGCCAGAACAGCCACGACAGGCACTCGGCATGCCTCGCGCCGTTTTTAGGCAGGAAGGCGCCAAACTTCTCGGCCAGATAGATCAGGATGGCTCCGGACTCAAACACCCGGACCGGTGTTGGTCCGCTGCGGTCCACCAGCGCGGGAATTTTGGAGTTCGGGTTGACCTCGACGAAACCGCTGCCGAACTGATCGCCTTCGTTGATCCGGATCAGCCAGGCGTCGTACTCAGCGCCAATGTGGCCGGCTGCCAACAGTTCTTCCAGCATGACCGTGACCTTGACACCGTTCGGTGTGCCTAGCGAATAGAGCTGCAGCGGATGGCTTCCCACCGGCAGTTCCTTTTGATGGGTCGGGCCGGCGGTTGGACGATTAATGTTTGCGAAACGCCCACCATTTTCCTTGTTGGGGGCCCATATTCTGGGTGGCATGTAGGTCGACGAATTATTCATAACGAAGGTGGTGATAGAAATGATGGAGAAACACGGAAGCCCACTGACAGCGCAATATTCAAGTCTAGATTGATCTAGGGTCTGTTCTCAATTGATTGAATCCTGATATGCCATACGCAAACGAGACAAAAGAAATCGTTCACGGTCAATGGGATAGCGAGGGGCTGTTCACAGTGAATGGAATGTGGTCATATCCTGACTTTTGGGCGGAGTCGGAATGGACCGGAAAATGTTGCGCGACGACCAGTGGGAACGCATTGAACAGCTTCTACCTGGCAAGGCCAGTGACCGGGGTGTCACGGCCAAGGACAATCGGCGGTTTGTTGAGGCGGTCCTCTGGATTATGCGAACGGGCAGCCCATGGCGCGACCTGCCGGCCGAGTTCGGGCATTGGCATCGGACGTATGTACGATTCTCCCGTTGGCGCAAGAAGGGTGTATTTGAGCGCATTGCCCAAGCCATGCGTAGCGACGCTGACATGGAACACCTGTTCATTGACTCGACCATCGTGCGTGCCCACCAGCATTCTGCCGGCGCCCAAAAAAAGCCGGTGGTCAGGAAATCGGCCGCTCGCGGGGTGGGCTGACCACCAAGCTGCACGTAGCGGTGGATGCTCTGGGCAATCCGCTGCGGGTGATTCTCTCTGCCGGTCAGATTGCCGACATCGACTATGCGGCCAAGACCATCGAGCACCTGTCGGCGCAAGCCATCATCGCGGACAAGGGCTACGACGCCGACCACTTCATTGCAAAGATCGAAGCCGCGGGCGCGCAGGCTGTGATTCCGCCCCGCTCCAATCGACTTACCCAGCGCAGCTTCGATCGCCATCTTTACCGCGACCGCAATCTGATCGAACGCTTCTTCGCCCGCATCAAGCACTTCCGGCGTATCGCCACGCGCTACGACAAACTCGCATCGTCCTTTCTGTCGTTCGTTCATCTCGCGTGTACCTTCATCTGGCTGGCTTAATTGAGAACACACCCTAGTGCAACACCATCATAGCCGAGGGGAATGGCCGATCGCTTTGTCGCTTCAGTGATCGAACTGAACGGCGGGTTTCAGATCAGTTTCCCGTCATTGGAGTTGCTTGATATTTTGCTATCGCTATGCCCGCTTGTGCCGAAAGTATTGGATCAGAAAATCCTCGCATTGCGGTCATACACCCGTCTTGCGCCGACCCGAGCGAGCCTCGACTCCGGCCATAAGCGCCCCCCGAAAACCGCGTCTCCATCCTGACTCCGGGCAAATGCCCGGATACATGCCCCGTCCACGGGTATCCTTTGCACCACACGCCCCATCACCATCCCCCTCGTCCATCAACTGATCGGTGATTCGTCGCCCGGTTCTGCGCCGTGCCAATGTACGAACCCTCTGCCCACCACCTGAGGAGACACCATGCAAGCCTGTTACATCCAGCGTTACGGCAATGCCGACGTAGTGCGCGTCGGCGAACTGCCGGCACCTGTACCCGGCCCCGGCGAGCTGCTGTTCCGCATGCAGGCGGCGAGCGTGAATCCGGTGGATTTCAAGACGCGCGCGGGCATGCTGCGGGCTCTGCAGGCCTACCGCATGCCGGCGATCCTGGGCAACGATGCGGCCGGCATCGTCACGGCGCTGGGACCGGGGGTGGAAGGCTATTGCGTCGGCGACCGAGTAGCGGCGCGCCTGGACAAGGCGCGCATGGGGGCGTTTGCCGAATTCGTGCTGGCGCGGGCGGAACACCTGGCCAAGATCCCCGAGGGTGTCAGCTTCGCCGAGGCAGCGGCGGTGGCGCTGGCGGGGCTGACTGCCTGGCAATGCCTGAGCGAGGTGCTGCGCATAGCAGCCGGCGAACGCGTGCTGATTCACGCCGGCGCCGGCGGCGTCGGGCACCTGGCGATCCAGCTCGCCAAGGAGCTGGGCGCGCATGTCACGACAACGGCATCAGCGACCAGCCACGACTGGCTGCGCGGACTCGGTGCCGACCAATGTGTTGACTACCGCCAGGCGGACTTCACGCAGGCGTGTGCGCCCTTCGACGCGGTGCTCGACACGCTGGGCGGCGACACCCTGCTGCGCTCAATCGCCCACACGCGGCGCAACGGCCGCGTGGTCAGTGTCGGCGACATGCCGACGCCAGAGATTGCCGGCGAGTTCGGCAAGCCCTGGCTCACACCGGTGTTCTGGCTGTTGTCGCGCCGGCCGCGGGCAGAGGCGCGAAGG
>CAJBYR010000157.1 GCA_903959855.1 uncultured beta proteobacterium
CCACCACGACCGATGGCGATCGCCAGGTTGTCTTCGTCGACCACGACATCCATGGCGTGCTTTTCTTCGTCGACCAGGATGCTTTGTACTTCGGCCGGGGCCAGGGCACCGATCACAAACTGGGCCGGATCGGCCGACCAGTGGATGATATCGACCCGCTCGCCGGACAATTCGTTGGTCACTGCCGTCACACGGGATCCACGCATGCCCACGCAGGTGCCGATGGGATCGACACGCGGGTCGTTGGACTTGACCGCAATCTTGGCGCGCATTCCGGAATCCCGCGCCGCTGCCCTGATCTCAAGCAGTCCGTCCTCGATTTCCGGTACTTCGAGTTCGAAGAGCTTCATGATGAATTCGGGTGCGGTACGCGACAGGATCAGTTGCGGACCGCGCGCCTGGCGGTCGACCTTCATGAGCCAGGCACGCACACGGTCGCCGGGGCGCAGGTTTTCTTTCGGGATCATCTGGTCGCGCGGCAACAGGGCCTCGATGCGCCCCGCCTCGATGATCGCGCTGCCACGTTCCATGCGCTTCACGGTGCCGCTGACGAGGAATTCCTTGCGATCCAGGAAGTCATTGAGCAATTGCTCGCGTTCCGCGTCACGAATTTTTTGCAGGATGACCTGCTTTGCGGCCTGCGCGCCGATGCGCCCGAAATCCACGGGCTCCAGTTCCTCCTCGACGAATTCCTCGAGCGCAATATCAGGAAGCTGCAGCTGCGCGGCAGTCAGGCCAACCTGCTGCTCGGGGTTCTCGACCTGGTCATCGGCCACCACCAGCCAGCGCCGGAAAGACTCGTATTCACCGGTATCGCGGTCGATATCCACGCGGACATCGGCCTCTTCGTTGGTGCGCTTCTTCGTTGCCGACGCCAGGGCCATCTCCAGGGCGCCAAACACGATGTCACGCGGGACGTTTTTCTCGCGGGCCAGCGCATCAACCAACAGTAGCAATTCACGGCTCATTTCAGATCTCCGGCATTTGTCAGAACTTCGGCACCAGTCGTGCGCGATCGATGTTGTCGAGCGTAAAACGGTGCTGTGTTTCATTTTCCCGCAGGCAGACGGTCTCCGTCCCACCCGCTTCATCCAGCCCCTCGAGAACCCCGCTGAAATTGCGCTGATTGCCCAGGGGCACGCGCAGCTTCAACTGGATTTCCTGACCGGCAAAACGGCGATAGTCGGCCGCTTTCACCAGGGGACGGTCAAGACCCGGCGAGGACACTTCGAGGCGATCGAAATCGACGTTTTCGACGGTGAAAACCCGGGTCAATTGATTGCTGACGATGGCGCAGTCATCGACGCCGATCGTGCTCTTTTGCATGACTTCCGATTCCGGCCGATCGATGAAGACACGCAACAGGCGAGCCCTTGGACTGGTTTCAAACTCAACCAGTTCGTAGCCCAAACCCTTGACAGTGGTCTCAATCAAATCAATCAGTTGCATTCATACTCACAAGCACATCGTACAAATAGAAAATGGGCTGAAAAGCCCATTCCTTATCTCTTTCGAGGACGGCACCTACCGAAGCCCAGCGATTATACCAGAGGCCTTATTCCTCAGGCGAATCAAATCGATCGCTCTCTTCTCCGAGAGGATCGTCGTCGATGAAATCAGGGTCCAAATCGGCTTCGCCACCGGCCGGCGTTGTCTTGTGACCGGGTGGCAACAGCTTCAGCAGTGCCTGCACTTCCGAAGGCTCAAGATCGAGGCACTGGCCGCGTTTTAGCCTGGGCGACAAATGCACGGGGCCATAACGCACACGCATCAATCGACTGACCGTCAGGCCGACCGCTTCGAACATGCGGCGCACCTCGCGATTCCGACCTTCGGCCAGGGTGACCCGGTACCAGTGATTGGCACCTTCGCCACCGCCTTCGAAAAAAGTGATGAAGGTTGCCAGGCCGTCTTCCAGTTCCACCCCCTGGCGCAGTCGCTCGATCACTTCCGGGCTGGCTTCGCCCAGCACGCGCACGGCGTATTCGCGCTCGATCGCGTAGCGCGGATGCATCATGCGATTGGCCAGGCTGCCGTCATTGGTGAACAGCAGGAGGCCGCAAGAATTGAAGTCCAGCCGCCCGATGGAGATCCAGCGCCCGCTCTTCAGGCGCGGCAGCTTGCCAAAGACACTCGGGCGCCCCGCAGGATCATCCCGCGAGACGATCTCGCCCTCGGGCTTGTGATACACCAACACGCGCGGCAAGCGCTGCTGGAACTTGAGTTGAACCAGCTTGCCATTGACCCGGATCCGGTCGGTCGGGCCGACACGCTGCCCCACGTGCGCCGGCTCGCCATTGACGCTGACACGGCCGGCGAGAATCCACTCTTCCAGTTCCCGCCGCGAGCCGAAACCGGCGTCGGCCAGCGCCTTGTGAAGTTTCGGCGGATCGATGAAGACCGGGCCGGCTCGCTTGCTCTGCCCCGTCCCTGGCGCGGATGTGGTTGCCTTGCGGCGGCCTTCCTCGGCGGCACGAATCGTCGCCTGCGAGGGACGGAACGGGCTAGCCTTGCGGCTGGCCCGGCTCGCTTCCTTGCGCGGCGACGGCGACGAGGTCGAGCTGGCCTTCTGCGGCGGGCTGCGCCGGGTCTCGTGCGGTTCCGAAGGCGTCCGAGCTGGCGACGACCGGCGGCCGGACCGGGGAGGTTTCGGCGAGTGAGGTTTGTCCAAGGTCGATCACCTTTTCAATTTCGGTCAATGGCGGCAATTCGGCCAGACTGCGCAGGCCGAGATCGTCGAGGAACCTGCGGGTCGTTGCATACAGCGCCGGGCGCCCGGGGGCATCGCGGTGTCCGACGGCGTCAATCCAGCCCCGGCCCTCCAGTGTCTTGAGGATGTTCGGCGATACCGCCACGCCACGCACATCCTCGATATCACCGCGCGTGACGGGCTGGCGGTAGGCAATGATCGCCAGTGTTTCCATGACCGCACGCGAATACTTGGGCGGCTTTTCGTTCTTCAGGCGATCGATGTAGAACTGGTATTCGGGCCGGCTCTGGAAGCGCCAGCCGGAGGACAACTGCACCAGCTCCACGCCACGATCCGTCCAGTCGCGGCGCAGGTCGTCGAGCAGGCTGCGCCAGGTTTCGTCGTCGAACTCTTCATCGAACAGCTTTTTCAGTTCGGCTAGGGGCAGTGGTTCGCTGGCGACCAGCAGCGCGGTTTCCAGCACGCGCTTGTAGTCGTCGGGTTTATAGAGCGGAAGCATCGGGCAACCTTGCGTAAATGGGGGCCATGGCCTCGTTCTGGGTCAGTTCGATCAGCGATTCGCGCGCCAGTTCCAGCAGCGCCAGAAAGCTAACCACCAGGCCTTGTGCGCCAAGTGATCGATCAAAGAGCTGCTCGAACAGGACATAACCGCCACCCTGCAAGCGGCGCAGGATGATGCTCATGTGTTCGCGCACCGAGAGCTCTTCACGATGGATTTTGTGGTGTTGATGCACACGCGCCTGTTTCATGAGCGCCAGCCAGGCGATCTGAAGGTCGTTCAGGCTGACTTCCGGCTGGCGCTCAATGACTTTGTCGGCGATCCAGACGGTGATCCATTCGTAGTCGCGCCCCACGTGCGGCATTTCGTCCAAACGCGCGGCGGAGGCCTTCATCCGCTCGTACTCGATGAGGCGGCGCACCAGTTCTGCACGCGGGTCCTCGGGCTCGCCGTTCTCGGCTTTTGGTGGTCGCGGCAGCAGCATGCGCGACTTGATTTCGATCAGCATCGCCGCCATCAGCAGGTACTCGGCGGCGAGCTCCAGGTTGCCCTTGCGCATTGCCTCGACATAGACGAGATACTGCGCGGTGAGCGGCGCCATCGGAATGTCGAGGACATTGATGTTGGCGCGGCGGATCAGGTAAAGCAGCAGATCCAGAGGGCCTTCGAAGGAGTCGAGGATGATTTCCAGGGCGTCCGGCGGGATATAGAGATCGCGCGGCATCTGGGCCATGATTTCGCCATACACCTTGGGCAGGTGTGGCGCATGGGGATCAAGAGTCGGCGCTGGCAGCACGGCGATGCCGCCGCCCGACGCAACCGCTTGCATCCCGCTGGCCTGGAGTTCGCTCACGGGTAGCTGAGTCCGATCGCGTCACGCACGTCGCGCATGGTGTCCTGCGCCAGTTTGCGTGCCTTTTCGCAGCCGTCGGCAATGATGTTGCGGACCAACTGGGGATCGTCAACGTACATCTGCGCCCGCTCGCGCATCGGCTCCTGCTCGCGTAGCACGGCATCGATCACCGGCTGCTTGCATTCGATGCACCCGATGCCGGCACTGCGACAGCCTGCCTGCACCCAGGTCTTCACCTCCTCGTTGGAATAGATCACGTGAAACTGCCAGACCGGGCATTTCTCGGGATCGCCGGCATCGGTGCGCCGCACGCGTGCCGGATCGGTCTGCATGGTGCGAATTTTCTTCGTCACCGTGTCGGCGTCTTCGCGCAAGGTGATCGTGTTGCCATAGGACTTGGACATCTTCTGTCCGTCCAGGCCGGGCATGCGCGAGGCCTCGGTCAACAAGGCATCAGGCTCGACCAGGATCATTTTGCGCGTGCCTTCGAGCCAGCCGAAGAGACGCTCGCGATCGCCGTGCGACAGGCTTTGTGCTTCGTTGAGCAGTTCATGGGCCTGGTCCAGCGCCTCACTCTCGCCCTTTTCCTGGTAGCGATTGCGCAGTTCGTCATAGAGCTTGGCGCGCTTGCTGCCCAGCTTCTTCACCGCCTCGCGCGCCTTGTCCTCGAAACCGGGCTCACGGCCGTAGAGGTGATTGAAACGCCGAGCGATTTCGCGCGTGAATTCAACGTGCGGCACCTGGTCTTCGCCGACCGGCACCTGATTGGCGCGATAAATCAGGATGTCGGCGGCCTGCAACAGCGGGTAACCGAGGAAACCGTAGGTCGTGAGGTCCTTGTGGGTCAGCTTTTCCTGCTGATCCTTGTAGGTCGGCACGCGCTCCAGCCAACCCAGCGGGGTCATCATCGACAGCAGCAGATGCAGTTCGGCGTGCTCCGGAACCTTGGACTGAATGAAGATCGTCGCCTGCGAAGGATCGACGCCGGCGGCGAGCCAGTCGATAACCATTTCCATGGCGTTGTCAGTGATGGTCCCCGGCTCATCGTAGGCGGTGGTCAGTGCATGCCAGTCGGCAACGAAAAACAGGCAGGGAAACTCGTGCTGCAGCTTGACCCAATTGGCCAGAACGCCATGGTAGTGACCAAGGTGGAGGCGCCCGGTGGGGCGCATGCCGGAAAGAACTTTTTCAGCGTACATGTCAGAAACCGAAGAGGACCCGAATCAGGGAATTGAAGAGGCGCAGGAAGGGGCGCAGGATGGTATCCAGCAGACCGAGGAACAGCAAGCCCAGCAAAATCGGGAAACCCCAGCGCTCAAGCTGGGCAAATTTCCATGCGGCGGCTGAAGGCAGCAGGCTCACCATGATGCGACCGCCATCCAGCGGCGGCAAGGGCAACAGGTTCAGCACCATCAGGACACCATTGATGCTGATACCGACACGGGCCATCTCCTTCAGCGCCTCCGAATAGTCGTGTTCCGGGCTTCCGACTACGACCTTCAGCAGCAGCGCCCAACCCAACGCCATGACCAGATTCGCGCCCGGGCCGGCGGCGGCGACCCAGAGCATGTCCTGCTTCGGCCTTCGCAGGTTGGAAAAATTTACCGGCACCGGCTTGGCCCAGCCGAACAGCGCCCCCCCGGAGGACAGCAACAGGATCAGCCCCGGCACCAGCAAGGTGCCCACCAGATCAACATGGCGCAGGGGATTCAGGCTGATACGCCCCATCTGCCAGGCCGTCGGATCGCCAAAATGCCGCGCTGCGTAGCCGTGGGCCGCCTCGTGCAGGGTGATCGCGAAAATGATCGGCAAGGCGGATATCGCCAGCGTCTGGATGACGTTCATGGAGGGGACCGATTTTACCAGACGGCTTACGCCAGCCCGAAGGGTTCCAGCGGCCCCTGGCCGGCCCGCACCAGTTCCGGCTCGACGCTGGTGAGATTGATGACTGTGGTCATGGCGACACCGCACTGACCGGCGTCAATGATCAGATCGATCTGCTTTTCCAGCCGGGCGCGGATGTCGTCGGCGTCGGTCAGGGGTACGTCGCCCCCGGGGAGGATAAGCGTCGAGGTCAGCAAGGGCTCGTTGAGTTCCTCAAGCAAGGCCAGCGCAATCGCCGAATTCGGTACGCGCAGGCCGATCGTCTTGCGCTTGGGGTGCAACAGACGCCGGGGCAACTCGCGCGTTCCCTCGAGGATGAAGGTGTAGGCGCCGGGGGTCACCGCCTTCAGCAGACGATATTGGCTGTTATCCACCCGGGCATAGGTCGCGATCTCGGAAAGATCGCGGCACATCAGGGTGAAGTGATGACGCTCATCGACTCCGCGAATCCGTCGGATCCGGTCGAGCAAGGGCGCATAGCCGGCGACGCCGGCCAGGGAATAGGCAGAATCTGTGGGTAGTGCAATCAGACCGCCACTGCGCGCAATCTCGGCCGCCTGCTTGATCAGGCGCGGCTGCGGATGGTCGGGATGGATTTGGAAAAGCTGGGCCATGCGGGTTTCGGACTGCGAACAACCAAAGCGGATATTTTACGGCTCTTCACCTAACAATGTGCTTGGGTGACCTGCGGTCACGCTGAGGCCAGAACGCTTGCACAGGAGGTGGATGCAGGTCAGCTTGCCTTGGTGAGCAGGTCACATCACCCTTTGCGCATGCTGTCCATGGCCAATGAAGTTCTGGCTACCACAGGTGACGCAGGAAGCAGGACGGCCTTCGCAGCCGGCATGGATGGAAAAGAGGTTGCCGTCTGGGACGGTCTTGGTCACGACGATGCTAAGCACGTCAAGCGGCACCATGACCATTTCAGAAGATGCGAAGCCATAAAAAGAGCCTCCGAAGAGGCTCTTTGAGCTTACGCTGCCAATAGCGCGTGAAGTCGAGTGGCGGTCGGTTCCTGCACTTCTACGGGGTCAAACAGACTGGCCGGATACAGATAGCCTTCACCTGAGTCATCTATTACGCGAACCATACCTTGACTATCGGCCGGGGAAAGCTCTTCATAGAGGCGCCCCAACGTCAAATCGTCAGAAGAGAATTCACCCATTCCCTCGCGGGAGACGCAAACCATGAATTTCATAACCATTCCTTTACCTTGAGATTCACTTTTCCGATGCCATGAGCCTCGTACCAATGTACCTCAGCTTGCATTGTTACGCCATCATCTCGACGTAGTGTGGCGATCCCCTTTTTCTTTTTCCAGTTTCCCAATCCGTAGCGTTTCCGCAGTATTGCCAAGTCACGAATTCGAGTGCCTTCAGCAATCGTTTCAACGGCGACAATCGCGCCAACGATTTTGAAGTTGGCCAAGGTCATGGCTGACCTTCAGCGACAGCCAGCTTTCCGAGCATTGCGAACCTCCAAATTCTTGTCCTGGTACTCAGTAAAGGCGACGCATTATCCTGACTTACAAGTCTGCCTCAGGGCCGCCGAACACACGGAGAAACACGCAACATCAGAACCGCGACCAAACGGGAGTCAAATCCTCTGGCAGGTTCGCAAGCTTGCCGATGTCGATCCAGCTTTCGTCGGGGCCGTGAAAATCCGACGCGCGCGAGGCCAGAAACCCGAATTGCCGGGCTATCCGCGCAAACTCAGCAACCTCGTCCGCTTTGTGGGCGCCCGAAATCACCTCGATTCCCTGCCCGCCCAGATCGCGAAAGGCGCCGAACAATTCCAGGCGTTCAGCTTTCGACAGCCGATATCGCCCAGGGTGGGCAATCACGGCGATGCCACCGGCGCCGTGGATCCAGCGCAAACCATCCTCCAGCGTGGCCCAGGAATGATTGACGTAACCCGGCTTGCCCTTCGCCAGCCAGTGATCGAACACGGACTTGACGTCTTTGGCGTGCCCCAGCTCAACGATATAGCGTGCGAAATGCGCGCGGCTGATGAGCGCCGGATTGCTCACGTGTCGCAGAGCCCCTTCATAGGCGCCATGAATCCCGACCTTGTCCAATTCGGCCGCCATGCGCGCGGCGCGGGAATCGCGTCCACTGCGAATGTGTTCAAGGCCGGCACCAAGCTCGGCGTTGTCCGGATCGACCCCGAGACCAACCACATGCACCGTTTGATCATCGCCCCAGGAAATCGATACCTCGACGCCATTCACAAAGTTGAGTTGCAGGTCGGCGGCGGCGGCACGCGCTTCGGCAAGACCGCTCAGTTCATCGTGATCGGTCAGGGCAAGCAGTTCGGTGCCGTTGTCGTATGCGCGTTTGACGACGTCAGCAGGTGCAAGAAGTCCGTCGGAGAAGGTGGAGTGGCAATGCAGGTCGGCGTTGAGGGGCGTCATGGTGCAAGAAACTCTTCGATCAGGTGTGCAATTTCGGCCGGTTGATCGTGGTGCAGGTTGTGGCCCGACTCGGCGATCGACACTTCGCGGATCTGCCTGAAACACGCTATCCGTGCCCGATACTCGTCGGAATCCACCGCAAACAACTGCTTGAACACGTAAGAATCGGGTGCCGTGACCCAAAGCACCGGTGCGGTCACCCGGCGCCACAGCGCCATGGCTTCCTCGACCCGGTAAATGATGGGATTCACCCAGCGGTGGAAGGGATCGGCGGCAAGATGGATGCCTCCGGCTCCGTCGTCCTCGCCCATATGCGCCGCCAGATAGACGGCTTTTTCGTCGGACAGGCGCGGGTTCTCCTTCTGCAAGCGCGCCGCGAACGCCTTGCGGTCGGGGTAGGAACGAAAACTCGGCGTGTCACGCAACTGGTCAAGCCAGTTGGCGTAGCGTTCGGCGACTTCTTCGGGTTGATAACGACGCAGGCCCAAGCCCTCAAGATTGACCAGCCTGGCAATGCGGTCGGGCCGGATACCCGCGTAGATGCATGCCGCGTTGCCCCCCAGGCTATGGCCGACCAGGCGGACGGGATCCTGAGGCGAATAATGCAGCAGCAGGGCGTCAAGATCGGCGATGTAATCGGGAAACCAATACACATCCTGGTTCCATTCCGACAGGCCGAACCCGCGCCAATCCGGCGCGATGACGCGCCACTCCTGCTTCAGTTCATCGATCATGAACTGCCAGGAGGCAGCCACATCGCACCAGCCATGCACCAGGAAGAGTAGCGGCGCATCCTCGGGACCCCACAGGCGCACGTGCAGGCGCCGGTTTCGCACCTGGAGAAATTCGGAACGGCTGGCTTTCATGTCGGCATTTTAGCGCCCGGGGCGATGCTTCACGCCGCCATGACCAGCACGAAACCGGCTCAGTCCGGAATGACGGCCGTGGCCTCGATTTCGACCCGCGCTGCATCCTCCATCAACCCGGAAACCTGTACCGCCGTCATTGCCGGAAAATTGCGCCCGATCACGTCACGGTAGACGCCACCCAACTGGGGATAGGCCGCCAGGTATTCGCGCTTGTCGACCACGTACCAGGTCATGCGGATGATGTGTTCGGGCCGGCCACCGGCCTCGGCCAGCACCGCGACAATGTTCTCCAGCGCCTGCCGCGCCTGGCCGGCAAAATCGCTGGTATGAAAACGGCAATGACTGTCCCAGCCGATCTGGCCGCCGACAGCCACGATCCGCCCGCGCGCCTCGATGCCATTGGAGTAGCCCTTGGGGGCCGCCCAGCCAGCCGGCTGCAACACCCGATTGCCCGATGATTGCTTGAGGTCCGGGGATCCTGGCGCGGGATACACCTGCTGCAGTTCAGTTTTCATGATCATTCCTTGGACGCCGTTGGTCATGAACACCGATCACGCCACCAACGCGAGTTGCGCCGCGCGCTCCAGATTGCGCTCCAGTTGTACCTTGCCGCCCTGATAGGGCTTGGGCCAGACAACATCCTTGACGCCCTGCTCGGCCGCCGCATGCAAGGTCCACGACGGATCCGCGAGGTGCGGACGGGCCAGCGCGCACAGGTCGGCACGACCGGCCGCAATGATGGTGTTGACGTGATCGGCTTCGTGAATGTTGCCGACGGCAATGGTCGGCACGTGCAGTTCATTGCGGATCTGGTCAGAAAACGGCACCTGGAACATGCGGCCGTATATCGGCGCTTCGTCCTTGCTCACCTGGCCGGAAGATACATGCACGATGTCCGCGCCCGCGTCCTTGAACAGGCGCGCGACATCAACAGCATCGTCCGGCGTGATGCCGCCGGGCACCCAGTCGTGGGCGGAAATACGTACCGACATGGGCTTGTCCTGAGGCCAGACCGCGCGCATGGCCTTGAACACATCGAGCGGATAGCGACAACGATTTGCCAGGCTGCCGCCGTACTCGTCCGTGCGCTGATTGGTGAGCGGCGAAATGAAGGACGACATCAGGTAGCCGTGGGCGGCGTGGAACTCGACCAGGTCAAAGTCGGCGCTGGCGGCACGCCGGGTCGCCGCCACAAAATCGGCCTTGACCCGCTCCATGTCGGCCGCCGTCATTTCGCGCGGCACTTGCGAGACGCCAGCAACATAGGGCAAAGGCGAGGGCGAGATCAGCGGCCAGTTACCGGAATCGAGCGGCTGGTCGATGCCATCCCAGGCCAGCTTGGTCGATCCCTTGCGTCCGGCGTGTCCGATCTGCATGCCCATCCTGGCCTGGCTGTTGGCATGAACGAACTGGACGATGCGTCGCCAGGCCGTGGCCTGCTCGTCGTTCCAGATGCCGGCGCAGCCGGGGGTTATGCGGGCCTCCGGACTGATGCAGGTCATCTCTGTCATCACCAGCGCCGCGCCACCCAGTCCCCGCGCCGTGTAATGCTGGAAATGGAAGTCACCCGGCATGCCGTTGGTCGCCGAATAGGTGCACATCGGCGAGACCACGACGCGGTTGATCAGGTGCATGCCACGCAGCGTGAAGGGCGTAAACATCGGCGGCACAGCGGTTTCCCCCGGGGGCGTGGTCACGCCGCACCGTGCGGCGAACCAGCGGTCGAAGTCATCGGTGTACTGTTTGTCGCGCAGCTTCTGGTTGGCGTGCCCGACGCGCTGGCTGCCAGTCAGCACCGCAAACGCGAACTGGTCCGGCTCCATGTGCACATAGCGATCGACATGCTCGAACCAGGTCATGCGGTTGCGCGCAGCACTTTGCAGTTTGAGCGCCTCGATTTCGCGCTCGGACTGGTAGCGGGCCAGGCGGGTCGGTACGTCGCCATCGGAGCTCATCAGGACATTGACCAGAGCTCGCGCATCCTCCATCGCCAGTTTGGTGCCAGAACCGATGGTGAAATGCGCGGTGTGTGCCGCATCGCCCAACAGTACGATGTTGTCCTTGAACCAGCGCTCGCAAAGCACGCGATTGAACTTGATCCAGACCGCCGAACCGCGCAAGTGACGCGCATTCGAGATCAGTTTGGCGCCGTTGAGCATGTCGGCAAACAGTTTCTCGCAAAAGGCAATCGACTGATCCGGATCCATCTGATCGAGGCCGGCCTTGGCCCAGGTTTCCTCGGGGGTTTCGACAATGAAGGTCGCCCACTCTTCGTTGAACTGGTAGGCGTGAAGATTGAACCAGCCCCACTCGGTCTCTTTGAAGGCAAAGGTGAAGGCATTCAGTTTCATCTTGGTGCCCAGCCAGATGAAGCGGCACTTGCGCACATCGATTCGCGGATTGAAGTGCTCAGCGTACTTGGCACGTGTCGTGGAATTGACGCCGTCGGAGCCGATCACCAGGTCGTATTCCCGGGCGTAGTCATCGGGATCCTTGAACTCGGCCTCGAACTTCAGGGACACGCCCAACTCCAGGGCGCGTGCCTGGAAAATCTGCAACAGCTTCAGACGCCCGATACCGCAAAAACCGTGACCGCCGGAAGTGATCCGTCGTTCCTTGAAGAATACGTCGACGTTGTCCCAATGATGGAAGTTGCGCTCAATTTCGGCGACGACTTTGGGATCGTCCTGGCGGAATCCGTCCATGGTCTTGTCGGAAAAAACGATACCCCAGCCGAACGTGCTATCGGCCTGGTTGCGCTCCAGGACAGTGATATCGGCAGCCGGGTTGGCCTGCTTCATCAGGATTGCGAAATAGAGTCCGGCCGGGCCGCCGCCGAGGCAAACGATGCGCATTGTGTTCTCCTGGTTAATCCGGATTACCTGCTTTTGTTTTATTTTATATCTAAACTATATTTCGTCAAGCCCCGGCCGGTATCCGGCGCCGGATCGCCCCACTCTCGATCCGCTGAGGCACCGGTCGGCCAAAGACCTTCGACTAGAATACCTCTTGATTCCGGCCATGCCCATAATCTTGTCAGGGATATCTGAAACGTCTATGCAAACCCTTCTTGTTACCGGCGGCGCCGGGTTTATCGGTTCCGCCTTGGTCCGCCTGTTGATCAACGAAACCGAATGGCGGGTCATCAACATCGACAAGCTGACCTACGCCGGGAATCTTGAATCGCTGGCCGATTTGGCCAATCACCCGCGCCATCTCTTCAGCCGCACCGACATTTGTGACCGCGCGGCGCTGGACGGGTTGTTCGCCGCCCATGCGCCTTCCGGCGTAATCCATCTCGCGGCCGAATCCCATGTCGATCGGTCGATCCACGGTCCGGGGGACTTCATCCAGACCAATATCAACGGCACTTACACGCTGCTCGAAGCCGCCCGTGCCTATTGGTCGGGCCTGGAACCGGCCGCCCGCAGCGCCTTCCGCTTCCATCATGTCTCTACCGACGAAGTGTTCGGTTCCCTAGGCGATACCGGCCTTTTCCTCGAAACCAACGCCTACCAGCCCAACTCGCCCTACTCGGCCTCCAAGGCCGCTTCCGACCATCTGGTGCGCGCCTGGCATCACACCTACGGTCTGCCGACCGTGATGACCAACTGCTCGAACAACTATGGCCCCTGCCAGTTTCCCGAGAAGCTCATCCCGCTGATGATCCACAATGCCGTCTCCGACAAGCATCTGCCGATTTATGGCAAAGGTGACAATGTTCGGGACTGGTTGTACGTCGATGATCACGCCCGCGCCTTGTGGCTAGTATTCGAGCACGGCATCCCCGGCGAGACCTACAACATCGGCGGCCACAATGAAAAAACCAACCTCGAGGTGGTCGACACCCTGTGTTCGCTGCTCGATGACATGAAGCCTCGCGCGGATGGCAAGCGTTATGCCGAGCAGAAGGTGTCCGTCACCGACCGCCCAGGCCACGACAAGCGCTACGCCATCGACGCCGGCAAGATTGAACGCGAGCTGGGTTGGAAACCCGTTGAAAGTTTTGAGACGGGAATGCGCAAGACGGTGCGCTGGTATCTGGACAACCCGGAGTGGGTGGCCCATGTCGTTTCGGGCGAATACCGGCAGTGGATGGATCGCAACTACGGAGATCGCACATGAGTACACGCGGCATCATTCTCGCCGGCGGGTCCGGCACCCGGCTGCATCCCGTAACGATCGCAGTATCCAAGCAATTGCTGCCGATCTACGACAAGCCGATGATCTATTACCCGCTGACCACGCTGATGTTGGCTGGAATTCGGGAAATCCTGCTGATCTCGACACCCCAGGACACACCCCGCTTCGAGCAACTGCTGGGTGACGGTTCGCAATGGGGCGTTTCCATCCAGTACGCGGTTCAGCCCAGTCCCGACGGTCTGGCCCAAGCCTTCATCATCGGCCGCGATTTTGTCGGCGACCAACCTTCCGCTCTGGTGCTGGGTGACAACCTGTTCTACGGTCAGAACCTCATCGGCCAGCTCCAGCGTGCCGCTCGCCAGGAGAATGCCAAGGGCGCCACGGTATTCGCCTACGCGGTGAGCGATCCCGAACGCTACGGCGTCGTCGAGTTTGACGAGCAGATGCGCGCCATCAGCATCGAGGAGAAGCCCAGGGCACCGAAATCACGCTACGCCGTCACCGGTCTCTATTTCTACGATCAGCAGGTTTGCGATCTGGCAGCGAACCTAAAACCATCGGCACGAGGCGAACTCGAAATCACGGATCTCAACCGGATCTACCTCGAGCAAGGTCAATTGCATGTCGAGATCATGGGGCGCGGCATGGCCTGGCTTGACACGGGCACCCATGATTCCCTGCTGGAAGCCAGCCAGTTCATCGAAGTGATCGAAAAGCGCCAGAGCCTCAAGGTAGCCTGCCCGGAAGAAGTGGCCTGGCGCATGAAATGGATCGACGACCAGCAACTCGCGCGACTGGCCGAACCGCTGGTGAAAAGTCAGTACGGGCAGTATCTGCAAAGCCTGCTGAAGTACGAGACACGCCAATGAAGGTCATCCCCACGACGATTCCTGACGTCATCCTGATCGAACCCCGGGTGTTCGGTGATGATCGCGGTTTCTTTTTCGAGAGCTGGAACCAGCGGACGCTCGCCGACCTGGGAATCCATGCCGAGTTTGTTCAGGACAATCACTCCCGTTCACAAAAGAATGTTCTGCGCGGTCTGCACTACCAGATCGACCACGCCCAGGGCAAGCTGGTGCGGGTTACGGCAGGCGAGGTCTTTGATGTCGCCGTCGATATGCGCCGGTCCTCGCCCACGTTCGGAAAATGGGTGGGATTCACCCTGTCGGCCGACGACAAACGCATGGCCTGGATTCCTCCCGGCTTCGCCCACGGCTTTTGCGTAACCTCGGATTGGGCGGAATTTCTTTACAAGACCACCGACTACTGGAGCCCGGCCGACGAGCGCACCTTGCTATGGAACGACCCGCAGCTTGCGATTCCGTGGCCGCTGGAGGGCGCACCTGTCCTCGCGTCGAAGGACGTCGCCGGAACCCCGTTGGACCGGGCGGAGACCTACGCATGAAAATCCTGCTCATCGGCGCCGCCGGCCAGCTTGGGCACGAACTCAAACGCTCACTGGCCTGCCTGGGAGAGATCGTCGCCTGCGAACGCAGGCAGCTCGACCTGGCGAATACGGAAAGCCTGCGTAGCGCCGTCCGCACCCATGCGCCGACGGCAATTGTCAATGCCGCCGCCTACACCGCCGTCGACAAGGCGGAACAGGAACCGGCGCTTGCCACGCTGATCAACGCCACGGCGCCCGCAGTTCTCGCCGAGGAGGCGAAGCGTGCCGGTGCCCTGCTGATTCATTACTCTACCGACTACGTCTTCGATGGCACCAAGCCGGAACCCTACGGGGAGCATGACACCCCGCACCCGCTTTCGGCCTATGGTCGCAGCAAGCTGGAAGGCGAATACGCAATCGCGGCGTCCGGCGCCCGACATCTGATCCTGCGCACCAGTTGGGTCTATGGCCTGCACGGTGCGAACTTCATGCAAACCATGCTGCGACTGGGCCGCGAGCGCGAGGAATTGCGCGTAGTGGGCGACCAGATTGGGGCACCGACGTGGACCCGCCACCTGGCCGACGTCACCGCACAGATCCTTGGGCGTCAGGAAGCGCCAAACGGTCTGTACCATCTGACCGCGAGCGGTGAGACCAGTTGGCATGGCTACGCCCAGGCGATTTTTGAGAATGCACTTCAGCTCGGCATGATGGACAGAGCCCCCGTTGTGCGCCGTATCACCAGCGCCGACTATCCATTGCCAGCACCGAGGCCAAAAAACTCACGATTGGACTGCTCGCGTTTCATGCGCGACTTCGACTTGACCTTGCCTGATTGGCGTATCGGCCTGGCGGATTGCCTGGCCGATACGCAAATCTGACCCCAAAAAAGAAGATGGCTGCTACCCCTACTTACGACGAATCCTCCTTCCGTGTCCTCAAGGGACTGGAACCGGTGCGCGAGCGCCCCGGCATGTACACCCGTACCGACTCCCCCGCCCACATTATTCAGGAGGTGATCGACAACGCGGCCGACGAAGCCTTGGGCGGACACGCGAAGCACCTGCATGTGCTGCTGCATCTGGACGGCTCGATCACTGTCACAGACGACGGCCGTGGCATCCCGGTCGGACTGCACCCGGACGAGAAAATTCCGGTGGTGGTGCTTGCCTTCACCCGGCTGCATGCCGGCGGCAAGTTCGACAAGAGTTCAGGAAACTCCGCCTATGCGTTTTCCGGTGGCCTTCACGGCGTCGGCGTGGCAGTGACCAACGCCTTGTCGCAGCGGGTGTCGGTCGAAGTTCGCCGCGAAGGCAAGATCTGGGGCATAGAGTTTTCGGATGGCGGAGAAAAAGTTGGCGAACTCGAATCACGGGGCAGTTGCGGGCGACAAAGCGGCACCCGGGTGCGCGTCTGGCCCGACCCGAAATATTTCGACGCGCCGCGCGTGCCGCCTGCGGAACTCGAACGCTTGCTGCGCTCCAAGGCGGTATTGCTGCCCGGGGTCACGGTTCGCCTCGATATCGAACAAGCAGACGGCAGCCACAGCAGCAAGACCTGGACCTACCCCAACGGTCTCGCGGGCTATCTGGCCGAACTCGCGGGGAGCGCGGAAGCCGTTGCACCGCTGTATGCGGCTGAAAAGTACGCGGATGTCGACCATGTCGACTTTGCCTCGGGTGAAGGCGCATCCTGGGCCTTGGGCTGGCATACCGATGCCGTATCGTCGGAGTCCTATGTCAACTTGATCCCCACGGTCGCCGGCGGCACGCATGAGTCGGGCCTGCGCGCCGGGGTGTTCGAGGCCGTAAAGTCATTCATCGAGCATCGCGCCTTGCTGCCGCGCGGCGTCAAGCTGCAACAGGATGACGTCTGCAACCGCATGGCCTTCGTCCTCTCCGCACGCATCCTCGATCCGCAGTTCCAGGGGCAGGTCAAGGAAAAACTCAATTCACGCGAAGCGGTGAAGCTGGTATCGAGCATGATCCGCGACCCCTTCGAGATCTGGCTCAACCAGCATGTCGAGGCCGGCAAGGCGATCGCCGAACTGTCGATCAAGCAGGCCCTGGCGCGGCAGAAGAACTCGCAAAAGGTCGAGAAGCGGAAGCAGTCCGGTGTCGCGGTGCTGCCAGGCAAGCTCTCGGATTGCGAATCCACCGATATCGCAGAAAATGAACTGTTTCTGGTCGAAGGCGACTCCGCCGGTGGTTCGGCAAAGATGGCGCGCAACAAGGAGACACAGGCCATCCTGCCCCTGCGCGGCAAGGTGCTGAACTCCTGGGAAGTCGAGCCGGGGCGGCTATTTGCCAACAACGAGATTCACGACATCGCGGTCGCGCTGGGAATCGATCCCCACAGCGACGACAGCAACGCGGATCTTTCCAACCTGCGCTACGGGCGCGTCATCATCATGTCCGATGCCGACGTGGATGGCGCCCATATTCAGACGTTGCTGCTAACCCTGTTTTATCGCCACTTTCCGGCATTGATTCGTCATGGACATATCTATATTGCCCAGCCGCCGTTGTATCGCATCGATGTGCCGGCATCCGGAAAGAAGCGGCCGGCGCGGCGCCTGTACGCCTTGGACGAAGGCGAACTTCAGGCGATCAAGGACCGGTTGGTGAAGGAAGGCATTCGCGACGATGCCATCGAAGTCGGCCGCTTCAAGGGCCTGGGGGAAATGAACCCGGACCAGTTGCGCGAAACCGCCATGGCACTGGCTACACGCCGCGTCCTGCCGGTACTGGAACGCAATGCCAACGGAGACAAGACGCGTATACTTTTCAATTTGTTGATGGGCAAGGGCGAGGCCGCCGGACGCCGTGCCTGGATGGAAGAGAATGGCCATCGAGTGGAAGCCGACATCTGATGGATCACCTGCGACGCTAGCCTATGTGGACCCGCCCCGAACACTCTGTTCTGATTCATCCATCCCAATTGGTCATCGGACTGTTCGTGGATATCGAACTTCCGTGGAGCGACCATCCATTTTTGTATAGCAAGTTCCGCATCACCAGCAGCGAGCAGATCGCAGAGATTCATGCGCTGGGGCTGACAAAGGTCAAGTATTTTCCGAACCGGAGCACAGCCAACCCAGGCCTGATTGCCGATACGCCACCCATTGCGTCCGCTCCCGCCGTCGCGCCCCGGATTGAACACCGCGATACGTTCCAGGAAGAAAAGAAGGCCCGGCTGCAAGCGCAGAAGGACAGCGCACGGCGGGCTGAACGCGGATGGGAGAACGCGGCAAAGCAAACCCGCGAAGCGCTTACCGGACTCAACCAGAATCCCAGGATGGCGGGCCAATTGCTCGCCAAGCTGTCGACGGAAACGGCGGAGAAGATTTCCTCCGGCGGCGAAATCCTGATTCACCTGTTGGGCGACAAGAAGGGTGAAGGCCCGCAATTCCACGCGCTCAACGTCATGACCCTATCGATGATCCTCGGCAAAAGCATGAAGCTCAGCGAAGGCGAACTAAGCGATCTGGCACTGGGCGCTCTGGCGCATGATGTCGGCAAGGCTCGAATTCCACCCCACCTCCTGAAAGCCAAGACGCGGGCCAAACACGAAGAAGATTTCTACCGCGCCCATGTGCAGTACGGCCTGGAACTGGCTCGTGAGGCGGATGTGTTCTCTATCGGTTCGTTGTCGATCATTGCCGACCACCATGAGTTTCTCAACGGTTCAGGCTTCCCGCGCGGCAACCGGAAGCCTTCGCCGCTGGCGCAGATCGTTGGCCTGGTCAATCGTTATGATCGCCTGTGCGGACCGGAGTCCCCGGACAAGCCGTCCCTGATGCCGGCCGAAGCGCTCTCCGTCCTCTTCGCCCGGGAAGCCGACAAGTTTGACGAAAAGCTGCTGGGCCTGCTGGTCAAGACCTTGGGGGTCTACCCGCCGGGGACCATCATCATGCTGAACGATGGCTCACTGGGCCTCGTCGTCTCGCCGGGACGGAACAGCCTGCGCCCGGAGATCCTGATCTACGATCCTGATGTCGATAAGGCCGAGGCCATCGTGATCGATATGAGTGACACTCCGGATCTGAAGATCGAGGAATCAGTCCGACCATCCAACCTGCCATCTGATGTGCTTTTCTGGCTTAACCCGCGCCAACGGCTTTCTTACTTCTTCTCCATGGAGTCGGCCGCCGACTGACCTTTGCATGAAACGGGCCGCGCCTAGGCGTTTAACTCCACATCACCTGCGTTTTGCAGCACATTGCGTGACTGACTCTCGACACGCAGTGGTTCCTGCGTGGTGTCGGGATGTTGTCTCATCCCCAAGATATCTCAATCGGCTTTCAACTAAACGTAGCCTGGGCCCAGATCGGCACAACCGAACGAGCCAGGAGGCAAGCGAGCGAAGCGGAGCGCGGCAGGTGCGGAGATTTGGTGGCGTGGCTGGAACTTAAATTTTCCGGTGCACTGATAGGCTGAAAACCAGCATCCCAACAAAATCAGCTTCGGATTCTCTAATGCACTGCCCCTGTTGCGGTGGATTGCGTATGCGGGAAAGATAGTAACGAGACCTCGGGTTTTTACTTCGAGAACTCAGGCAACGTCCCGACCGCATAAGTTCCAGCCTGGAAAGGCGGTGACAAAATGACGCCACCGGTCTATACTCGGCCCATCGAAAGATCGCCAAATCAGGAGGCTGCCATGCTGGCTCACACTGGGAAACGACTCACCACACGTATCACCGACCATGTGCAGGAAAAGCTGCAAGTGGCGGCGGACATCGTGGGTGCGACGCTGAACCAGTTTGTCGTGCAAGCGGCCTTGGAGAAGGCTGAACGGGTCATCGAAAGTGAATCGACGATTGTCCTGACACGTCGGGAGTCGCTGAGACTGCTGGAAGTGATTGAAAATCCGCCTCCGCGCAATGAGAAGTTCCTTCAGGCGCAGGCCCGTTATCTGAGGACGAACCATGCTGGTTCTACCGCTAAACGACGGGTATGACAGGAATGGCTTCGATTGCGGCGATGTCGAACTGAATGATTGGCTGAGTCGGACAGCCAAGCAACACAAAGAGAAAGGGGTTTCCTCGACCTTTGTGGCGGTAGCCGATGAGACAAGCGCGGAAGTGCTTGGCTTCTACGCTATCAGCTTGGCTGAGTTGGTGAACGCTGACCTCCCAACACAGTATCGGAAACGCTTACCGACCAAGGTTCCCGTGTTCCGGCTGGGGAGACTGGCAACGGCCAAACGGCATCACGGGAAAGGTATAGGGGAGCACATTCTCTTCGACGCCATCGACCGGGTGACGCGCATTGCGAAAGAGGTTGGTGGTATCGGCCTCGTGGTCAATGCGAAACAATCCGCAGTCGAGTTCTACAAACGCTACGGCTTTGAGCTGATGGCAGACCATCCGCACAATCTGTTCTTGCCGCTTTAACTCAACCTCCGCGCAGCACACGTATCAGGCAAACCATGAGCACCGACTACCCCGACCTGTTTGACGCCCCGCCGCCGCCGCCTCCAGCGGCACCGCCGGTTACCGAAGACGACGGCTCCACGCTATCGCTGGATGCCTATGCCGAACGCGCCTATCTCTCCTATGCCATGAGCGTGGTCAGGGCACGCGCCCTGCCCCAGGTCGAGGATGGCCTGAAGCCCGTGCAACGCCGCATCCTCCACGCCATGAACGAGATGCGGCTGGCCTCCAGTGCCAAGCACGTCAAGAGCGCGCGGGTGGTCGGCGACGTCATCGGCAAATACCATCCGCATGGTGACACCAGCGTCTATGACGCCATGGTCCGCGTGGCGCAAGACTTCACGCTGCGCTACCCGCTGGTGGATGGCCAGGGCAACTTCGGCTCACGGGATGGCGATGGCGCTGCCGCCATGCGCTACACGGAATGCCGCCTGACGCCGTTCGCCGACCTGTTGCTGGGAGAAATTGATCGCGGTACGGTGGACTTCATCGACAACTACGATGGGTCGATGACCGAGCCGAAACTGATGCCGGCACGCCTGCCGATCGTTCTGCTGAATGGCGCGTCCGGTATCGCCGTCGGCATGGCCACCGAAATTCCGCCGCACAACCTGCGCGAGGTGGCGGAGGCGGCCCGCCTGCTGATCAAGAAGCCGGAAGCCATACTCGAAGAAGTGCTGGCGGTCATGCCCGGCCCGGATTTCCCCGGTGGCGGCCAACTGATCTCGACACCGGCCGACATTCGCGATGCCTACGCCAATGGTCGCGGTTCCCTGCGCATGCGCGCACGCTGGCGTATCGAAGAGCTGGCTCGCGGGCAATGGCGCGTGATTGTTGACGAACTGCCGCATGGCGTGTCGGTCGCCCAGGTGCTGTCGGAAATCGAAAGCCTCACCAACCCGCAGCCTCGCGCCGGGAAAAAAGACGTCAGCCAGGAACAGAAGAACCTCAAGGCCCTGGTGCTGGGTGTCCTTGACACGGTGCGCGACGAATCCAGCGACCAGCAACCCGTGCGCATCATGCTGGAACCCAAGAGTTCGAAGATTCCTCAGGACGAGTTCATGGCGGTGCTGCTGGCGCATACCAGCCTGGAGTCCAGCATCTCGGTCAACCTCACCATGGTGGGCCGGGACGGCAGGCCGCAACAGAAAAACCTGCTGACCATCCTCCACGAATGGATTGCGTTCCGCTTCGCCACGGTGGAACGTCGCAGCCGACACCGGCTGACCGAGGTGGAGCGTCGCATCCACATACTCGAAGGCCGCATGACGGTATTCCTGCGCATCGACGAGGTCATCCGGTGCATCCGTGAGTCCGACGAGCCAAAGCCCGACTTGATGGCGCGATTCGGGCTCTCGGAAATGCAGGCGGAAGACATCCTGGAGATTCGCCTGCGGCAACTGGCACGGCTGGAAGGAATACGCATCGAAAAAGAGCTTGGTGACCTGAGTGCGGAACATGGCCAGCTCAGCACGCTGCTCAATTCGCGCAGCGAAATGACCAGGCAGATCCAAAAGGAGATCAGCGAGGACTCGAAACGCTATGGCGACGCCCGGCGCACACTTATGCAAGCCGTGGCCCCGATCACCCAGGGTGAAATTGTGGTGCCGGATGAACCCGTCACCGTGATCATTTCCAAGAATGGCTGGGTGCGCTCGCGCCAGGGACATGGCGTCGACCCGGCAAGCATTGCCTACAAGACGGGCGATTTCCCCTGGCTGGTGACCGAGGCCCGCACGATCTGGCCGCTGATCGTGATCGACAGCCACGGTCGCAGCTACAGCGTCAGGGTGTCCGATTTACCCGGTGGTCGGGGTGATGGTGCGCCGCTCAACACGATGATCGATTTTCAGGAAGGCGGCAAGTTGGCCCAAGTCCTGACGGCGGCACCGGACAGCAAGTATCTGGTCGCGGGTTCTGGGGGCTACGGTTTTATTGCCAGCATCGGCGACATGATGGCACGCAACAAGGCAGGCAAGGCCTTCCTGACCCTCGAGAAGGGCGAGCATCCGTTGCCACCGGCACCCCTGATTGGCGATACCGCCGCCGTCATTACCCAAGCCGGTCGCTTGCTGCTGTTCCCGCTGGCGGACCTTCGCGAAATGGCCAAAGGCAAGGGGCTGATGCTGATCGACCTGATCAAGACCGACCAGGTCGTCGGCGTCGCCGTTATCGGAAGCCAGGCCCTGGAGATCGAGGGCAGCGGACGCGGCGGGAAACCGGTGCGACAAACGCTGGATGTTCGGGCTCAGGCCGAGTTCCGAGGTGCAAGGGCGCGTCGCGGCCAGGAGATCTCATTCCGGATAAAACCCATGGGCCTGAGCGTGACAATCAAACATTGATGCTAGAATCTTTGGGAACCTGGCCCGCCGGCACTCGGTGACCGAGTACCGCCTACGGAGAAAAAAATGCTTTTCATTCTTTACTACATCATCGCCATCGTCGTACTGGTGCTCCATTTCACTGGAATGCTGGCCCGCTACAACATGGAATGGCTGATTCTGGTTCTGGCGGTGACGGTGTTCCCGGCGGTGATTTACCTCTAGCGCCTGAATCACCGCAGGACCAGCGCCGACTCTTGCGGCGCCCAATTTCCTCAGCAGTTGCGGGTGACGATGGCCTTCACCTGATCGACAGACGCATCGACCACTTCGACGCGCTGGTCGAGCTTTTCGATCCCTTCCAGTTCCTTTGGCCGTGCCGGATCGCATCCCAGCGCTTCATGGATGGTTTCAGAGAACTTAACCGCCTGGGCCGTTTCCAGAACGACCATCGGTATGCCCGCTTCGCGGTGCTCCCGCGCCACCTTGACGCCATCGGCCGTATGGGTGTCGATCATCAACTGATGGTGATTCCACACGTCGCGAATGGTCGCCAGGCGATCCGCATGCGAACTGCTCCCTGAGACGACACCGTAGCCTGGAAGGTCCGCAAAATAGCGGGTGCCGCGCAGGTCGAAGGCCCCACCGGCATCGACCTGCTGCCAGAGTTCGCGAACTTTCGATGCGTCGCGCCCGACCAGGTCAAAGATGAACCGCTCGAAATTGGATGCCTTGGAGATGTCCATCGACGGGCTCGACGTAACGTGCGTTTCTGCGGTGGCCCGTGGCCGATAGACGCCGCTGCGGAAGAACTCGTCGAGTACGTCGTTCTCATTGGTCGCCAGCACCAGGCGCGCGATCGGCAGTCCCATCATGCGGGCAATGTGTCCGGCGCAAATGTTGCCGAAGTTACCCGAAGGCACACAGAAGGCGACCTGCTGGTCGTTTGCAGTGGTGGCCGCAAAGTACCCCTTGAAGTAATAGACCACCTGGGCCATGACGCGCGCCCAGTTGATCGAATTCACCGCGCCGATACGGTACTTCGCCTTGAATTCGGCGTCGTTGGAGACCGCCTTGACGATATCCTGAGCATCGTCGAACATCCCGCGCACGGCGATATTGAAGATGTTCGGGTCCTGTAACGAGTACATCTGCGCGCGCTGGAAGGCACTCATCTTCCCTTCCGGCGACAGCATGAAGACCTTGACCCTATGCTTGCCGCGCATCGCGTATTCAGCGGCAGAACCTGTGTCGCCTGAGGTCGCGCCCAGTATGTTGATGCTTTCGCCACGCTTTTCCAGGACGTACTCGAAAAGATGGCCAAGCAACTGCATCGCCATGTCCTTGAAGGCGAGCGTCGGACCGTTGGACAGTTCCAGCAGGTGGAAGCCGGGCTCCAGTGTCGTAAGAGGCGTAATCTCGCTCGCATCGCCGCCGGGACGGCAATAGCGATAGACGTTGGCGGAATAGGTGCGGTCGGCAATCGCCTTCAGATCGCAGGCGGGAATGTCGTCGACATACTTCAGGAGGATCTTCAGCGCCAGGGCGTGATACGGCAATTCGCGCCATTCCGCCAATTCCGCCGCACTCACTTGCGGGTAGGACTCCGGCAGGTAGAGCCCGCCATCGGGCGCCAGTCCGCCGAGAAGGATGTCGCAGAACTGTTGCGGCTGCGCGCCGCCGCGCGTGGAGATGTATTTCATGTCAGCCCAGCTCTTCCATGCGCAGGCGAATCACTTTCTTCTTGACCACAGGCAGCGCCTCGATTTTTGCTATCGCCGCATCCACATTCCGCTCGCGGGTGATGTGGGTCAGCATGATGATGTCGGTCTGTGACTCGCCCTCGCCCGGCTCGCGCTGGATCATGGCGTCGATCGAAATCTGCTGGTCGGCGAGTATGCGCGTGATGTCGGCCAGAACGCCCGGCTTGTCCTCGACGCGCAGGCGCAGGTAATACCCGGACTCCACATCCGCCAGGGGCAGGATGGGCGTGTCTTCCATCGCGCCCGGCTGGAATGCCAGATGCGGCACACGGTGTTCCGGATCAGCCGTATGCATGCGCGTGACATCCACCAGATCGGCGATGACTGCGGAGGCGGTCGGCTCGGCACCGGCACCCTTGCCGTAATACAGCGTGGCGCCCACCGCATCGCCTTGCACCAATACCGCGTTCATTGCACCCTCGACATTGGCAATCAGCCGCTTGCCGGGAATCAGGGTCGGATGGACTCGCAATTCCACGCCGTCCGGGCGCCGGCGCGTGATGCCCAGCAGCTTGATGCGGTAGCCCAACTGCTCGGCGTACTTGATGTCATCGGCGTCGAGTTTGCTGATGCCCTCGATGTGGGCCTTGTCAAACTGCATCGGAATGCCAAAGGCCAGCGCCGACAGAATCGTGATCTTGTGCCCGGCATCGACGCCTTCGATATCGAAGGTCGGGTCAGCCTCGGCATAGCCCAGCCGCTGCGCCTCCTTCAGGACGACGTCGAAGGGCAGGCCCTTGTCACGCATCTCGGACAGGATGAAGTTGGTGGTGCCGTTGATGATGCCGGCGATCCACTGGATGCGATTGGCGGTGAGGCCTTCACGCAGTGCCTTGATGATGGGGATGCCTCCCGCCACCGCCGCCTCGAAGGCCACCATGACGCCTTTTTCATGGGCCGCAGCAAAAATCTCGTTGCCATGCACGGCAAGGAGTGCCTTGTTGGCCGTCACCACATGCTTGCCGTTGGCGATGGCTTTCAGCACCAGCTCTTTGGCTATGCCATAGCCACCGATCAGTTCAACCACAATATCGATGTCCGGATCGGTCACTACCGCGAAGGCGTCATCGGTGACCTGAGCGCGACCTGCGGTGACCTGGCGCGCGAGTTCGAGATTCTTGTCGGCGACCTTGGTAATTCGAATCGGTCGCCCGGCGCGCCGGGTGATCTCGGCCTCGTTGCGTGAAAGTACGTTGAACGTGCCGCCGCCAACGGTACCGATGCCGAGCAGACCTACATTGATGGGTTTCATGGGATGGATTTCCTGAAGCAAAAACTGGGAATGACAAAACCTTCGCGAAAGTAAAAGCGATGGGCGGAGGTACGCTGGGTACCGGAATCAAGCGCGATGACGTCGCAACCCAGATGCCGGGCCCTCGCCTCAAGGCCGGCCAGCAAAAAGCGGCCGACACCCCGGGAACGATGCGCGGCATCGGTAACCAGGTCGTCGACATACAGCCGACAACCCTCGTAGGTGTTCTGAATCACCCGCCACACGGCGACACCCCGTACGTCATCGCCTTCGACGGCAAGCATCATGCGCGCGCCAGTCGCGAATACCTCGGCAAGGCGATGCGCATAGTCGTCCGGCAAGCGGTCGCGCAACTGGCGATGCACCGTCTCGGCCCGCGCCAGCCACTCGGGAGCCACAACGTCGCCACTGGCACCGGTAACATCCACCAGCGCCAGCTCAGCTCCCATAGCGTTTGCGATAGCTTTCGAGGAAGCGCGCGATGCGGCCGATGGCTTCACGCAAATCGTCTTCGTGCGGCAGGAAAACCAGTCGGAAATGATCCGGGTGCGGCCAATTGAAGCCCGTGCCCTGCACCAGCAGCACCTTTTCCGCCGTCAGCAGTTCCCCGATGAACTCCTGGTCGTCGCTGATGGGATACAGCTTCGGATCGAGGCGCGGGAACATGTACAGGGTCGCCTTCGGCTTGACGCAAGTAACACCCGGAATCGAAGTGATCAATTCATGGGCAACATCGCGCTGGCGGCACATGCGGCCCCCGGGTGCCACCAGGTCGTCAATACTCTGGTAACCGCCCAGGGCGGTCTGGATGCCCCACTGACCGGGCACATTGGCGCAAAGTCGCATCGATGCCAGCATGTCCAGGCCATCGATATAGTCGCGCGCATGCTTCTTCTCGCCGGAAACAATCATCCACCCCGAGCGATAGCCGCAGGAACGGTAGTTCTTCGACAAGCCGTTAAAGGTGATGGTCAGCACGTCCTCGGACAAGGCGGCAATCGAGGTGTGCGTCACGCCATCGTAAAGGACTTTGTCATAGACCTCGTCGGCGTAGATGATCAGGTCGTTGGCACGCGCGATCTCGATGATCTCCTTCAACACTTCGTCCGGATACACGGCGCCGGTCGGATTGTTCGGATTGATGATGACAATGGCTCGCGTCTGTGGCGTGATCTTGGCGCGAATGTCAGCAAGATCCGGCATCCAGCCGGCACCCTCATCACACAGGTAGTGTCGCGGCGTGCCCCCGGAGAGACTCACCGCCGCCGTCCACAACGGGTAATCCGGCGCCGGCACCAGAACCTCGTCGCCCGTGTCGAGCAGAGCGTTCATGGCCATCACGATCAGTTCGGACACGCCGTTGCCGATGTAGATGTCCTCGATGGTCACTCCCTTGATGCGCTTTTGCTGGGAATAATGCATCACTGCCTTGCGCGCCGAGAAAATCCCCTTGGAGTCAACATAACCGGCCGCCATGGGCAGGTTGCGGATCATGTCCTGCTGGATTTCCTCGGGTGAATCGAAGCCGAAGGCGGCCAGGTTGCCGATATTCAGCTTGATGATCTTGTGCCCCTCTTCCTCCATCTGGCGGGCGCGAGCGAGCACCGGGCCACGGATGTCGTAACAGACGTTGGCGAGTTTGGCGGATTTGCTTACGGGCTGCATGGGCAACCGTCCTTTCGGAATCACGTCACGGAGTTCCCGCGACTGGAAAAACAGGCGTTCAGCAACCGCATGGATGCATGCGCAGGCCTTATGCCGAAGCGAAAAGGTATAATGTTACCGAAGCCGATGCTGCACCGCAAATCCAGACTTGACGCGGCTTTCCGCCATCCTGCCCCCGTCCGACAAATTCCGCTCCCGTCGCCCGAATGAAGCTGCACGCCTCCGTCACCACCGACCTGATGACGATCACCGCCTACGATTCCGGATACATCGCGGTCAATGGTCGCCACTTGTCAAAAAGCTTCCTGCTGACCCCGAAACGACTGATCGAAGACTGGTCACCCGCAGGTTTCGAGGCACTGGCCGAAGCCGATTTCGCCGCCATCGCGGGAATCGGCGCGCCAATCGTGCTGCTGGGCACGGGGTCCCGACAGCGTTTCCCGGCGCCAAAGCTCCTTCGCGCGCTGATCGAGAGGCGCATCGGGGTTGAAGTCATGGATACCCATGCCGCATGTCGTACTTACAACATCCTGATGGCGGAAGGTCGCGACGTGGCTGCCGCCCTGATCATCGAATGAGCGCTGCCGGCGCGCTGCCGCGCAATTTATTGTGGCTGCTGGTCGCGGTCTTTGCGCTGGTCTGGTTCGGCACGCTGGAGTACCGGCGCCTGATCAATCCTGATGAAGGGCGCTATGCAGAGATTCCCCGGGAGATGGTAGCCAGCGGCGACTGGACCACGCCGCGTCTCAATGACATCAAGTATTTCTACAAGCCACCGCTACAGTACTGGGCAACCGCCGCTGCATTTTCCGTGTTTGGTGAGCACCACTGGACGGCACGCCTGTGGCCGGCACTGACCGGCTTCCTCGGCATCCTGCTGACTGCCTTTGCCACCGCGCGCCTGTTCACCCCACTTGCGGGACTCATTGCCGGTGCCGTGCTCGGCAGCAGCGTTCTATGGAACGTGATCGGACACGCCAACACCCTCGACATGGGGGTGAGTTCCCTGCTTGCCGCCGCCATCCTGGCCCTGTGTCTGGCGCAGCGTGACGAATCGGCGGCAAGTCGGCGCTGGGGCGACGGCGCCTGGGCACTGCTTGCCCTGGCCACGCTGTCCAAGGGCCTGATCGGTCTCGTTCTTCCGGCCGCAACGGTGGTGGCCTACATGCTCTGGCAGCGCGACTGGGGCCTGCTGAAACGCCTTCGGCTCGTTCGCGGCATCGCCATCCTTCTGGCCATCACCGCGCCATGGTTCATTGTGGTGTCGATCGCCAACCCTGAATTTCCGCACTACTTCTTTGTCCACGAGCATTTCGAACGCTTCCTGACCAAGGCGCACGGCCGCTACCAGCCCGCATGGTATTTCATCCCCATCCTGCTGATCGGCATGATTCCCTGGCTGGGAAGCCTGCTCCAGGGGCTTTGGCTAGGTCTCGCCCGTGAAAGCACCCGCGAATTTTCCCCGACGCGGTTCCTGCTGACCTGGATCGTGGTGGTGTTCGGCTTTTTTTCCGTGTCCAGTTCCAAGCTCGCGTCCTACATCCTGCCGATCTTTCCCGCCATTGGCGTGCTGATCGGCCTGTACCTGGCTCGGCAGGAAGGCAATCCGGCGCTGCGCTGGCAGGCCTTGCCAGCACTACTTGTCGGAATGGCGGGCTTGGTCCTGGCCGGTCGCGCAGCGGATTTCGCCACCCCACAGGTCGACGTTGAGCGCTACCTTGCCTACCAGCCCTGGCTGTATGGCGCCGCGATCGCGCTCCTGCTCGGCGGCATTCTCGCCTTCGCTTACGGACGCAAAGGGCGCAGTCTGGCCTTTGCCCTGGCCCTTGCTGCCGGAGGTCACCTGTTCGGCCAGTTGTTCCTGCTGGGGCATGACGAAATCGGCCGGGTCAATTCAGCCCACGATGCCGCATTGGCCATCCGTGACAAGCTGCCGCCGGGCGTACCCTTCTTTTCCGCAGACACCTACGACCAGAGCCTGCAGTTTTACTTGAAGCGAACCACCACCATGGTGGCGTATCGCGACGAATTGAGCTTCGGCATTGCCCAGGAGCCGCAGAAGTTCATCGTCAGCATGGACGAGTTCGAGACCCGCTGGCGTGAACTTCCTGCTGCCTGGGCGCTGATGTCCCCGCGAACCTGGAGCGAAATGCAGAAAAAGGGCCTCCCAATGACCGAACAGTTCCGCGACAGTCGCCGCGTGATCGTGAGCAAACCATGAGCGGCGTGAGCTTTGCGCTGATTCTCGCCGGCGTGCTGCTCAATGCCGCCGCGCAATTGTTCCTGAAGGCCGGCACCAATGCCGTGGGCCATTTCGAGTTCCATGCCGACAACATTCTTCCGATCGGCCTCAAGCTGGCGTTTCAGCCCTTCATCATGGGCGGCATGGCCTGCTATGCAATCAGCCTGGTGGTCTGGATCATGGCCCTCTCGCGAGTGCCGGTGTCGATCGCCTATCCGATGCTTTCCATCGGCTACGTGATCAATGCCTTCATTGCCTGGCAATGGTTCGGCGAAGCACTGGCCGCGCAGAAGCTGCTTGGAATCGGCTTCATCGTGGTCGGCGTGTTCCTGGTGGCACGCTCATGAGCGAAGCCTTCCTGCCCTTTACCCGACCGTCGATCGACGAGGAAACCATCGCTGCGGTGGCCGATGTCTTGCGCTCCGGGTGGATCACCAGCGGACCCAAAGTACAGGCGTTCGAAGCGGCGCTCTCGGAACTCTGCGGTGGCCGGACAGTGCGCGCCTTCAATTCCGGCACCGCGACGCTTGAAGTGGCATTGCGCCTGGCGGGAGTCGGCGCTGGCGACGCCCCGAAGGAAGTCCCCTTGCGGGACACGGTGATTACCACGCCGCTGACCTGGGTTGCTACGGCGAACGTAATTCTCGAGGTCGGCGCGACGCCGATCCTGGTCGATGTCGATCCGGTCACCCGCAATATCGATCTGAACCGCATCGAAGCCGCAATCGCGCCGACCACCAAGGCCATCATTCCTGTCGACCTGGCAGGCCTGCCGGTGGATCGCGACCGACTCTACGCTCTGGCCGACCGCAGAGGCCTGCGCGTGATCGAGGATGCCGCACAGTCGCTCGGCGCATCGTGGAACGGCCAGCCGATCGGAAGCGCCTTTGGCCAGGGGCGTGGATTCGTCTCGTTCAGCTTCCACGCCAACAAGAACCTGACGACCACCGAAGGAGGTGCGCTCGTACTGCCTGATGATATCGATACAGGACTGTGCGAACGCCTGCGTCTGCAAGGGGTAAAGCGCTTTCCCGACGGTGGCATGGATGTGGATGTGCTGGGCGGAAAATTCAACCTGACCGACGTCGCGGCGACCATCGGACTGGGGCAGATGCCGTATCTTTCCGCCTTCACCGCGCGCCGCCGCGAATTGGCGCGGGCCTATTTCGCGGCGATCAATCCCGGGCTGGGTCTGCAATTGCCGCCCGCCGACTTTGCGAACTGCAACTGGCATATGTTTCAGCCGCTGTTGCCGCCCGGTGTCGACCGTGGTCGCTTCATCGCCGCCATGAAAGCGCGTGGCATCGGAGTCGGCGTGCATTACCCGGCGCTACACCTGTTCTCGCTGTATCAGGCCCTTGGTTTCAAACAAGGCGATTTTCCGGTAGCCGAGGACATCGGTCGCCGCACCGTCACCTTGCCATTGTTCCCGGCAATGCAGGACAGTGACATCGATCGCGTCTGCAACGCCATGCTTGCCTCACTGTCGGAGATTGCATGACCACACCCACGCTCTCCATCGTCATCCCCGTCTACAACGAGGAGTCGGGCCTCGCCACCCTGTTCTCCCGCCTGTATCCGGCGCTGGATGCCCTGGGCGAAAGTTACGAGATTGTCTTCGTCAATGACGGCAGTCGTGATCGCTCGGCGGCAATCCTGCGCGAACAGTTCGAGGCGCGGCCTGACGTCACCCGCGTGATTCTGTTTGCCGCCAATGCCGGCCAGCACATGGCCATCATGGCCGGCTTCGAGCATTGCCGGGGCGAGATCATCCTCACGCTCGATGCCGACCTGCAAAATCCCCCAGAAGAAGTCCACAAGCTGATCGCCAAAATGCGCGAAGGCCACGATTACGTCGGCAGCATCCGGCGCAAACGGCAAGACAGTCTGTTTCGCACCTGGGCGTCAAAGGCCATGAACCGCCTGCGCGAAAAGATCACCCGCATCAAGATCACCGACCAGGGCAACATGCTGCGCGCCTACTCGCGCAGCGTGGTCAATGCGATCAACAGTTGCCAGGAAGTCGCCACCTTTATCCCGGCGCTGGCTTACACCTTTGCCCGCAATCCGGCCGAGGTGATGGTCGAACACGAAGAACGCGCTGCCGGCGAGTCGAAATACTCGCTCTACAGCCTGATCCGCCTGAACTTCGACCTGATGACCGGCTTTTCGCTAGTGCCGCTGCAATGGTTTTCCATGCTCGGCATCCTGGTCTCGCTGGGTTCGGGCGCCCTGTTTGTACTCCTGATTGTCCGGCGCCTGATTATCGGTCCGGAAGCCGAGGGCTTGTTTACCCTGTTCGCACTGATGTTCTTCCTTATCGGACTGGCCTTGTTCGGTATCGGCCTGCTCGGCGAGTATGTCGGCCGGGTATACCAGCAGGTACGCCACCGCCCGCGCTATCTGGTGGATGCCATCCTTGAGCGCGAGGCGACGCCGGAAAAATGAGCCGCGCCATCGTTTTTGCGTACCACAACGTTGGCGTACGCTGCCTGTCGGTGCTGCTGGCCCACGGTATCGACGTGGCGACGGTCATCACCCACACCGACAACCCGAACGAAAACATCTGGTTCGACAGCGTCGCCGAACTTGCGGCACAGCACGATATTCCGGTAATCACGCCGGACGACCCCAACGATCCCGCCATCGTTGCGATGCTGGCAGCCTTGCAGCCCGACTTCCTGTTTTCCTTCTATTACCGCCTGATGCTCAAGGCGCCGCTGCTTGCATTACCGACCCAAGGTGCCTGGAACATGCACGGGTCGCTCTTGCCGAAGTACCGTGGGCGGGTGCCGGTGAATTGGGCCATCATTCATGGCGAACGGGAAACCGGTGCCACCTTGCACGGGATGGTCGAAAAGCCTGATGCTGGCGATATTCTCGCCCAGCAGGCAGTGCCGATCCTGCCCGACGACACGGCCTTCGACGTCTTCAACAAGGTGACCCTGGCGGCAGAAATCGCGCTCGATCGCGTACTTCCGCAGATGCTTGCCGGCAGCGCCCGGAGGCAGGCACAGAACCTGGCCTCCGGCAGCTACTTCGGCGGGCGCAAGGCAGAAGACGGGCGCATTGACTGGAGTCGCGGCGCGCAGGAGGTGCACAACCTGATACGCGCCGTGGCACCGCCCTACCCCGGCGCCTTTTGCGATACCCAGAACGGTCGTCTCACCGTCTTGCGCTCCCTGCACCCGACGGGGGAATCCGGTCCGCATGGCGGGCGTCCAACCCTGTTCAGCCGTGACGGCCGACTGTATGCCGAATGCGGTGACGGCAGGCTTTTGCGCCTGCTCGCGGTAGAATTGGAGGGTTCACCGTTGTTCCTGGCGCAGGCTGGCGACCAGTCCAATACGATTTTGAGTGCTCCCCTCCCCCTGTCATGAAAAAAATCCTCATCCTTGGCGTCAATGGTTTCATTGGCCATCACCTCTCCCAGCGCATCATGAACACCACGGACTGGGAAGTCTATGGCATGGACATGAACTCGGAACGTGTCACTGACCTGATGGACAACCCCCGCTTTCACTTCTTTGAAGGCGACATCACCATCAACAAGGAATGGATCGAGTACCACGTCAAGAAGTGCGACGTGATCCTTCCCCTGGTGGCCATCGCCACGCCGGCGACCTACGTCAAGGAACCCCTGCGCGTCTTCGAACTCGACTTCGAAGCCAACCTTCCCATCGTCCGCCAGGCGGTCAAGTACAAGAAACGCGTGATTTTCCCGTCGACCTCCGAGGTCTATGGCATGAGCCAGGATCCGGAGTTCGATCCCGAGAATTCGCCCCTGATCTACGGTCCGATCAACAAGCCGCGCTGGATCTACGCCTGCGCCAAGCAGATGATGGATCGCGTGATCCACGCGTACGGCCAGCAGGAAGGCCTGCAATACACCCTGTTCCGCCCCTTCAACTGGATCGGGCCGGGCCTGGATTCGATCCACACGCCGAAGGAAGGCAGCTCGCGCGTGATCACCCAGTTCCTCGGCCACATCGTGCGCGGCGAGCCGATCAAACTGGTCGATGGCGGCGCCCAGAAGCGTTCGTTTACCTATGTGACCGACGGCATCGATGCGCTGATGAAGATCATCGCGAACCAGGACGGCATTGCCAACGGCAAGATCTACAACATCGGCAACCCCAGGAACAACTATTCGATCCGTGAACTGGCTACCCTCATGCTCGATCTGGCCAAACAGTACCCCGAGTATGCGGAGAGTGTCGCCAAAGTCAAAGTGCTCGAAACCACCTCGGCCGAGTATTACGGCAAAGGCTATCAGGATACCCAGCACCGCGTTCCCAAGATCGCCAACACCATGGCCGATCTCGACTGGGAACCGAAAGTCACTTTCGAAGATGCGCTGCGCGGCATCTTCGAGGCCTATCGCACTGACGTGGCCGAAGCCCGCAAGTTGATGGATTGAGCTTCATGCCGAAGCTGGCACTGAAAATTGACGTCGATACCTGGCGCGGCACCCTGCAAGGGGTACCGCGTCTGGTCGAGATCCTGCGCCGCCATCACGCCGGTGCCAGCTTTCTGTTCTCGCTGGGCCCGGACCACACCGGTCGCGCCATCAAGCGCGTGTTTCGTCCCGGATTCATGAAGAAGGTGCAACGCACCTCGGTGGTTTCACATTACGGCCTCAAGACGCTCATGTACGGCACCCTGCTGCCCGGCCCGGACATCGGCCGGCGCGGCGCCGATATCCTGCGTGCCACCCGCGACGCCGGATTCGAAACGGCAATCCATTGCTGGGACCACGTCAAGTGGCAAGATGGCGTAGAGCAGGCCAACGCGGCCTGGACGGAACATGAAATGCGTCATGCTCACCAGCGTTATGCAGACGTGTTCGGCGAGGACTCGCCCGGCCATGGTGCCGCCGGCTGGCAGATGAATGCCCACGCCTTGCGGATGACTCAGCGCCTGGGCTATCGATGGGCCTCGGATTGCCGAGGCACCCACCCCTTCATCCCTGTCTGGAACGCAGAAATCGTCACCTGCCCCCAACTGCCGACGACACTGCCGACGCTCGACGAACTCATTGGCATTGACCAACTGACGCCTGAGAACGTGCATCTCCATTTGGCACGCATCACCGCTGAATCGCCGCGAAACCACGTCTTTACGCTGCACGCCGAACTCGAAGGCCTCAAGTTCGGCGACACCCTGGAGCGCCTGCTCACCACCTGGCGCGAACAGGGCTACGAAATGGTATCGCTGGGCACTTTGTGCGACACACTCGATCCGGCCTCACTGCCTCGCCATGAAATCCTGCGCGGAGAAATCCCCGGGCGTTCCGGCCTGCTGATGGTTCAGGGCGAGGAATTTCTATCCACCTGGAAGGAAGCTGCATGATTGAAACCTTCAAGTCCACTCCGTCAACGCCGTCGGCCATCGGTCTGCAAGTACCCGATTTCACCGTACCCGCCACCGGAGGCGAATTCACCCTCTCGGCCCATCTCGGCAAACCGGTGGTGCTTTACTTCTATCCCAAGGACAACACCCCCGGCTGCACCACCCAGGCCCAGCAGTTCCGCGACCTGCACGCCGAGTTCGTCAAGGCCGGCTGCCTGGTACTGGGGGTCTCGCGCGACTCGCTGAAGTCACACGAGGGCTTCAAGGCCAAGCTCGGACTCCCCTTCGAACTGATTTCCGACATCGAAGGTGTGCTTTGCCGCATGTTCGACGTGGTCAAGAACAAGATGCTGTACGGCAAAAAGGTGCTCGGCATCGAGCGCAGCACCTTCCTGATCGACGCCAAAGGGCTCCTGCGCCAGGAATGGCGGGCCACCAAGGCCGACGGCAATGCCCTCGCGGTGCTTGAGGCCGTTCGCAAGCTGTAATCCGGAACAGGGGCCGGATTCGGCCCTTGCCCATCGTCTTCGCCCACGCCACGGCTGGCTATCTTGATGCGGCCGACTGAACTTCCAGAGGTTTTGCAATGAACGCCAAGCGCGCCAAGGCCCACAAGAATTCCGTCACCAAGCTGTTCGTGCTCGACACCAATGTGTTGATGCACGATCCGATGAGTCTCTTCCGTTTCGAGGAGCACGACATCTACGTGCCCATGATGACGCTGGAGGAACTCGACGCCAACAAAAAAGGTATGTCTGAGGTTGCCCGCAACGCGCGCCAGAGCAGCCGCTTGCTGGACGAAATCGTTTCCGGCGCCGAGCATGACATGGCGCACGGCATTGAGTTGACCGAAGCCTCGCGCGATCTCGCAACCGGCCGCCTCTTCTTCCAGACCGAGGCCATCAACAGCATCCTGCCGAGTTCCCTGCCCACCGCCAAGGCCGACAACCAGATCATCGGCGTTGTGATGCACCTGGGTCAGAAATTTCCCAAGCGTCCGGTCATCCTGGTGTCCAAGGACATCAACATGCGTATCAAGGCCCGCGCACTTGGCCTGGAGGCGCAGGATTACTTCAACGACAAGGTTCTGGAGGACACCGACCTCCTGTACACGGGTACGCGCGAATTGCCCCCGGATTTCTGGGACACCCACGGCAAAGGCCTGGAATCCTGGAAAAAGGACAGCCGCACCTATTACCGGATCCGTGGCCCGCTCTGCCCGGAAATGCTGGTCAATGAGTTTGTCTGGCAGGATGGTCCGCAACCGTTGCAGGCCTGGGTCAAAGTCGGCGGTGGCAAGTCGGCGGAACTGGAAACCCTGATTGACTTCAGCCATGCCAAGAATGCCGTATGGGGCATCACGGCGCGGAATCGCGAGCAGAACTTCGCGCTCAACCTGCTGATGAACCCGGACATCGATTTTGTCACCCTGCTCGGCCAGGCCGGCACCGGCAAGACCCTGCTGACGCTGGCGGCCGCCCTGACCCAGACACTGGAGACCAAGCTCTTCACCGAGATCATCATCACCCGGGTCACCGTGCCGGTGGGCGAGGACATCGGTTTCCTTCCCGGCACCGAAGAAGAGAAGATGACCCCCTGGATGGGCGCACTGGAAGACAATCTCGACGTACTCAACAAGCCGGCCGAAACGCCGTCGGGTGCGCACGCTGGCGCCACCTACGGCGGGGACTGGGGCCGTGCCGCCACCATGGACCTGATCCGCAGCCGGATCAAGATCAAGTCGCTGAACTTCATGCGCGGCCGCACCTTCATGAACAAGCTGCTCATCATCGATGAGGCACAGAACCTGACGCCAAAACAGATGAAGACGCTGATCACGCGCGCCGGTCCGGGAACGAAAGTGGTCTGCCTTGGCAACATCGCCCAGATCGATACGCCTTACCTGACCGAGGGCAGTTCAGGCCTGACCTACGTGGTAGACCGTTTCAAGGGTTGGCCGCATTCGGGCCATGTCACGCTGCAACGCGGCGAACGCTCCCGTCTGGCCGAGCACGCGGGCGAGGTGCTTTAACCGGCGTTGAAGCCACGCGTCGGGATCAGTGCGATCCCGAGGCGTGGTTTTCAAATCGCGTGTATTCACCAATGAAGGTGAGTCGAACGGTGCCAACGGGGCCGTTGCGGTGCTTGCCGATAATGGCTTCAGCGGTACCCTTGTCCTGCGTGTCCGGCTTGTAGTATTCCTCCCGATACATCATCAAGATGATATCGGCATCCTGCTCGATGGCGCCGGATTCGCGCAAGTCGCTCATCAGTGGCCGCTTGTCATTGCGCTCCTCCACCTTTCGCGATAACTGCGAAAGGGCGATGATCGGCACCTGGAGTTCCTTCGCCAGCGCCTTGATGGAGCGCGAAATCTCGGAAATCTCGGTGGCGCGGTTCTCGCCATCGCGATTGGAGCTCATCAGTTGCAGGTAATCGATGACGATCAGCCCCAGCTTGCCGAATTGCCGATGCAGGCGGCGCGCGCGCGCGCGCAGGTCGGTGGAATTGATCGCGCCGGTCTCATCGATATGGATCGGCGCCTCGTGCAGTTTGCCCAGCGCTACCGTCATGCGATCCCATTCGTCATCGGTGAGCCGCCCCGTGCGCAATTTCGACTGGTCAATGCGCCCGACGGAGGACAAGAAACGCGTGGCCAGTTGCGGACCCGACATTTCCAGGCTGAAGATGGCCACCGGCAAACGCTGCTCGACGCCGACATACTCGGCAATATTCAATGCAAATGCGGTCTTACCCATCGCAGGCCTGCCCGCCACGACAATCATGTCACCCGGTTGCAGGCCGGAGGTCATCCTGTCCAGGTCGACGAAGCCCGTGGCAACGCCGGTAATGTCCGACTGGCTATCGCGTGCCAACAACGATTCCATGCGCTCCACCACTTCGCCAAGTAGTGGCTGGATCGCGACAAATCCGCCATTGTTGCGGTTGCCGGCTTCGGCGATCTGAAAAATCTTCTGCTCGGCCTCGTCGAGCAGGGTTTTAACCTCGCGGCCGGCAGGATTCAGCGCATTGCCGGCAATCTCGTCGCCCACCGTGACGAGTTGGCGCAGGATGGCTCGCTCGCGCACGATCTCCGCATAGCGTCGAATGTTGGCCGCAGACGGCGTCGAATTGGCGATCTCGCCGAGGTAGGCCAGACCACCGGTCTGATCGACTTCGTTGGAGGCCTCGATCGATTCGTAGACCGTGACCACGTCAGCGGGGCGACCGTTCTGAATCAGTTTGCCGATATGGCGGAAGATGCGACGATGATCATCGCGATAGAAATCCGTCTCGCGGACCACATCGCCGATTCGGTCCCACGCCGCATTGTCAATCAGCAGACCACCAATCAGCGATTGTTCGGCCTCGATGGAATGCGGGGGAAGCTTTAGCGCGGCAACCTGGGAATCCATTGGTTGCGGGGGGTTGAAGGCGCGAACCTGTGCCATCGATGTCTCCGAAGTGAAGCCGAGAGTCTAGCCCCTGGACAGCGGAGTGTTAAGTGGACAAGGTGTGGAAATGCTGTGGGTAAGCTGTGCAGAAGTGGTGGAATACGTTCAGTTCACAGCGGGACGGTATTCGGGAATACGGTACCGGAGTCCGTCCTTTACTTCCGACTCGTCGCGGACATGCTGCGCCAACCAGATTTCCAGCTCGTGGAGCCAGGCAGCGTCAGGTATCGCCGAAGGTTTAGCGATCCGAAGTTTGGGATGCGGTGTCGGCAACGTCGCCTCGCCATCTGCCAGCAATTCTTCATAGAGTTTTTCGCCAGGACGAAGCCCAGTGAACTCGATCCGAATATCTTCGTCGCTGAAACCCGAAAGGCGAATCATGTCGCGCGCAAGATCGACGATCCGAACCGGTTCCCCCATATCGAGCACAAAGACCCGACTCGCTTCGGCATCGCGCATCGCCATCAGGCCCGCCTGCAGAACCAACTGTGCGGCTTCTGGAATCAGCATGAAATAGCGAATGATCTCGGGGTGGGTCACCGTGACCGGACCTCCCCGCGCAATCTGTTCGCGAAACAGTGGAATCACGCTACCCGAGGACCCCAATACATTCCCGAAGCGGACCATCACGAAGCGCGTGGACTGCGTTTGGCTCTGCACTGCCTGGCAAACGATCTCGGCCAAGCGCTTGCTGGCGCCCATGACATTGGTCGGATTGACTGCCTTGTCGGTCGAGATGAGAACGAACTCCCCCACTCCGGCAGCGATGGCCGCACGCGCGACGGTCAAGGTACCCTGAACATTGTTTTTCACCGCCTCCCACGCATTGGCGGACTCCATCAGCGGAACATGTTTGTAGGCCGCCGCATGAAAGACCACGTGGGGTTGATAGGCTGAAAAAATCACCTGCATGCGACTGGCATCCTTGACGTCCGCAATGATGCACGTCACCGGCCGGTCGGCGAACTCCTGCCCGATGGTATAGAGCGCAAACTCAGACTGCTCGACGAAAATCATTCTGCCTGGATGGAAGCGCGCGATCTGACGGCATAGCTCCGCGCCTATGGAGCCGCCGGCGCCGGTTACCAAGACGGTTTTGCCAAGAAGCAGTTCCGCCAGTCCAGCTTCGTCAAGTTCCACACGATCGCGGCCGAGCAGATCCTCCAGTTCGACTTTGCGAATGGCGGAAATGGCCACACGACCGGTAAGCAGATCGTCAAGCGTAGGAACCGTCATCGCTGCAAGCCCGGCGTACGCGATCGCTTCCGCAACCCGGCGCCGCTCCGCGACCGACGCTGTAGGCATCGCAACGATCGCCGAACGCGCTTCGGATCGCTTTGCGTAGGCGCGAATGTCATCTATCCCGCCAAGGATCGCAACGCCGCCCAACTGGCGCCCTGCCTGGCCCGCCCCAGGCTCGACGATACCGACCACGCGCCAAACCTGACTGGCTTCCAATTCCTTGATCAGGCGCATCGCCATCTCACCACTGCCAACAATCAGCACAGGCGTGCCTACGCCGGTTCGACGCAGGAAGAGATGGCCATCTTTCCATGCGCGGTAGGTGAAGCGCCCGCCCCCCATCAGCAGAACCAGAAGCAGCGGGCTGAGAATGAACACCGAACGCGGCACCAGCGAATGCTGGGCCATGACCAGAGCAGCAGGCGTTGCCAACCCGGCGACGCCGCTCGCCAACAAGATGCGCTTGAGATCGGGAACGCTGGCGAATCGCCATATCCCTCGATAGAGACCGAAGGCATAGAACACGACACCCTGAACCGGCGCAACGATCCAAAGCGACGACCACATCGACATACGGAACTCGACAGGTATGTCGAGGTTGAAGCGAAGCCAGTACGCACCGAGCCAGGCGAGGACAACCATTGCCAGGTCATTGAGGAATATCAGAATAGCGCGATTCATGCCGACATCCCGGAAGCAGCCCAGCACCGATCAATCCACACCATCAGCGTCACATGGACTCCAATACAGACCAGTACACCGACCGTCTGCCAAACGGCCGACTCGGTCAAAAGCAGCAAGCCCAGCCCGCCGCTGGCGCACATCAAACTGTATTCAGCCAATGCCAAGCGCCGGTGCGACCAACCCATTCGTACTAGGCGCTGGTAGTAATGCTGACGATGTGCCGCCCACACCATTTCCCGCCGCACCATTCGTTTCAAGAGTGTCACCGTAGCATCAATCACAAAGGGAGCGAAGACCAGCAGTGGAAACCACAAGGGCCATTGCCCACGCGCCACACCGGCAAACGAGAGCGCGCCCGCAAGGAACCCGAGAGGAATCGAGCCGGCGTCACCGAGAAAAACGCGGGCCGGATCGAAGTTGTAGCGCAGAAAACCCAGCGCGGCACCCATCGTCGCACAGACCAATACCGCTTCTCCGGATGCAAGCCCGAGGACGCCAAAGCCAATCACGGTCATGCCGCCCGCCAACCCGTTGGTGCCATCCATGAAGTTATAGAGATTGGTCATCCAGGTCATTGCGAAAGCACCGGCCAACGCCAAGGGTGAAACTCCTGCGACCCACACGGCGAATCCCACGGCAACTGCGAAATGGGTACCAAATCGCAGGCTTGCAGGCAGGCCTTGCCAGTCATCGACGATCGAGAGCATGAACAGAAGGCCCGCCAGCGCCAATAGCGCCAGGACCAATGGATTCCAGACACCCGAGATCAATACCGCCAGGACGATTCCGGGAAACATCGCCAAGCCGCCAATGCGAGGCGTCGGTCGCTGATGCAAGGAACGCTGGTTCGGCCGATCCAAGGGCAAGACGTCCGAGCGCCGCAACAGCAGATCAAGAAACAACGACGTTGCCAGCGCGGCTATCAGCAGGGAAATCGTATTCTGAAAGGTCGGATTCACTGAAAGCGACGTTGCCGCACCGTCAGGGCAATCCGCCCCAGCCGCCGCGCGACGAAATTGTCCTTATCATACAGCAGCAAACCGCCACCCCACCAGGCTTCGCCGATGGATGCCCCGGGATTTTGAGGCGGCCTCGGAGCACTTGATTCGCACTGTCAGAGCCTGAGGAGACGCGTCACCTGCTTTTGGAAATCCGTCCTGCGTGGCAGGCGACGCGCCTACGCTGACGATCGTAGCTGCCCGAGGTTCGACAAAAAAAAGGCCACCAGCTTTCACCGGCGGCCTTTTCCATGTTCGTGCCGATTACTGCTCGCCGAGCACGGATACCGTGACGCTGGCAAATACGTCGCTGTGCAGCGCGATCTGCACATGCGTATCGCCGATCGTCTTGAGCGGGCCGTCCGGAAGCCGGACGGCGCCCTTGTCGACCTTGAAACCCTGGGCTTCCAGCGCGTCGAGAATGTCGTGGGCCGACACGGAACCGAACAGGCGGCCATCGACGCCCGTCTTGCGCTTGATCTGGACCATCAGGCCTTCAAGCTTCTCGGCCTGGGCCTGGGCAGCAGCCACGGCTTCCGCCTGGACTCGCTCAAGTTCTGCGCGCTTTTCTTCGAAGATCTTGCGGTTGGCGTCCGTCGCACGCTTGGCCTTGCCTTGCGGGATCAGGAAATTGCGGGCATAGCCATCCTTGACCTTGACCACGTCACCGAGGCCGCCGAGATTCACCACTTTTTCCATCAAAATGATTTGCATGGTCTCGTCCTCGCTTACTGGTGCAGGTCGGTGTAGGGCAACAGCGCGAGGAAGCGGGCGCGCTTGATGGCCGTCGACAACTGGCGCTGATAGCCGGTCTTGGTGCCGGTAATGCGCGCCGGCATGATCTTGGCGTTCTCGGCAACGAAATCCTTGAGGATCTCGACGTCCTTGAAATCAATTTCTTCGATCTTCTCGGCCGTGAAGCGGCAGAACTTGCGCCGCTTGAACATGCTGCGGCCCTTGTCGTCCTTGCGCTTAACGCCGGTCTTGCTTTTCGGTTTGAATGCCATTTTCAGTTCCTTCAACAAATTCAACTGTATTCACATGCAGTATCGGGCTGCGTCGCTTGAGGCTCCTGGCGGCGAGAAATCCGCTCACCTTGAGATCATCCCCGGTTTTGGCCGCCGTCAGCACCTGGGCTGGACGACCTACCGCCACACAAGTCATTTCGCATTCCACTTTTCGCTCAATGTCGGCCTCGACCTGGGTCGACACATGCGAGAGGAGAAATTCGACGACCGGGAAACCGGCAGGGGTGTGGCGCAAAGCACCACGCTCAAGCAGCCGACCCGACAACTGCGTCAGGTTGCTTTCCCCGGATGCCATCAGGCAGCCGCAGGTGCCTCCGCCTTGACTTCGCCCTGCGTCAGCGAACGCGACTTCTCTTCCTTCATCATCGGGGACGGCGTCGCTACGGCTTTGCGCATCTTCACCGTTAGGTGGCGCAAAACAGCGTCATTGAACTTGAAGGCATGCTCGAGTTCACCCAGGGTCTCACCGTCGCACTCGATGTTCATGAGCACATAGTGAGCCTTGTGGACCTTCTGGATCGGGTAGGCCATCTGGCGGCGACCCCAGTCCTCGAGGCGATGAATGGCGCCGTTGCGTGCGGTGACCAGCGTCTTGTAACGCTCGATCATCGCCGGAACCTGCTCCGACTGGTCCGGGTGGACGATAAAAACGATTTCGTAATGGCGCATGCAATCTCCTTGTGGTTGAGTTTCAGCCCCCCCGCATGCGTAACGGGTGGAGCAAGGGAAGCCGACGATTATAGCGCGCTGCCATGGGCAAAGCAAGCCAAAAACAAGGACCTACCCGCAGTACCGCAAGCCGGAATAGTTGAGCAGCAGTTCGGGCTGCGTGTAGGCGGCAAAGGCAAGCGCGGCCAGGAGTGCCGCCAGCGCCAGGGCAAGCGATCGCCAGACTCGCAAGGACGCCGGCGACGATGGCGAGGCGACGGCGGGAACGGCCGATGGCGTGGAATCCATTGCGCCATGTTCCGCACGCCTGGCAGACGAGTCAAGTCTCAAAAGCGCTCGCCTTCGCGCAGAAAGCGCCACTGCCCCGGGGGCAGGTCGCCCAGGCGTACGTTGCCGATGCGCAACCGTTTCAGGCCGGTGACACGCAACCCTACCTGTTCACACATGCGACGGATCTGCCGCTTGCGGCCTTCCTTGAGCACAAAGCGTAACTGCTCGGAATTGGCCCAGGCCACCTGCGCCGGCCGAAGCTGCTTGCCGTCGAGTTCGAGCCCATGGTTCAGCAGCGCCAGTCCGCGCACGTCCAGGGCACCTTCGACGCGCACCAGATATTCTTTTTCCACTTGCGAATCGTCGCCGATCAACTGACGGGCCACGCGCCCATCCTGGGTCAGAACCAGAAGTCCCGTCGAATCGATGTCGAGGCGCCCTGCCGGTGCAAGCCCCTTGAGGTGACCCGGCTGGAAACGTTGCGGGTCCGAGGGCACCTGTGTCTTGGAGGAAATCAAGGATGCGGCAGGCTGATGACCGTCCTCGGCCTGACCGGAAACATAGCCCATCGGCTTGTGCAGCAGTATCGTCGCCTGTCGCGCCTGGGTCGCCCGGGCTTCCGGCGCAAGGGTAATCACCGCATCAGGGGCGGCGCGAGTACCCAGTTGGTTCACCCGCTGACCATCAACGAAAACCAGCCCGCGCTCAATGTATGCGTCCGCCTCGCGCCGCGAGCACAACCCTCGTTCGGCCAGCAGTTTGGAAACCCGGATACCCTGCGTATCATCCATGGCTACAGATTCTATCCTCCGACCATGCTCAGCTACCGCCACGCCTTCCACGCCGGGAACCACGCCGACATCCTCAAGCATCTGGTGCTGACACTCTGTCTGAAGCACATGAATGCCAAGGACAAGCCCTGGCTGCTGCTGGACACCCATGCTGGGGCCGGCTTGTACGCCATCGACTCCGAGCCGGCGAAGAAAACCGGGGAATACATCGAGGGCATCGCCCGGCTGTGGAATCGCAGCGATTTTCCGTCATCGATGGCCCCCTACATGGCCGCGCTACAAGCCTGCAACGGGGGCAGCAAGTTGCGCTACTACCCGGGTTCCCCCTGGCTGGCGGCACACCTGGCGCGTGGAATCGACAGTCTGCGTTTCTGCGAACTGCATTCCACTGACTTCGCCCTGCTGCGCCGCGAGTTCAAGGACGAGGGGCGCCGGGTCAAGGTCGAGCAGGCGGACGGCTTCGAGGCAATGAAGGCGGCCCTGCCGCCGCCCTCTCGACGCGGGATCGTGTTGATCGACCCCTCCTACGAAATCAAAAGTGATTACCCAAAAGTGGTGTCCGCGATCAAGGATGGTCTCAAGCGCTTTGCCACCGGAACCTATGTGGTCTGGCTCCCTTTCCTGCCCAGCATTGAAGCGCGCAGCCTTCCCGAAAAGCTCAAGAAGCTACAGGCCGACTGGATCTACGCCGGGCTCAGCGTGCGCGGACCGGCAACCAAAGGGCATGGCATGAGCGGCAGCGCGATATTCGTGATCAATCCGCCTTGGACTCTGAAATCGGATCTGGAAGCCAGCCTGCCCTGGCTGGCTCACGTTCTGGCGCTGGACGACAAGGCGGGATGGAGTGTGCAGGTGTCCGCAGGTGAATCTGCACAGGCTGTCGACCGCTGACGTAGCGTATCCGGGCACTGAACGGCAGGACCAAGCGATGGCGCCAGCGTATCCGGTTGCGGACGGAAGCGAATCCCGCATTCCATTTTGGGGAGCGTCGTAGTATCTTCACGACAGGTACCTTGAGGTACCGCACAACAAAATCAATTTCGCCTAGCGAGGGGAACATTCATGGCAAGTATCGGCAGCAAGGACCTTTCCGAAAGACTCCGCGTCATCACCTTGGTTGATCGCATGGATGTTCCGGGCACAGAACGAATCGAAGGCAAGCTCGCCGAACTGACCCAGGGCAACCGCAATGTCATCGTCGACCTTCGGGAAGTGACTTTTCTTTCCTCGGTCGGCATCCGGGCACTGGTTGCCAATGGCAAAGCGCTCAAGGGTGCCGGTGGCAAGATGGTGCTCGTTGTCGGGGAAAATGCCGCCGTAACCAAGACGCTGAAAACCACGGTCACCGACGCCCTGCTGCCGGTTTTCACCAGCCACGATCTGGCAATGGCGTCCTTGCCATCCTGAACAGGCAATGCAACCGCAGTCGGGCGAGGTCGAGGAAGCGCTCTCGATCAGCGCTGAAGCCTGCGAGTTCGCGCGGGCCTCAGCCTGGCTTGAATCCATTTGCAACGCGCGTGACGTGCCGGTCGACGAGCGCTACAAGCTCGATATTTGCATGAACGAGGCCCTGGCCAACGTGATTTCTCACGGCGGCCCGGCCGCCATTGAAAATCCGATACTCCTGACGCTGACCATGACAGGAAGCCGGGCCTCGGGTGTCGCCAGCCTGGCGCTCCATGCGACCGGCGTACCCTTCGACCCCACCCTTCACCAGACACGCCCCGCGCCGCAGACACTCGAAGAGGCCGAACCCGGGGGCTTGGGGGTACTGATGATGCGCGCCAATGCCGATCACATTGCTTACGAACGGCGGGGTGATTTCAACTGTACGAGCTTCCTGGTACGCTGGGGCGTTGCATAGGGTGATGGCAGAGCTTAGCCCAGGTTGTTCGGCGCATCCGTTGCAGGAACCGGCGAACGGCCCGACAGACGGCGTGCGTCAAAAGCTGGGCCAATTCCTGCGTCGTGGAGACCGGCGGAATGGCAGCACGGAGAGCGTTCCGACAGTCTCTGCCGCGTCCGCTGCGCCGGTTCCCGGTGAACGCCGACAGGGAGAGCGGCGCCAACTCGGCTTGAACCGTATCGTCAGGCTGTTTCAGGACGTACCGGAGCAGACGCTGATGGACGCTCTGGACCAATGTGATGTCGTCGAGTATGCCCACGTCACCGTGCTGCTCGAACGCGGTGCCGTCAATCGCCATGTTTATATCCTGCTGTCCGGACAAATGACGCTCGACCTCGGCACCGAGGATTCGCCGCACCGGATCACGCTGACGCGCGGACAATCGGTCGGCGAAATGTCGATTGCCGACGGCAGCTCGGTGTCGGCCCACGTCACGGCCGAAGTCGGCAGCCGGGTGCTGATCATCGACGAGGACGCGGTCTGGCAGCGATTGATGGTTTTGCCGGGGGTGGCGCGCAATCTGCTGGCGATCCAGGCCGAGCGCATTCGCCGCAGCAACGACCTGTTCATTGAAAAGCTGCGCGGCGAGATGGCCTTCGCCCAGATCAAGCGCGACTTGGCGATGGCCGCCGATATCCAGATCAACATGCTGCCACGCAACTTCCCGCTCTATCCGGATCGACGCGAATTCGATCTGTACGCCACCATGCTGCCGGCACGGGAAGTCGGAGGCGACTTCTACGATGCGTTCATGGTCGACCGCGACCACCTGTTTTTCATCGTCGGCGACGTATCGGGCAAGGGTATCGCGGCCGCACTATTCATGGCGCGGGCAATGACCCTGTTCCGCGTCGAGGCGGCGCAAAGCCGCGCACCGCACCGGATTCTCAACCGGGTAAACGAAGAACTGTCGGAGAACAACGACCGCTGCATGTTTGTCACCGTGATCTGCGGGCTACTCGACCTGCGCACCGGCGACATCACGTATTCGAACGCCGGCCACAGTGCGCCATTGCTCGGAAGTACAGAAGGATTCCGCTATGTCGATATTCCGCCGGGAATGGCAATCGGCCTGATGTCGGACAGCGTGTTTGCTTCCGTAGCATGCCGCCTCGCGCCAGGCCAGGTCTTCCTGCTCTACACCGATGGGGTCACCGAGGCCGCCGACCCAGCGGAACGGGAGTACTCCGAACCGAGGCTGGAGGAGGAGCTTTGCCGAATCGGTGTCGGCGATCCACGGCAGACGGTCACGCAGTTGTGCGAATCAGTGGCACGCTTCGCGGACGGCGCACCGCAGTCGGACGACATCACGGTACTCGCCGTACGTTATCTTTCACCGCAAGCCCACGCCGCATCCGCCTGACCACCGCCGACGCTTTCAGTGCGGCGCACGGCACGGCACCGCAGAGCTGCAACCAGAAATCGCCGTAACGCCAGCGCCGACTCTCAGGAAAAGAGTTCCATCCGGTTGCGGAAGTGATCCAGCGCCTCGGCATTGGCCAACGCCTCGACATTCTTCACCGGTGCGCCATGCACCACATTGCGAACGGCGAGTTCGACGATCTTGCCGCTCTTGGTACGCGGAATGTCGGCGACCTGGAGGATCTTCGCCGGCACGTGACGCGGTGTAGTGTTGTCCCGGATCACCTGTTTGATCCGGCTGACCAAGCCCTCATCGAGGCTCAAGGCATCGCGCAGTTTGACGAAGAGCACCACCCGCACGTCACCGGAATTCCCCGGCGGCCAATCCTGGCCGATGACAATGGATTCGACCACCTCGGCAAGCTTTTCCACCTGGCGATAGATCTCGGCGGTGCCGATGCGCACCCCGCCGGGATTCAGCGTCGCATCCGAGCGCCCATAGATGATGAATCCGCCGTGATCCGTGATCTCGGCAAAATCACCGTGGCACCACACACGCATCGGCAAATTCGGGAAGCGCTCGAAGTAGGCGGCCCGGTACTTGGCGCCATCGTCGTCATTCCAGAAGCCAATCGGCATCACCGGGAAACTGCGGGTGCATACCAGTTCCCCCTTCTCACCACGGACTGGCCGGCCGGCATCATCAAACACATCGACCGCCATGCCCAGGCCGGCACACTGGATTTCACCGCGATGCACCGGACCGTTGGGGTTGCCGATGACAAAACAGGAAATGATGTCCGTACCGCCGGAGACTGACGCAAGCTGGATGTCCTTCTTGATATTTGCATAGACGTAGTCGAAGCCCTCCGGCACTAGCGGGCTGCCCGTAGACAACATGGCGCGCAGCGCCTTCAGCGAATGCGTTTTACGGGGCTTGAGGTCAATCTTGGCAATGGCGTCGATGAACTTCGCCGAGGTGCCGAAATGCGTCATGCCTTCGGCATCGGCATAGTCGAAAAGGATGTTGCCGCGCCCGACAAACGGGGAGCCGTCATACAGCAGCAGCGTTGCGCCGGAGCCAAGACCGGTCACCAGCCAGTTCCACATCATCCAGCCGCAGGTGGTGAAGTAGAACAGCCTGTCCCCGGGCTTTACGTCACTTTGTAGTTGGTGCTCCTTGAGGTGCTGAAGCAAGGCACCGCCCGCAGAATGGACGATGCACTTGGGAACACCTGTCGTCCCGGAGGAATACATGATGTAGAGCGGATGATTGAAAGCCAGCCGCTCATAGCGAATCCTGCGCTCCTCGACAAAGGGCGCAAGGAACTCGGCAAGCATCTCGCCCTTCCGGATGCCGGTGGCGGTACCCCTGCCCGCGTAGGGAACTACGATAACGCGCCCCACGGTCGGCAGTCGATCGGCAATCTCACCCAATTTAGCCAGGCAATCGACGACTTTTCCGTTGTACCAATACCCATCGCAGGCGAACAGGACCTTGGGTTCAATCTGGCCGAAGCGATCAACCACCCCCTGCACCCCGAAGTCCGGTGAGGCCGACGAAAAGATCGCCCCGATCGAGGCCGCCGCAAGCATCACCACCACGGTAGCAGGAATGTTCGGAAGGTAGGCGGCAACCCGGTCTCCCTTGGTCACCCCCATCCCACGCAAGGCTGCCGCAGTCTGCGCCACGGCGCGGTACAGGTCGGCATGACTAGCCCGGCCCTGGACCTTGTCTTCACCCCAGAACACCAGGGCATCACCCTTCATCGGGCGACACAAAAGGTTCTCGGCAAAGTTCAGCTTCGCATCGGGAAACCACGTAGCGCCGGGCATCTTTTCGCCGTCGGCAACGACAGTGGTGCCCATGTCGCCGATAACGCCAGCGAACTCCCAGACCGAGACCCAGAATTCTTGCGCCTGTCGGATCGACCAGTCATGCAGCACCGGATAGTCGGCACCGGCAAGACGGCGATTCCAGCGCTTTTCGGCGGCCTTGGCAAAGGCGGTAAGGCGCGAGGCAGCGACACGCCTAGCGGATGGTTGCCAGAGTGGCTTGGAGGCAATAGTCATGGCGGCGACTCCGAAAGGATTACAGGCAACTGGCGCGCATGGCGTCAGGCAATGGAATGGATTTGCCGGTGCCCGGATTGATCCACACCAGTTTGGCGGCACCATCGGCATACACGCGGTCTTCACCGACCACTCGCATTTCGTAATAGGTGGGAATACTGCTGCGCCCCGGATGGCCGCAGAACATGCGACATTCGATCGTACCGGGATAGGTCACCGGAATCAGAAATGTACAACTCGCATTGACGATGACCGGGCCCTCGCTCATCGTCCACGACGTCCCGAATCCAAAGCTCTCCAGCCATTCGATGCGTGTCTGTTCCATATAGCGGAAATAGACCGTGTTGTTCACGTGGCCCATGGCATCCTGATCGCCCCAGCGGATGGGCATCTGATTGCTGTATACGAGCTTTCGGTGGTGTTCCATCAGGCGGTTACCGGCGAGTTGAAGGATGGTTCAAGATTATAATCTTGGGATCCATCCTATCGGTCGAGGTCAGCATGCAGCGCGAGTCCATGGAGTTCGATGTCGTCATCGTCGGCGGCGGTCCTGCCGGCCTTTCCGCAGCCATCCGCCTCAAGCAGATCAATCCTGAAATCAATGTCTGCCTGATCGAAAAGGGCTCCGAAATCGGTGCCCATATTCTTTCTGGCGCGGTCATGGATCCGCGCGCAATGACCGAACTCTATCCGGACTGGAAGGCGCTCGGCGCGCCGCTGGATACCGCAGTGACGCGCGACCGCTTTACCTTCCTGACCCGCTACGGCTTCGTCGATCTGCCGGTTTTCGCATTGCCCGGCTGCTTCAAGAACCACGGCAACTACGTCATCAGCCTGGGACAGGTCTGTCGCTGGCTGGGCACTCAGGCCGAAGCCTTGGGCGTGGAGGTCTATCCGGGCTTTGCCGGCGCCGAGGTGCTGTATGACGATACAGGTGCCGTCCGTGGCGTCGCCACGGGTGACATGGGCGTCGGCCACGATGGACAGCCGGGACCCAATCACCAGCCGGGCATGGAACTGCTCGCGAAGTACACGCTGTTCGCCGAAGGCTGCCGTGGACATCTGGGCAAGCAGGTTGAGGAGAAGTTCAAGCTGCGGGAAAATTCCGACCCGCAGACCTACGCGCTTGGCATCAAGGAACTCTGGGAGATCGACCCCGAGCTGCATGAGAAGGGCCTGGTGATGCACACCTTCGGCTGGCCGATGGCCTCCGATACCTACGGCGGCGGCTTCATCTACCACTTCGGTGACAACCTGGTTTCGATCGGTCAGGTCGTTGGCCTGGGTTACAAGAATCCCTTCCTGTCACCCTTTGAGGAAATGCAGCGGCTGAAGACACACCCGCAGATCGCGCCCTTGTTCAAGGGTGGCAAGCGCCTCGCCTATGGTGCCCGCGCGCTGGCCGCCGGTGGCCTGCAATCGCTGCCGAGGCTGGATTTCCCTGGCGGCGTCCTGGTGGGCGATGATGCGGGCATGCTGGTGGCTTCCCGCATCAAGGGCAGCCACGCCGCAATCAAGAGCGGCATGCTGGCCGCCGAAGCGACCGCTGCGGCACTTGCGGCCGGGCGTGCCCACGATACCCTGACCGAATACCCCGAGGCCTTCCGCGCCTCGTGGCTGCATGAGGAACTGCACACCGCGCGCAACTTCAAGCCATGGATGGCCAAAGGACTGTGGACCGGTTCAATCGGTTTCGGCATCGACCAGGTGCTCCTGCGCGGCAAGGCCCCCTGGACCATGAACAATACGGCCGATCACCTGAAACTCAAACCCGCTGCCGACTGCACCCCGATCGCGTATGAAAAACCGGATGGCGTACTGACCTTCGACCGCCTGTCCTCGGTGTTCCTGTCCAATACCAATCACGAAGAAGACCAACCCTGCCACCTCCGGCTCACGGATGAGCAGGTGCCGATCGCCACCAATCTCGCGCTCTACGATGCCCCCGAGCAGCGTTATTGCCCGGCCGGCGTATATGAGATCGTGCGTGGCGAGGATGGCAGCAACCCGCGCCTGCAAATCAATGCCCAGAACTGCGTGCATTGCAAGACCTGCGACATCAAGGATCCGACCCAGAACATTACCTGGGTCGTGCCGCAAGGTGGCGAAGGTCCGATCTACGCCCAGATGTAGGCGCGGAGCACACCGGTCAAGGGGATTTTCCCGCCCCTACGTAGATCCCGCAGTTTCTCGCGCGATTCACGGATAAACAACCCCGGTCACTGCAGGAATAATTGCGAGACTGTCCCGCCTGCGTAATCGACGTCGACTACGCAGGCGGTGCGGCCCCCTGCACCATGGACACCCTATGAGAATCGAACAGATCACGGTTACAGAGCCCCGATCTATCGGGCCGATGCTGGAGCCTCTCGCTGCCATTTCGCCAAACCTGGTGCTGGTTTTTGGCGCCCCTGCGTTTTTCTCGGGCACCGCGCTTGAAACGGAGTTGCGTCAGCACTTTCCCGAGGCAGTAGCCATTGGCTGCTCAACAGCAGGGGAGGTTTCGATGCGTGGCGTCGAGGACGGCAGCGCCGTTATCACCGCCGTCAGCATAAAGAATGTGCAACTGCGTGCCGGTTCGACGGATCTCGCCAGCATGGCGGATTCACGCGATGCCGGCAGGCGCCTTGCGGAGTCCGTGCGCCTGCCCGGGCTGAGCGCTGTAATGGTGTTCGGGCAGGGAATCAACATCAACGGCAGTGCGCTGGTTGAAGGCATGACCGAGATACTTGGCGCCGGAATCCCTATCACTGGCGGGCTTGCGGGAGACAACGGCGCTTTTGTCAAAACCTGGACACTCGGCGCGGACGGCGTGTCGGATCGCGCCATCGTCGCCGTGGGCATTGCCGGCGAGGGCATCAAGGTAGGCCATGGCTCC
>CAJBYR010000158.1 GCA_903959855.1 uncultured beta proteobacterium
CCGGTTTCGATCAGGGCGGTGGCGATGATGGTCAGCGAGCCGCCTTCCTCGACGTTGCGCGCGGCGCCGAAAAAGCGCTTGGGCTTTTGCAGGGCATTGGCGTCCACGCCGCCGGTCAGCACCTTGCCTGAGGCGGGCTGCACGGTGTTGTAGGCGCGCGCCAGGCGGGTGATGGAGTCGAGCAGGATGACTACGTCGCGCTTGTGTTCGACCAGGCGTTTGGCCTTCTCGATCACCATTTCGGCGACCTGGACGTGGCGCGTGGCCGGCTCGTCGAAGGTCGAGGCGATGACTTCGCCGCGGACCGTGCGCAGCATCTCGGTGACTTCCTCGGGGCGCTCGTCGATCAGCAGCACGATCAGCGTGACATCAGGATGGTTGGCGGTGATGGCGTGGGCGATGTGCTGCATCATCACCGTCTTGCCGCTCTTCGGGCTGGCGACCAGCAAGCCGCGCTGGCCCTTGCCGATCGGGGCGATCATGTCGATGACGCGGCTGGTGATGTTCTCTTCGCTCTTGATGTCGCGCTCGAGCAGCATGTGCTCGGTGGGGTGCAGCGGCGTCAGGTTCTCGAACAGGATCTTGTGCTTGGAGGCCTCGGGCGATTCGCCATTGACCTTGTCCACCTTGACCAGGGCAAAGTAGCGCTCGCCTTCTTTGGGGGAGCGAATCTCGCCTTCAATGGTGTCGCCGGATCGCAGGTTGAAGCGGCGCACCTGGCTGGGGCTGATGTAAATGTCGTCGGTGCTGGCGAGGTAGGATTCCTCGGGGGCACGCAGGAAGCCGAAACCGTCGGGCAGAATTTCCAGGACGCCATCGCCGAAGATGGTTTCGCCCTTCTTGCCCTGGTTTTTCAGCAGCGCATAGATCAGTTCCTGCTTGCGCAACCGGTTGGCGCCCTCAATGTTGTTGGCGGCCGCCATCTCCAGCAGTTGGCTGACATGATGGGCTTTGAGCTCGGATAGGTGCATGGACTTCCTGCGCGGAAATGCCGGCGGATGGCGCCGGAACGGGGGGAATCTCGGGGGTGAATCCCGGTGGGAATTCGGTCAGAAGGGAAATCGATTCGACGCCACGAGGGCTTGGGCACCGGGAAATTCTTGGTGTTACTGCGACGGCCCAGAATCAGACTCCGGGCCGAAATGTAACGGGATCAGAGGTTGCTGTCAATGAAAGCCGTGAGTTGCGACTTGGACAGGGCGCCGACCTTTTGCGCCTCGACGGCGCCACCCTTGAACAACAACAGGGTCGGGATGCCGCGGATACCGTACTCGCCCGGCACCTTGGGATTGTCGTCGATGTTCAGCTTGGCGACGCGCAGCTTGCCGTTGTAGTCCTTGGCAACCTCGTCCAGGATGGGGGCAATCATCTTGCAGGGGCCGCACCACTCGGCCCAGAAGTCGACCAGGGTAGGAACGGTCGAGTCGAGTACTTCGGCCTTGAAAGTACTGTCGGAAACGTGGTGAATATGTTCGCTCATGAAATCCTCGGGGGCGTGTATCAGGAATGCGCATCGCAAGCCGGGCGGCGCGATGAAAGGAGGCGACTGCTGTCACCTGCACACGGAATGCTAGCAAAAAAAACCCGTCATGGCGAACGCCGTTCATGTGCCATTTTGGTGCGGCAATGGTAAATTGTTCCTTGTCCCCGGAGCCCCGCCATGACTTACGTTGTCACCGAAGCCTGCATCAAGTGCAAATACACCGATTGCGTCGATGTCTGCCCCGTGGATTGCTTCCACGAAGGGCCGAATTTCCTTGTCATCGATCCCGAGGAATGCATCGACTGTACGCTGTGTGTGGCTGAGTGTCCGGCCGAGGCGATCTTCGCCGAGGATGACGTGCCCAAGGGCCAGGAGCATTTCACGGCGCTGAATGCGGAACTGGCGAAGCAGTGGCCGGTGATCATCGAGCGCAAGGAGCCCCCGGCCGATGCCGATGAATGGCTGAAGAAGGACGGCAAGCTCTCCCTGTTGGAGCGCTGATTTTTTCCTGCTCCTCCGTTTCTTTTCGTAGTCTGGATTTAATCCCATGGCCGGCAATACCTTCGGATCGCTGTTCTGCGTCACCTCCTTTGGCGAATCCCACGGGCCGGCGATAGGCTGCATCGTTGACGGTTGCCCGCCTGGGATGGCACTTGCCACTGCCGATATCCAGCAAGAACTTGATCGGCGCAAGCCCGGTACCTCGCGCCATGTCACGCAGCGGCGCGAATCCGATACCGTCGAGATTCTCTCCGGTGTGTTCGAGGGGCGCACCACGGGCAGCCCGATTGGTCTCCTGATCCGCAACGAGGACCAGCGCAGCAAGGATTACGGCGACATCGCCGAGAAATTTCGCCCGGGCCATGCCGACTACACCTACTGGCAGAAGTACGGCATCCGCGACCCTCGTGGTGGTGGCCGCTCCTCGGCGCGCGAGACCGCGGTGCGCGTCGCTGCTGGCGCCATCGCCCGCAAGTGGCTTCTCGAACGCTATGGCATCACATTGCGCGGCTGGATGAGCCAGTTGGGTGACGTAAAGATTCCCTTCAGTGACGAGGCCGCGATCGATGGCAACCCATTCTTCGCCCCCGACGCGGCCATCGTCCCCGAACTTGAAGCCTACATGGATGCCCTGCGCAAGTCGGGCGATTCGGTGGGCGCGGAAGTCACCGTAGTGGCGCGCGGCGTGCCGGTCGGCTGGGGCGATCCGGTGTATGACCGGCTGGATGCCGACATCGCCTACGCCATGATGGGCATCAATGCCGTCAAGGGCGTCGAGATCGGCGCCGGCTTTCGCGCGGTGACGCAGAAGGGCAGCGAACACGGTGACGAACTGACGCCGCAGGGCTTCCTCGGCAACAACGCCGGCGGCGTGCTGGGCGGAATTTCCACCGGGCAGGACGTCGTGGTACGCATGGCGGTGAAGCCGACCTCCAGCATTCGCCTGCCGCGCCGAACCATCAATGTCGCCGGCGAGGCGACCGAGATCGCCACGCTGGGCCGCCACGACCCCTGTGTCGGCATTCGCGCCACGCCGATTGCCGAGTCCATGCTGGCGCTGGTGCTGATCGACGCCGCACTACGTCACCGTGCCCAGTGCGCCGATGTCAACTGCCCGACGCCGAAAATCGCGGGCAAGGCGCCGGGGCCCGGCTGATAGAATTTTTCAAAACCTTTTTCAAAACATATTCAGGGAAGACAACATGCGCGTTGAACATCACGATCTCTACACGGAGTTCCCCGACATGCGCGAGGCCATCGACGCGCTGAAGGCGGAGGGTGGCTACATCGGCAGCCTGTTCGGGCGTTACAACCGCCTTACCGGCAAGGTCGAGGACCTCGAAGAACATGACATGCCGGTTGCCGATTTCACGCTCGAAGACATGAAGAAGGCGCGGGTCAAGCTGAAGGACGAGATCTACCATTTGCTGATGGCATTCCGCGTCGGCCAGAAACACAAGGCTTGACGTTCCAGCCGCACGGCCGCCTGGCCGTCTGGTATTTCTGGTATTTCGCGTTCATCGGCGCCTTCCTGCCGTATTTCGCGCTTTACCTGCAATCCCTGGGATTTTCCCCCGGCCGAATTGCGGTGCTGATGTCGCTCGGCCAGGTCATGCGCCTCCTGGCGCCGCTGCTCTGGAGCTGGCTGGCCGACAGTGGCGGGCATCGCGTGCGCATCGTCGTCATTTCCACGGCGGCGGCGCTGGCGAGTTTTTCGGTGGTGTTTCTCACCGAGGACTTCGTCGGCCTTCTGGTCGGGTTGTCCATCCTGCATTTCTTCTGGAGTGCCTCGCTGCCTCTGGTCGAGGCACTGACCCTGGGCCACCTGGGCGGCAAGCCAGAGAATTACGGACGAATCCGGCTGTGGGGGTCGGTGGGATTCATTCTCACGGTGATGGGCGTCGGCCTGCTGCTCGACGTGGCGCCGATCAAGTCACAGCTCTGGGTAAGCTGGGTGATCCTGTTTGGCACTCTGGTCAGCGCGCTGACGCTGACCGAGGTCAAGGGGCACGGCAGCCATCCGACCGGTCCGATCGGCGAGGTGTTGCGCCAGCGCAAGCTGGTCTTTCTGATGGCTTCGGCGATGCTGATGACGGCTGCCCACGGCGCGCTCTACGTCTTCTATTCCATCCACCTGGTGAATCAGGGCTACGGCAAGACCCTGGTCGGCTTCCTGTGGACCCTGGGCGTAGTTGCGGAAATCTTCGTCTTTCTCTGGATGCCGAGGATTTCTACGCGCTTTTCGCTCCGCGCCATCCTGCTGGCGTGTTTCGCGCTGGCGATGTTTCGCTTCCTGGTGATCGGCTGGGGGGTGGCTTTCCTCGGGTTGCTGGTGTTGGCCCAACTGCTCCATGCGGCGAGTTTTGGCGCCCATCACGCGGCCACCGTGGCGGCGCTCAACCACTGGTTTGCTCCGGGCCAGCAGGCGCGCGCGCAAGCGCTCTACGGCAGCATTGCCTATGGTGCCGGCGGCCTGGGCGGGGCCTTGCTCGCCGGCTGGATGTGGGAAGGTGCCGGTCCGGCGCTGAGCTACACGGCCTCGGCGGGTCTTGCGCTGATCGGTCTGGCCCTTGTCTGGTACGGGGTTCCGGGCGAATCGGAGCAGGCGCCTGTGCGATAATTGCCGGTCCTATTCGCAGCACAGAACATCATGGCAAGAACGCTCTACGAAAAGCTCTGGGACAGCCACGTGGTCCATGTCGAAGCCGACGGCACGGCGCTGCTGTACATCGACCGCCACCTAGTGCACGAAGTCACCAGCCCGCAGGCCTTCGAAGGACTCAAACTGGCCGGGCGCAAGCTCTGGCGCGTCAGTTCCATCGTCGCCACGGCCGATCACAACACGCCGACTTCGCACTGGGAGCAGGGCATCACCGATCCGGTTTCGCGCCAGCAGGTTGAAACGCTGGATGCCAACATTCGCGAAACCGGTGCGCTGGCCTACTTCCCGTTCAAGGACAAGCGTCAGGGCATCGTCCATGTCGTCGGCCCCGAGAACGGCGCCACCTTGCCCGGCATGACCGTGGTATGCGGCGATTCGCATACCTCGACCCACGGTGCATTTGCCTGCCTTGCCCACGGCATCGGCACCTCCGAAGTCGAGCACGTGATGGCAACGCAATGCCTGTTGCAGAAGAAGTCGAAGACCCTGCTGGTCCGCTTCGAGGGCAAAGTCGGCGCTGGCGTTACGGCGAAAGACCTGGTGCTGGCCCTGATCGGCCGCATCGGCACGGCCGGCGGCACGGGTTACGCGATTGAATTCGGCGGTTCGGCGATGCGCGGCCTGTCGATGGAAGGCCGCATGACGGTATGCAACATGGCGATCGAGGCCGGTGCCCGCGTCGGCTTCGTCGCCGTCGACGACACCACCATCGCCTACCTCAAGGGCCGTGGCTTCGCGCCCAGGGGCGATGACTGGGACAGGGCGGTGGCTTATTGGCGCACGCTGGTCTCGGATGCTGGCGCGAAGTTCGATGCCGTGATCGACATCGACGCCGCAGCCATCGTGCCGCAGGTCACCTGGGGCACTTCGCCCGAAATGGTTACCGGCATCGACGGCAGCGTCCCTGCGCCCGAGGACTTCAAGGATCCGGTGAAAAGCGAGGGTGTGGCCCGAGCGCTGCAATACATGGGCCTGACGCCGCGCATGCGCATCGACCAGATCACCATCGACAAGGTCTTCATCGGTTCCTGCACCAATTCGCGCATCGAGGATCTGCGTGCCGCCGCCGCCGTGGCCAAGGGCCGCCACATTGCCGCCAACGTCAAGCTGGCGCTGGTGGTGCCGGGCTCGGGCCTGATCAAGGACCAGGCCGAGGCCGAAGGGCTGGACAAGATTTTCATTGCTGCCGGTTTCGAGTGGCGCCAACCCGGCTGCTCGATGTGCCTGGCGATGAACGATGACCGCCTGAACCCGGGCGAGCGTTGCGCCTCAACCTCGAACCGCAATTTCGAGGGCCGCCAGGGTGCAGGTGGTCGCACCCACCTGGTCAGCCCGGCGATGGCCGCCGCCGCCGCGATCGCCGGGCGCTTCGCCGACGTCCGGCAGCTTTCGTAGGATCTGCCATGGAAAAATTCATCAAGCTCGATGGCCTCGTCGCACCGCTCGACCGCGCCAATGTCGATACCGACGCCATCATTCCCAAGCAGTTCCTCAAGTCGATCAAGCGCTCCGGTTTTGGCCCCAACGCCTTCGACGAATGGCGCTACATGGACCAGGGCGAGCCGGGGCAGGACGCAAGCAAACGGCCGAAGAACCCCAACTTCGTGCTCAACCAGGATCGCTTTCAGGGCGCGTCCATCTTGCTGGCACGCAGCAACTTCGGCTGCGGCTCGTCGCGCGAGCATGCACCCTGGGCGCTGCAGGACTTCGGTTTTCGCGCCATTCTCGCCGAGTCCTTCGCCGACATTTTCTACAACAACTGTTTCAAAAATGGCCTGTTGCCCATCGTCGTGCCCAAGTCCGAGATGGATGCGCTGTTCGGCCTTACCGAGCATTCGCCCGGCTATCGTCTGACGGTCGACCTGGCTGCGCAGAGGATCGTGCGCCCCGACGGCCATGCCATAGCCTTCGATGTCGATCCCTTCCGCAAGGAATGCCTGCTGAATGGCTGGGACGACATCGGCCTGACCTTGCGCCATGCCGAGAAGATCCGCGAATTCGAAGCCCGGCGCCGAGCCGAGCAGCCCTGGCTGTTTTCCTGAAAGACCGAACCATGAAGATTTGTGTA
>CAJBYR010000159.1 GCA_903959855.1 uncultured beta proteobacterium
CTGTGCAGCCAGAACCCGGCGCCGCAGACCAGCACGATGCCGATCTCAAGCAGCTTGACCAGGCGCGCCAGCGCTGCCGTGTCGTACTTGTCGGCACGTTGCCCGGCGGTGGCCGAAAAGAGGAAGAAGGGCAGGATGAAAATGCCCGCCGCCAGGTTGGCCAGCAGCTCGGGCTTGATGGTGGTCCAGTTCGCCGCCTGGAAGGTCAGCAGCACCACCATGGCGTTCTTCAGCACGTTGTCGTTGAGCGCCCCTAGGAACTGGGTGACGAACAGCGGGGCGAAGCGGCGCACGCGCAGCAGGCTGGATTGTCGGCTCATTTCGACTCCGTAAGGGATGATGTCAAGGCGCGCTCGGGGAGGTTTCCAGTATTGTGTCGGTAATGACGGCAGCCAAGGCAAATGCAATAATGCCAGCTAATAAAACGGAGGAGACCCAAATGGAAAAGTCCTGGATCAAGCACTATCCGGCCGGGGTGCCGGCAGAGATCGACCCCACCCAGTATGAGACCGTGGCCCAGGTGCTCGAGGAGGCGATGAAGAAGTACGCCGCGCGCACCGCCTTCATCTGCATGGGCAAGTCAATCACCTACGCCCAGCTCGACACAGCCTCGCGCAGCCTCGGTGCCTGGCTGCAGTCGCGCGGCATTGCCCCGGGCGGGCGCGTCGCCATCATGATGCCGAACATCATGCAGTACCCCGTCGCGGTGGCCGCGATCCTGCGTGCCGGCTATGTGGTGGTGAACATCAATCCGTTGTACACGCCCCGCGAACTCGAGCACCAGCTCAAGGACAGCGGCGCCGAAGCCATCATCATCATCGAGAACTTTGCCACCACGCTGGACAAGGTCATTGCCAATACCCCCGTCAAGCACGTGGTAGTCGCCGCAATGGGCGACCTGCTCGGCGGCCTCAAGGGCATGCTGGTGAATTTCGTGGTGCGCAAGGTCAAGAAGATGGTGCCCGAGTTCTCGCTGCCGGGTTCCTTCCGCTTCAATGACGTGCTTTCGCAGGGCTCGGGCATGACGCTGAAGCCCGTGGTGCGCAATCGGGAGGACGTCGCCTTCCTGCAATACACCGGCGGCACCACCGGCGTGTCGAAGGGAGCCACGCTGCTCAACCGCAACATCATCGCCAACATGCTGCAGGTCGAGGCCTGGATGCAGCCGGCGATCAACACCCATACCGAAGAGCAGAACAACTTCGTCTGTGCACTGCCGCTGTACCACATCTTCGCGCTGACGGTCTGCAACATGATCGGCACGCGCACCGGCTCGTGCAACCTGCTGATCCCCAATCCACGCGACATCCCCGGCTTCGTCAAGGAACTGTCGACCTTCAAGTTCAACGTCTTCCCCTGCCTCAATACCCTGTTCAACGCGCTGGCCAACAACCCGGAATTCGCCAAGCTGGACTTCTCGACGCTGAAGATCAGCCACGGCGGCGGCATGGCGACGCAGCGGCCGGTCGCAGAACGCTGGATGGCGCTGACCGGCAGCGCCATCGTCGAGGGCTATGGCCTGTCCGAGACCTCACCGGTGGCGACCTGCAATGTCGCCACCCTCAAGGGCTTCACCGGCACTATCGGCCTGCCTGTTTCCTCGACCGAGATCGCGATTCGCGACGATGATGGCAAAGACGTGCCGCTGGGCGAATCCGGCGAGATCTGCATCCGCGGCCCGCAGGTGATGGCCGGCTACTGGCAGCGTCCCGACGAGACCGCCAATGTGATGACCGCCGATGGCTTCTTCAAGTCGGGCGACGTCGGCATCATGGACACGGACGGTTCCACGCGCATCGTCGACCGCAAGAAGGACATGGTGCTGGTGTCCGGCTTCAACGTTTATCCGAGCGAGATTGAGGAAGTCGCCATGAAGCACCCCGGCATCATGGAGGCGGCGGTGATCGGCGTACCCGACGAGCATTCCGGCGAGGTGCCGAAAATCTTCATCGTCAAGAAGGATCCGAACCTCACCGAACAGGACGTGCAGAATTTCCTTAAGGAGCAACTCACCGGCTACAAGCGGCCGAAGTATGTCGAGTTCCGCGCCGACCTGCCTAAAACACCGGTGGGCAAGATCCTGCGTCGCGAACTGCGGCCGAAGTAAGCATCAAGCCCATCGGCCGCCGCCCATCCGGGCGGCGGCCGTTTCTTTTCAAGGAGTGTTTGAACATGCGTCCCCTATTTGCCCTGCTCACCGGCCTGTTGCTGGCCACTTCCGCCCACGCCCTGAGCCTGGCCGACATTTCCGGCAAGGATGCTGGCGGCGGCCTCAAGGAAGCGCTGACCCAGGGCGCCGCCAAGGCCGTCGACCTGCTCGGCAAGCAGGACGGCTTCCTCGGCAACCCGAAGGTTAAGATTCCGCTGCCCGAGAGCGTGCAAAAGATCGAGGGCGTGATGCGGGGCTTCGGCATGGGCAAGCAGGCCGACGAACTGGTGAATGCCATGAATCGTGCCGCCGAGGCCGCCGTGCCGCAGGCCAAGACCCTGCTGGTGAATTCGATCAAGCAGATGTCGGTGCAGGATGCGAAGGGCATTCTCTCCGGCGGCGAGGATTC
>CAJBYR010000160.1 GCA_903959855.1 uncultured beta proteobacterium
TCCTCTGCGCCGTATCCCTGCTGCTTCTGCTGATTGTCCCGGCGCGCGCCGAACAAAACCTGCAGTTGAGTTCCGAACTCGGCGGATCGACATCGCGCAGCTTCGCCCCGGTGCCGCCCGCAGTGCCGACGCCCGCCGTGCCGCGCCTGCCCGACCCTTCGCAGGAAGTCCGCGACGAACTACCGCCGATCCCGACCATCGACCTCACCACGCCGCCGGACGACCTCTGGCAGCGCATGCGCAACGGCTTTTCCATGCCCGACCTCGACAGCCCGCTGGTGGCTGATCGCCAGGCCTGGTACCTGAACCGCCCCGACCTGCTGAAGCGCATCTTCGAGCGCAGCCGGCGCTACCTGCACCACATCGTCGGCGAACTCGAAAAGCGCGGCATGCCGACCGAGCTGGCGCTGCTGCCGGTGGTGGAAAGCTCCTTCAATCCGCTGGCCTACTCCTCGGCGCGCGCGCTGGGCATGTGGCAGTTCATTCCGGCCACCGGCAAGACCTACAAGCTGCAACAGAACGCCTTTTTCGACCAGCGTCGCGACATCGTCGCCTCGACCGGCGCCGCGCTCGACTATCTGCAGACCATCTACGAGATGCACGGCGACTGGCATCTGGCGCTGGCCTCCTACAACTGGGGTGAAAATGCCGTGGCCCGCGCCGTGGCGAAGAACCACGCCAGGGGCATGCCGACCGACTACCTGAGCCTGAAAATGCCGGTCGAGACCGCCTACTACGTGCCCAAGCTGCAGGCGATCAAGAACATCATCGCCCAGCCACAACTGTTCGGCATCACGCTTGACCCGATCCCCAACCGCCCCTACTTCGCCACCGTCGAACGCAGCGAGAACATGGATATCGCGCTCGCGGCGCGCCTGGCGGAGATCCCGGTCGAGGAATTCATCGCGCTCAATCCCGCCTACAGCCGGCCGGTGATGCCGAGTGCGGCGAACAGCCCGCTGGTGCTTCCGGCGGACAAGGTGCAGACCTTCCTCGCCAACCTGCAGAGCCACGAAGCCCAGGACAAGCCGCTGACTGCCTGGTTCACCCACAACCTGAAGAAGGGCGAGAAGCTCGACACCGTCGCCAAGCGCTATGGCCTCACCCTGCTCCGGCTCAAGCAACTGAACGGCATCAATGCCAAGACCAAGGTGGTGCCGGGTTTCGCCCTGCTGGTGCCGGGCAAGGATGCGATTGGTCACGAAGCGCTGGCGGCGCGCCTGCCGCAAACGCCGGCAGCCCCGCCCAAGGCGGTCAAGGCCAAGAAGGGCAAGACCATGAAACCCGGCGGCAAGGCAAAGAAAGGCGCGGTGACGGTGAGAATTCGCAAGCCCGCCGCCAAGCCGAAAAAGCGCTGAAGCAACTCAGGGCCGGCTCAGACCGCCTTGAAGCAGCGCACCACCTGCGTCGCGCCGATGCGGGTTTCACCGGGGTAGTCACGCTTGCACTCCTCGCCAGCGATCGGACAGCGCGGATGAAAATGGCAGCCGGCCGGCGGCCTGGCCGCCGAGGGCATGTCGCCGGCGAGTTTCGCCACCTCGCTGCGCACGCCATCGATGCGCGGCACGGCAGCCAGCAGCGCCCTGGTGTAGGGATGACGCGGGTGGCGCAATACCTCCTCGGCTGAACCGCTCTCGACCACGCGCCCGAGGTACATCACCGCCACATCGTGCGCCAGATAATCCACCACCGCGATGTTGTGGGTGATGAAGAGGTAGGCGAGACCAAGCTCGCGCTGCAGGTCGGCGAGCAGGTTGAGGATCTGCGCCTGCACCGAAACATCCAGCGCCGAGGTCGGCTCGTCGCAGATCAGCACTTTGGGATTCACCGCCAGTGCGCGCGCGATGGCGATGCGCTGGCGCTGGCCGCCGGAAAACTCGTGCGGATAGCGATTGGCCATCTCGGCACGCAGGCCGACTTTTTCCAGCAGCTCGGCCACGCGCTGCGGCATGGCTCCTCCCGCCGTGCCCAGGGCGCGCATGCCCTCGGCGATGATCTCGCCGACGCGCAGGCGCGGATTGAGCGAGGCGAAGGGGTCCTGGAATACCATTTGCATTTTCGCGCGCAGTGGCCGCAGCTCGGCAACCGAGCGGGTGGTGATCTCCAGTCCGTCGAGCTGCACGCGGCCGGCCGTGGGCCGGATCAGTTGCAGCATGGCCTTGCCGGCGGTGGTCTTGCCGCAACCGGATTCGCCGACCAGGGCCAGGGTGCGCCCGGGCATCAGCCGCAACGACACGCCATCGACGGCGCGCACCGCACCCACCACGCGCTGCAGGATGCCGCGGCGGATCGGGAAGTGCACCTTGAGGTCCTCGACCGCCAGCAGGGGCTGATTCGCGCCGGAAGTCGCCGTAGCGTCAGCGCCGACTCCTGCGGCAACCGCGGGTGCAGCATCGGCCAGAACGCAGCGCACGCGCTGGCCGTCGGCAAGTTCGCGCCATGGCGGCGGCGCCGTGCCGCATTGCTCCATCGCCTCGCCGCAGCGCTCGACGAAGCGGCAGCCGGGGTACAGCGTATCGGCCGGCGGCACGCTGCCGGGGATCGTGGCCAGCCGCCCGCCGCGCCGCTCGGCGTCGGGCAGGGCGGCGAACAGGCGCACCGAATAGGGGTGCGCCGGCCGCGCGAAGAAGGCCTCGCGCGAGGCTTCCTCGACCAGCTGGCCGGCATACATGACGCCGATGCGGTCGGCCATGCGCGCCACCACGCCCAGATCATGCGTGATCAGCAGCAGTGCCATGCCCTGCGTGCGCCGCAGTTCGTCGAGCAGGTCCAGCACCTGGGCCTGGATGGTGACGTCGAGCGCCGTGGTCGGCTCGTCGGCGATCAGGAGGCGCGGGGCACCGGCCAGGGCGATGGCGATCATCACCCGCTGGCGCAGGCCGCCGGAAAGCTGGAAGGGGAATTCGTCCAGCCGACGTTTGGCGTCGGGGATGCCGACCTGGTCGAGAAGCTGTTCTGCGCGCTCGCGCGCCTGCTCGCCGCGCAATGCGGAATGCAGTTCCAGCGCCTCGACGATCTGGCTGCCGACCGTCAGCACCGGGTTGAGGCTGGTCGCCGGCTCCTGGAAGATCATGCCGACCTGGCCGCCACGATACTCGCGCATGCTGGCCTCGGGCAACGCCAGCAACTCGCGGCCGGCAAAACTGACCGTGCCGCTCGCCGCACGCGCACCGGGCGGCAGCAGGCGCATCAGACCCAGCGCCGTCATCGACTTGCCGCAGCCGGATTCACCGAGCAGGGCATAGCACTCGCCGGCGGCGATGTCGAAGCTGATGCCGTCGACCGGTCTTGCCGCGCCTATATGTATTGCGAGATCACGAACGGAAAGGATCATGTGACCACCTTCCCCCCGCCCCCCTTCCCAAGGAAGGGGGTGACCTTGGTTCGCGGGCTGCACCCGCTCCACGCAAGATGACTGGCCATCCTTGGGGCGGCCCGGCGGATGGCCGTCATTTCACCAGCCTCGGGTCGAAGGCGTCGCGCACCGCGTCGGCGAACAGGTTGGCGGCGAGCCCCAGCGCGAACATGAAGCCGAAGGCGGCCAGCCGCGACCACCAGACCATGGGTTCGCGCGCCAGTTCCATGCGCGCCGTGTTGATCATGGTGCCGAACGAGATCGTGCTCGGATCAACGCCGACGCCGACGTAGGACAGCACGGCCTCGGCCAGCACCAGGCCGGAGAAATCCA
>CAJBYR010000161.1 GCA_903959855.1 uncultured beta proteobacterium
GGCGATCGGGCTTTTCGTTCTGGTGCGCCTGCTCGATGATTTTCTGTACATGCCATTGACGATTGGCAAGAGCCTGGAACTGCACCCGTTGATCACCGTACTGATGATCTTCGCCGGCGGCGCCGTCGCCGGAATCTCGGGCCTGATGCTGGTGCTGCCGGTGCTGGGCGTCGTCATGGTGATCGGTGAGACCATCGGTGTCATCGTTTCCGATCCCCGGCTCATGGCGCGTCATCGCCACGCCCGGGCATTGCGTCAGCAGCAGGCCAGCGCCGACCTCTGAGCTGGCTCAGACAGGTCCGTTCGCGTCACGATTGCGCATGAAATACGCAAGGTCGTTCAGGGCCTTGTCAAGTGACGCCCGCAGCGCGTCATCGTCGATCACCTCGGACATGGCCTGACGCATGCACAACATCCATTGTTCCGCTTCGTCAGTGCCGATGGGAAAGGGCAGGTGGCGCGAACGCAGGCGCGGATGCCCGTACTTTTCGACATAAAGCTGCGGGCCACCCAGCCAGCCGGTGAGGTACAGGTAGAGCTTTTGCTCGGCGCCGGACAAGTCGGCCTGATGCAGCTTGCGGATGCCATAGGCCTCGGGCAGCGTGTCCATCAGTTCGTAAAAGCGGGCGACGAGGCGGCGCACTGCCGTCTCACCACCCATGCGCTGAAACGGGGTAACGGGTTGGTTCATGATTTTGTATCGTTGTGATTGGGTCCGTTGGCGGAGAGTATCAGGCGTGCGACAAGGCCACCACCGTCCCGCTGCAGCAGCTCAAGGCGGCCGCCATGTCCGCGAGCTACCCGCTCGACGATGGCCAGACCGAGGCCGGCGCCAGCCGTGTTGCTGCGTGCCGTTTCCAACCGGGCAAAGGGTCGCTTGATGCGCTCGACGTCCGCCGCAGGAACGCCGGGCCCGCGGTCGCGAACTTCGATGACAAGATCCTTGCTTCCGGCACTCGCTTCAATTTCGACCGCCTGATCGGTACCCGCATAGCGCAGTGCGTTATCGATCAGATTGTTGACGGCACGGCGCAAGGCCTGCGGACGGCCAGGCAATGCCAGGGTTTTGCCGGCATCCATGCAGGTAACGGGAAAGCCGCGCCTGCGATACTGGGTCGCTATCTCCGCCAGCAGCGCCCCGAGATCGATATCCAGTGGCGGCTCGCCACCTTCCGAGCGTGCGAAATCGAGGAACTGGCCGATGGTCTTGTCCATTTCTTCGACGTCCGCAGTCATGCCTTCGCGCAGTTGTTCCTCGCCGGCCATCTCGATGCCCATGCGCAGGCGCGTCAGGGGGGTACGCAAGTCGTGGGATATGCCAGCCAGGATCAAGGCCCGGTCCTGGTCGATCTGCGCGAGATCGGTGCTCATCTGGTTGAAGGCGCGGGATACCGTCGCCAGTTCGGTCGGACCGCCTTCGTCGAGGCGAGCCGGCGTACCGCCAGCGCCGACTTCCCGTGCGGCCTGCTGCAAGGCCTTCAACGGCCGCGTGATGCGGAACACGATCAGCCAGGCACCGCCCAGCGACAGCAACAACGCGGCAACGCCCCAGCCCAGCCAGCCTAGCGGGATTACACGCTCGATGCGCTCACTCGGTAGCGCCAGCCAGTAGTCCCCCTCTTCGCTGTCGTCGATGCGGAAGTTGAGGAACAGGGCGCGCTCACCCTCGCGCTCCAATGTCAGGCGGGTGTGCGGACCCAGTTGTTCGCGCACCAGTTCTTCGACCCTGAGCAGGAAGGGCCGGTCGGGCAAGGGCTCGACACGGTCTCCCGGTTCCGCCGGATAGATGTGGATGCCTTCACGGTCGGAAAGCTCGCGCAGCAGATCCCGGCGCGAGTCGGGATGCGCGGAAATCAGCGCCGCCCGCGTCAGGTTGGCAACGCTGACCAGGGTTTGCGCCAGTTGCCGGGCGCGCGGCTCGCGCTCGTAGGCGCGGAAAATCGCGAACCAGGCGGCGACCGAAAGCAGCATCAGCACCGCGAGCAGGAGGAAGGTGCGCCAGAGGAGACTCTGCGGCCAAAGCCGCAGCCGTTCAATCGCCCCCTTCCGCGGTAAGGGGGGAGGGGGGATGGCCGTCATCAGTCGCTATGTTTCGTTCCGTCAGGAACGAAAACATAGCCGAAGCCCCAGACGGTCTGGATGTAGCGCGGCTTGCCGGGATCTTCTTCGACCAGTTTGCGCAGGCGCGAAATCTGCACATCGATGGCGCGGTCGAAAACTTCGTATTCGCGGCCGCGCGCCAGTTCCATGAGCTTGTCGCGGCTCATCGGCTGGCGCGGATGCTCCAGTAGCACGCGCAGCAGGCCGAACTCGCCAGAGGTCAGCAGCGTCACCACGCCCTCGCGCTCCAGCTCGCGGGTGCCGAGGTTGATGGCGACCTTGCCGAAATTCACAACTTCCTCGGTGATCGCGGGCGCGCCCGGCGGTGGTGGTGCAGCGCGGCGCCTTAGTACGGCATGGATTCGGGCTACCAACTCGCGCGGATTGAAGGGCTTGGGCAGGTAATCGTCGGCGCCGATCTCCAGACCGACGATACGATCGACCTCATCACCCTTGGCGGTGAGCATGATGATGCTCACGCTGTTGGCGGCACCGCGCAGGCGCCGGCAGATCGCCAGACCGTCCTCGCCGGGCAGCATCAGGTCGAGCACGATGAGGTCGTAGAGTTCGCGTTCCAGCGCGCGGTCCATGCCCTGGGCATCGGGCACAGCCTTGACCGCAAAGCCCTGGTCGGAGAGGTAGCGCTCGAGCAACTGGCGCAGGCGGACGTCGTCGTCGACGACAAGAATCTTGGATCGGGTCTCGTTCATGGGCGCCAATCCTAGCGGGATCGAGGCCGTCCTGCCAGCGCCTTTAACAAAGGCTTACAAAGCCGCTTGCCGCGCAACAATTGGCTTACAGGCCCTGTCGAGAATGCGGGCATGCCAAAAGAACGGCGAACCACTTCAACGGAGGCGATCATGAAAGTACTGTTCCTTAGCATCGCGCTTGGCCTTGGCCTTGCGCTCTGGGGCAGCGATCCCCAGGCCGGTGTCGATCACTTGATGGCGGCCGGAAAGCTTGCCGGCGAGCAGGTTTACAGTATGCTTCGCTGAGCAGAGCGAAAGGATTTGACGTGAAGGCAGGACGCAGTGCGAAATGGATGGGGGTGGCAACGGCCTTGCTGTTGGCTGCAGCGGAGGTATCCGCTCAAGGCATGCCGCGCCCGATGCGCGACCGGGACGGCCAGGGGCCGCAGCGCATGGCGCCCGATTCCCGGCCGGCGCAGCTTGCGCCCGATGATGCGGCAGGTCAGCGGCGCATGACGCCGGAAGAACGCCGTCAATTGCGGCGCGATGTCCATCAGGCCGGGCGCGACCTCTATCCCGAGCGGAGGCGCGAGCGGCGCCGTGAAATGCGGCGCGGCGAATAGACCCGCCGAAATTCGGCGCTGCTGCGCCGGCGACCACCCGAGCAAAACGCCCCCGTGAATTTCTCCACGGGGGCGTTTCACATTGAAAGTCGGTGCTGGCGCGACGGCGATTTCTCGCCGACGCGCGCGGCTTACACCGTCACCGTATCCGCCTGCTCCTTGAACTCGGCGATCTGATCGAAGTTCATGTAGCGGTAGACGTCGGCCGACTTGGCTTCCAGTGACTTGACCTGCTCCATGTACTCGGCCACGGTCGGGATCTTGCCCATCAACGCCGTCACCGCCGCAAGTTCGGCGGAACTCAGGAAAACGCGGGTGTCGATGCCGAGGCGGTTGGGGAAGTTGCGGGTCGAGGTCGACACGGCCGTGCTGCCCTTCTTGATCTGTGCCTGGTTGCCC
>CAJBYR010000162.1 GCA_903959855.1 uncultured beta proteobacterium
CTGGTCGGCGCGCGCGACATGACCAAGGACGTGCTCGACGACTGGTTCCGCTACTACAACCAGTGTTCCGAGTGCCGCCGCTGTTCCGTGTTCTGCCCCTACGGCATCGACACCGCCGAGGTCACCATGGCGGCCAAGGAAATCATGCACAGCGTCGGTCTCGGCCACAAGTATGTGAACGAGATCATCGGCAAGGTGCACAAGATCGGCAACAACCTCGGCCTGCCCGGCCCGGCGCTGGAAAACACGCTGGAAGGCCTGGAAGAGGACGTGCTGGAAGAAACCGGCGCGGCCGTCAAGTACCCGCTCGATGTCAAGGGTGCCGAAGTGCTGCTGGTCACACCCTCGGCCGACTTCTTCGCCGAGCCGCATGTCGACAGCCTGATCGGTTACGGCAAGGTGTTCCACGCCGCCGGCATTTCCTGGACGCTCTCCAGCAAGGCCTCGGAAGCCGGCAACTTCGGCATGTTCATCGGCAACTACGAGCAGATGCAGAAGATCGCCATGCGCGTGCGCGAAGCCGCGCTGGAACTCGGCGTCAAGCGCATCGTGGTCGGCGAATGCGGCCACGCCTGGCGCGTCGCCTATGCCTTCTGGAACACCCTGACCGGCATCGGCGCCGGCGCCAACGATCCGTTTGCCATCCAGTTGCAGAAGCAGCTCGACCCGAACTACAAGCAGCCCTCGCACATCTGCGAAGTGACGTGGGACCTGATCCAGGCCGGGCGCCTGAAATTCAACAAGGAAGCCAACGATCACCGCATCGTCACCTTCCACGATTCCTGCAACGTCGCCCGCGGCTCGCGCATGGGTGACTATGCCGGCGGCCAGTTCGACATCCCGCGCAACATCATCCGCGCCGTGGTCAACCACTATGTCGACATGTCGGAAGCCACCACCCGCGAAAAGACCTTCTGCTGCGGCGGCGGTGGCGGCCTCCTGACCGACGAACTGCTCGACCTGCGCGTCAAGGGCGCCCTGCCGCGCATGGAAGCGCTGAACCGGATCGTGCAGGACAACGGCGTCAATTTCATGGCCACCATCTGCGCCATCTGCAAGGCGCAATTCACCAAGGTGCTGCCCTACTACGGTTTCAAGATGAGCATGGTTGGCGGTGTGCACCAGTTGGTCAGCACCGCAATCGTGCTCAAAAGCGAACAATAATTTTTACTGGAGACCCGCATGTCCGCCACCACCGACACCCAGACCGAAAAGCTGACTTTCCGCCGTTACAAGGATGGCGATGTCAAAGTGAAGCGCTGGCAGGACGAGATCTTCCAGGCCAGCTATAGCCACAAGTGCCCGACCTACATCCAGTCGACCCCGCCCTGCCAGGGTTCCTGCCCGTCCGGCGAAGACATCCGCGGCTACCTCAACATCGTGCGCGGCATAGAAAAGCCGCCCGTCGGCGCCGACGGCAAGCCGGTCATGCCCTGGCAGGAATACGCCTGGCGTCGCCTGACCGAAGCCAATCCTTTCCCCTCCGTGATGGGCCGTGTCTGCCCGGCGCCCTGCGAAACCGGTTGCAATCGCAATGAGGTGGAAGACCACGTCGGCATCAACTCGGTCGAGCACTTCCTCGGTGAGTATGCAATCAACAACAAGCTGCAATTCAAGGCTCCGGAGCAAAAGACAGGCAAGAAAGTCGCCGTCCTCGGCGGCGGCCCGGCCGGCTTGTCGGTCGCTTACCAACTCGCCTTGAGGGGCCATGGCGTCACCGTGTTCGACGACCACGAATACCTCGGCGGCATGATGCGCTACGGCATCCCGGGATACCGCACGCCGCGCGATGTCCTCGACGCCGAAATCCAGCGCATCCTCGACCTCGGCGTCGAAGTACGGCTCAAGACCAAGGTCGGTGTCGACGTCTCGATGGAACAGATCAACCAGGAATTCGACGCAGTGTTCCTCGGCCTCGGCGCCCAGGGTGGCCGTGCCCTGCCAGCCGAAGGCGCGGACAACGTTTCCAATGTGGTCACCGCCACGTCCTTCCTCAAGGCCTTCAATGATGGTCGCCTGCAGCACGTCGGCAAGCGCGTGGTGGTGGTGGGCGGCGGCGATACCTCGATGGACGTGGCTACCGTGGCCCGCCGCCTCGGCCATATCGAGCACTCCAAGCCGACCGACTGGGAAGCCGCCATCGCCGGCCAACTGGCCCAGGATGCCGCCGACGTTTCGCGCCGGCAGGGCGCCGAGGTCACGCTCACCACCGTCTATATGATGGCCAGCAAGCAGGAGATCGAGCACGCCGAGTCCGAGGGCATCACCATCATGGGCGGTTGGATGCCGGTCGCCGTACTCAAGGGCGCCGACGGGCGTGCCACGGCCCTGCGCGTCATGCAGTGCGAAGCCAAAATGATCGGCGGCCGCCTCGACATCAAGAAGATTGAAGGCACCGAAAAGGACCTGCCGGCCGACCTGATCGTTTCCGCCATCGGCCAGACGGTCGATCTCACCGGCCTCGAAGTTTTCAGCAACGGCAAGGGCGCTGTCTCAGCCGACAAGAATTACCAGGTTGCCGGCAAGCCAGGCGTGTACGCCGGTGGTGACGTGATCCGTCCCCACCTGCTGACCACCGCCATCGGCCACGGCGCGATTGCCGCCGACGGCATCGACCAGTTCCTCGCCGGCATCGAGCCGGGCCGCCGTCCCAAGATCGACGTGCACGGTTTCGACCTGATGCGCAAATACGTCGAAAAGGGTGTAAAGCTCGGCGAGATCAAGGATTATCAGACCGGCACCGATGCCAACAAGAACGCGGTACATAACTTCGACAACCGCTCCGAGCGCTACGTCATCCCGCACGACCAGCTCTTCCTCGGCCACTTCCAATACACCGCACGCAACCGGCGCCACATCACGCACCTCAACAAGGACAGCGCGCTGGGCAACTTCGAAGAGCGCCTGGAGGCCCTCTCCGAGCAACAGGCGGTCGGTGAAGCCAAACGCTGCATGAGCTGCGGCATGTGTTTCGAGTGCGACAACTGCGTGGTGTATTGCCCGCAAACTGCGGTGTTCAAGGTCAAGAAAACCGAATCCATGACCGGCCGCTACGTTGCCACCGACTACGACAAGTGCATCGGCTGCCATATCTGCGCCGACGTATGCCCGACTGGCTATATCCAGATGGGATTGGGCGAGTAATTCCATCATGAAGCTGCTGCGTCTCGTCGCCACCCTGCTATTCGCGGCCATCGCCGTGTCGCCAGCGCCGACTCTTGCGGGCGAGGGCGGGCGCACGCCCAAGCCCGCGGTCTCGATCGAGAACCCGGGCAAATGCGTGGCACCGGCCGAAGAGATGCGCCGCAACCACATGGAGATGCTCAAGCATCAACGTGACCGCACCATGCGTGACGGCATACGCGGCGAGCCGGCCTCGCTGAATGCCTGCATCGAATGCCATGCCGGCAAAACAAGCGGCTCCGTGCTGGGAGACGGCAAGGCCTTCTGCCAGGGCTGCCATGACTATGCCGCGGTCAAGCTCGACTGTTTCGAATGCCACCAGCCCAAGCCGAAATTCAAGGCCGCAGGATTGAAACCATGAACGCGCCCGATCGCAATCCCCGCCGCGCCTTCATCGCCGCTGCCGGTGCCGGCGTAGCCGGACTCGGCTTCACCGCCATTGCCCCCGGCCTCCACCTGATGGCCGTTGGCGAGGCTAATGCAGCCACGGCGACCGCCCGCCCCGCCGGCACCGCAGCTTCTCCGGCCGTGCGCTGGGGCCTGCTGATCGATGCCACCAAATGCGCCCCCGGCTGCACCAAGTGCATCGACGCCTGCCACGAAGAAAACGGCGTCAGCGAACAGCTTCCCGATCCGCGCCAGAATTCGCAGTGGATCCGCAAGATTGAGCTGGTCGACCGCCGCAACGGCCGCGTCACCACCCTGCCGATGATGTGCCAGCACTGCGCCAATCCGCCCTGCGTGGACGTCTGCCCCACCGGCGCCTCAATGAAACGCGCCGACGGCATCGTGCTGGTCGACCGCCACACCTGCATCGGCTGCCGCTACTGCATGATGGCCTGCCCCTACAAGGCGCGCTCGTTTGTTCACAGCAACCTGACCGAGCAGAATCCCGAGGTTCCGCGCGGCAAGGGCTGCGTCGAATCCTGCACGCTCTGCGTGCATCGCGTGGACAAGGGCCAGCAACCCGCCTGCGTCGAAAAATGTCCGGAAGGCGCCATGAGCTTCGGCGACCTCAACGACCCCAACAGCGCCATTTCCAAACGCATCGCCAGCGTCCCCACCACCCAGGTGCGCTCCGACCTGCGCCTGGATCTAGGCGTGCGTTACCAGGGAATCTGACATGGCCACATTGAATCCGCGTCACGAAGAAGGCCTGTTTTACCTGATCGCCGCCCTTGGCGGCCTGGTTGCCGCCGTAGGCGTCGGTGCCGCGCTCTACATGGAGCACACGGGCCACGTAGTCACCGGCATGAACAACCAGATCGTCTGGGGCCTGCCGCACGTTTTCGCCATCTTCCTGATCGTTGCCGCCTCCGGCGTGCTCAACGTCGCCTCGATCGGCTCGGTGTTCGGCAAGAAAGCCTACAAGTCGCGCGCGCCGCTCTCCGCCCTGCTCTGCATCGCCATGCTGACCGGCGGCCTGGCCGTGATCATGCTCGACCTCGGCCGCGCCGACCGATTGATGGTGGCCGCCACCCACTTCAACCCGACCTCGGTGTTCGGCTGGAACGTGATCCTCTACCCCGGCATGTACGCCATCGTCGCGGTCTATCTGTGGACCCTGATGGAGCGGCGCATGAACCCGTATTCGAAGGTTGCGGGCCTCACCACCTTCATCTGGCGCATCCTGCTCACCACCGGTACGGGTTCCATCTTCGCCTTCCTCATCGCCCGCCAGGCCTATGGCAGCGCGCTGCTCCCGGCCATGTTCATCATCATGTCTTTCGCCTGGGGTCTGGCCGTATTCATGATCGTGCAGAAAACCATGTTCGGCTGGAATGACATGACGCTGCACCCGGCGATCCGTTCCCGCATGAAAAATCTGCTCGGCACCTTCATCGCCGCGGTGTTCTACTTTGTTGCCACCTATCACCTGACCAACATCTACTTCGCCAAGCAAACCGCCTTCGAGGAATTCATCCTGCTGTCGGGCGGCATTTTCCCGACGCTGTTCTGGGTTGGCTACGTGCTGATCGGCACCATTGTCCCGCTGCTGCTGATCTACGTACCGGACCTCAACCGCTTCCGCGGGTCGGTATTCACGGCGTCAGTCCTGGTTATCGTCGGCGCCTTCTGCCTGCTCTACGTCTTCATCATCGGCGGCCAGGCCTTCCCGCTGGAGATTTTTCCCGGCTACGACGTCAAGAGCAGCTTCATGGACGGTGCCATTGACCACTACAGCGCCAGCCTGCCGGAAACCCTGCTTGCCGTCGGCGGCCTGGGCATCGCCTTCACCATCACCACCATCGGTGTCCGCGTGCTGCGCTTCCTGCCGCAGGACGATATCGCCGAACTCGAAGCCGCCGGCAGCATCGTCGACTGAGTGCCGAGCCACGGCGGGCCATGCATCGCTTCCTGATTTCGGCCGCCCACAAGTCCTCGGGCAAGACCACCGTCAGCATCGGCCTCGCGGCGGCGTTGCGTCAGCGCCGACTCTCGGTGCAGCCCTACAAGAAGGGCCCGGACTACATCGATCCGCTGTGGCTGTCGGTGGCCGCCGGCCGGCCCTGCTACAACCTTGACTTCTTTCTTTCGCCCGACGGCGAGCTGCGGCAGCAATTCGCCCGCCATGGCCACGATGCCGATGTCTGCCTGGTCGAGGGCAACAAGGGCCTCTACGACGGTCTCGACCTCGAAGGTTCCAACAGCAACGCCGCGCTGGCACGATTGCTCGACCTGCCCGTGGTCCTGGTGCTCGACGCCCGCGGCATGACGCGCGGTATCGCGCCGCTGATCCTCGGCTACAAGGCCTTCGATCCGCAGATCCGGATTGCCGGCGTGATTCTCAATCGCCTCGGCGGACGCCGTCATGAATCCAAGCTGCGCGCGGTGATCGAGCACTACACCGATGTCCCGGTGATCGGCGCCGTTCAGGAGGACGCCGAACTGGCCCTCGTCGAACGCCATCTGGGGCTGATGCCGGCCAACGAGACGGCGCAAGCCGGACGCCATGTTGCCGCCATCGCCCAACGCATTGCCGACCAGGTCGACCTTGACCGCCTGCTTGCTATCAGCGTCAGTGAGGTGAAACTCGCGCCACCACCGATGCGGCCACCAACCCGCACTGAACCGGTGCGCATCGCCATTGCCCGCGACGCGGCCTTTGGCTTCTACTATGCTGATGACCTCGACGCACTGGCCGCGGCCGGCGCCGAACCGGTGTTCTTCGATACCCTGCGCGACCCGAAGCTCCCGCCCTGCGACGGCCTGCTGATCGGCGGCGGCTTTCCCGAATGTTTCCTCGAACAACTGGAAGCCAACCGCTCCCTGCGCAGCGACATCCGCAACGCCATCGAGCAGGGACTGCCCACCTATGCCGAATGCGGCGGCCTTATGTACCTCGCTCGCGGCATCGAATGGAAGGGGCGTCAGGCAGAGATGGTCGGTGCAATTCCGGGCGATATCCGCATGCATGCCAAGCCCGTCGGTCGCGGCTACGTGATCCTCGAAAGCAATACCGACCACCCCTGGCGCGCCAGCGGTACCTCGTACGGCGGTGCCGAGCTGCACGGGCATGAATTCCACTACTCCGACATCGGCGGATTGCCCGCCGACACGCGTTACGCCTATGCGATGCGCCGCGGACATGGCATCGATGGCACCAACGACGGCATCCTGCGCCACCGGATGCTCGCCTCCTACACCCACCTGCGCGCCACGGCCGGCTGCGACTGGCCGGCCAAGTTCGTCCAGTACGTGCGCAGTTGCAAGAATCCCGATTTGAAGGAATTTCCCGCATGTTCACTCTGACTCCCCTGGCGGCCGAAGAGATTTCGCGCGCTGCCGCCTCCGAACCCGACGGCCAACCCATGCTGCGGGTGGCCGCCAAGATCGACGAAGATGATGGTGAGCTGGTGTATGGCATGGGCTTCGACGACGAACGCGAGGACGACCTGGTCATCGACGGTCCCGGCGTCGCGGTACTGATTTCCCCGCGCAGCCTGCCGCTGCTGGAAAACACCACATTGGATTTCGCCGAAGTGCAACCGGGTGAATTCCAGTTCATCTTCCGCGCCGGTTGCACCACCCCACCCACGTCCGGCGGTTGTGGAAGTTGCGGTGGTGGTTGTTCCTGATCAATTTTGCCCTCTGCGACCTGAGCTAGTATTTCGTCCATGAAACCTGTTCCCGCACAACCCGGATGGGTCTATCTTGTCGGCGCCGGCCCCGGCGACCCCGAGCTGCTCACTCTAAAGGCCGCACGCCTGATCGGCGAGGCCGACGTCCTGGTCTATGACAATCTCGTTTCAAAGGCAGTGCTGGCATTGGCCCGGCCCGATGCGGAACTGATGTATGCCGGCAAGGAACGTGGCAACCATTCGCTGCCGCAGGAACAGATCAACCAGTTGCTGGTGCGCCTGGCGAAGACCGGCAAGCGCGTGGTCCGGCTCAAGGGCGGCGATCCCTACATCTTCGGTCGCGGTGGCGAGGAAGTTGAAACGCTGCACGCCGATGGCGTCAATTTCGAGGTGGTTCCGGGCATCACGGCGGCCGCCGGTGTCGGCTCCTATGCCGGCATTCCGCTGACCCACCGCAACCACGCCCAGGCCTGCGTCTTCGTCACCGGCCACCTCAAGGACGGAAGCATGAACCTGGACTGGCCGGGCCTCGCCCGCCGGCGCCAGACCGTAGTGATTTACATGGGCCTCTCCGGCCTCTCCTACCTCTGCGACAAGCTCATGGAACACGGCTTGCCGCCGGAGTGGCCGGCTGCCATCGTCCAGCATGGCACCCAGCCGACCCAGCGTACCGTCACCGGCACCCTTGCCAGCCTCCCGGCACTGGCCGAATCGGCCAAGCTGCGCGCGCCGACGCTGATCATTGTCGGCGAGGTCGTCACCTTGCGCGACAAGCTGCGCTGGTTCGAGTAGTCGGGGAAGTCGGCGCCGGCTAGAACGTTTTATCTAGCGCCGGACGGATACCCCTACGGCAGCAATTTCACTGAGGCTTTCGGTACGAACTGGCCGTCTCCGATCCGGTAAAAGTTGCCGGTAGAGCCTAGTATCGTCACAACCGTTCCACGCGGCCGTTGCCCCAGTATCTGGGCGGATGTACTCGGCTCGGCGCGGACATTGGTTGTCATAACGAATTCCCCCTGATTTGACTGCACTTTGGGTGGGCGGGATTCCCACAGATAGACCTGCTTGGCGAGTTCAAACATACCCTTGCCGACAACCCGCTGACCATCCCAAAGATCAATATGATCGCTGTTATCGGACCGTCCGGTATCTACAAAAACGATGATGCCTTTTCTCCCCGCCAACGCTTGCGGCGCCTTGCCATAGGGACCGGCCTTGAATTGCATGGTCGGCTGACCATACTTTGCGACCATCCAGCTTTTTAATTCATTTACGTTGTACGCGTAGTTGAGTTTGTCTCCTCCCCTGAACGTATGCAAGCCAGCGACGTTCGCGCCCGGGCCTGCAGGAATCGGCGCTCCTGAAAGGTTGAAGGCGCGCGACATCCGGATTGCGTTGGTATTTTTAACTGCGCCGCTGTTCACGTGGCCACCAATCGCGGCTTTAACCTCGGCGTCGCTACCGGTCGGGTAGTTCTTGATCAGCAGGTCGACATTCGGAATGGCCGCGGCAACGGCAGAGAAAAAGCTAGCTACGAGTGCCAACAGAATGCTTGAGATCCAGCGCTGCATGACCAATCCTCCCAAGTTGAACTTCAGTGGATTTTCTGCGGCAAGAACTGACAAAATACCCGGCAGACACCAGCGGCGCAGTGGGAAAAGTGTATTGATTTCCACCCGATCAGGCAAGTAACAATGCCGCCTCGCGGAGGCAATTCATACCGCATTACAATTGGAATCTTGAGATTTCTTTCATCCGGCGCCTTGCCGCGCCGGCTATTGAAACGCCGTCATGAATGAGGCCACCCAAGCTTAGAATGGGCGCTGAAGCAAACTTGGCTGGAAAGCGTCTTCAGCATACAAAACAGAGGAAGTCATGCGATACAACGACAGCGCTGAAAAGAGCGCTGAATTTCTCAGGCTGGCACTGCCGCTGATGGCAAAGCAGCGTGCGGCCACACACCCGGTAAGCTATGCCCTCTGGTATGAGTACGTGTCAGGTGCAAATTCAGCATTGCGGGCAGCCATTGATGCGCGGCGAGCGGACACTGACACGCTGGATGAAAACGCGACCTACGAGCTGTATCAGAAGTACGTCGCCGAAATCAATGAGGACGTTGCGCGCCAGATCGCCGCGGGCTTTCAGAAAATAAGGGCCGACATGTCGATGTCGGCGGCACAGGCCGGCGATCAGGCAAGCCATTTTGGCGATGCCCTCGGCAAACTCAGCTCGACTCTCTTGCCCGCCAATGCCAGCGAGGGCGTCGGTACCGTACTGGCGCTGACCCGTGAGATGCAAAGCTCCATCGTGACCCTCAAGGGACGCCTCGACGAGAGCCGCAGTGAAATTGAACAACTGCGCATCGAGGTCGTCAAGGCACGCACCGAAGCCCGCACCGATGGACTGACCGGCCTCCTGAATCGCCGCGGCTTCGAGATGACGATCGCTGCATGCCTGGCCGACACCACCGCCACGGAAAGCGGGCCCAGCCTGTTGATGGTCGATATTGACCATTTCAAGCAGGTGAATGACAACTACGGCCACGTTTTTGGCGACAAGGTGTTGCGCGCTGTAGCGCAAATCCTTCAGGACAACGTAAAAGGCAAGGACACCGCAGCCCGCTATGGCGGCGAGGAATTCGTCGTGCTATTGCCGGATACGCCGCAGGAAGGCGCACTCCAGCTTGCAGAGCGGATCCGCGGCATTGTCGAACGCTGCCGAATCAAGCGCTCGACGGATCAGGGTGCCGTGGCCAATATCATGGTATCCGTTGGCGTCGCCGGTTTCCGTGCCGGCGAAGCCGTATCCGACTTCGTTGCCCGCGCCGACGCCGCACTGTATGCCTCAAAGACCAACGGGCGCAACCGGGTCACGGTCGCCACCAGTTAGTCCAGGCGCTTGAGTCTGCCAGCTCGACACGTATTCACCTTTCATCGATTCGCCACGAACACACCGGTACCCTGAGCCACAAACCCCATGACGGCAGAGTTTCCACTCAAGCCCAAACCCGGGAACCCGGAACATCTATCGCTGCAGTGGGAGCCATCGCAGGCTTTCATGCACTTCACTGTGCTATTGCTGCTCGCCGGCTCGGGCGTCTCGCTGGTTTCCACGCTGATCTTTGCCCCCGACCAGACTCTAAGGGCCGCCGTTCAGGCATTACTCGCCATCACGGCCATGATCGCCTGGTATTGCCTCAAGCGCGGCTGGAACCGGCCGGCCATCTACATACTGATCATCGGATCCTGGCTGACAACCGCGGCAATCGCCTCATTCACCGGTGGGGTGCGAGGCCCGGTGGTAATTGCGTTTCCGATCATTGCAGTATTCGCTGGCTGGCTGATTGGGCGACGGGCGGCACTGATAACGGCGACCATAACCGCAATGTGCATTGCCGCCCTGGTCGCCGCAGAGTCTTTCCACGTTCTAGCGACGCCGCTCCCCAGCCCTGTGGTGATGCAGGGCACGCTGCAAATCATCATCCTGGCCATGGCAACCGCACTCATCATGTTTGTGATATCGGCCTACCAGGAGCGGCTATCAGAACTCCATCGGCTGAGCCAGGATCTCGCCCAGCGCACGATGGCCCTTGAGGTCAGCAAGTCGGAACTGGACCAGGCCCAGTCCGTTGCCAACGTCGGCAGTTGGGCCTATGACTTGAAGGCGGACACGATGTCCCTCTCGGCTGAAACCTGCCGCATCTTCGGTCTGCCGTTGGGTACCACCGGAAGCCACGACAGCTATTTGTCGCGCGTCCACGCCGATGACCGCAACGAATTGGATGCGCGATGGCAGGCGGCACTCGCGGGCGCCGCCTTCGACCATGTGCATCGCATCCTTGTTGCCAAATCGACCCGCTGGGTCCGACAGAAGGCCGAGTTCGAACGGGGTACAGACGGCACGCCACTGCGCGCAATCGGGATCGCGCAGGACATCACGGAACGCAGACTGGCGGAAGAGAAGCTGCGCAGCTCCGAGGAACGGTTTTCCATCGCCTTTCGATCCAGTCCTCTGGCAGCCTCGATCGCCACTATGGATGATGGAAGATTCATCGATGCCAACCTGAATTACGAACGCTATTTCGGCTGGGGACGCAATGAACTGATCGGCCGCACATCGGTGGAGTTGGGAATCTGGCCCAGCGACGAAGCTCGCCGCACATGGATGAAAACGCTACAGCGGGATGGACGCGTCATCGACTGGGAAACAGTATGGCGCCACCATAACGGCGAACTCCGTCAGATCAGCATCTCAGCCGAAGTCACCATAATGAATGGCGAGCAGTGCATTTTGGCGCACATCACCGACATCACCGAACGCAAGCTCGCCGAAAAGGAACTGGAACTGTATCGACGTCATCTCGAGGATCTTGTCCAGTCGCGCACCACCGATCTGGCGGCGGCGCGCGATGCCGCCGAGGCGGCCAGCCGCGCCAAAAGCATATTCCTCGCCAACATGAGCCACGAACTGCGCACGCCAATGAATGCGATCATGGGCATGACCCGCATGGCACAGCGCCGGGCCAGCGATCCAAAGCTACTGGACTGGCTGGGCAAGAGCATGGAGGCGTCGCAGCATCTGCTGGATTTGATCAACGACATCCTCGATATTTCGCGTATCGAGGCCGGCCGCATGTCGCTCGAGGAATCCAGTTTCTCGCTGTCCGCGTTAATCGACGAAGTCCTGCATATGCAATCCGAATCCGCCAATGGCAAAGGGTTGTATCTGCGCTCCGAGGTGTCACCAGACCTTCCGCAATTGCTCTGCGGAGACGCCATGCGTCTGCGTCAGATTCTGCTCAACTTCATTGGCAATGCCGTCAAGTTTTCCGATCACGGTGAAGTTAGGGTGCGTGCATTCCCCCTGGATCGCGACGACGCGAGCCTGTTGCTGCGCATCGAAGTCAGCGACCAGGGCATAGGCATCAGTGCTGAGCAGCAGGCAAGACTGTTTCATCCGTTCACCCAGGCAGATGACTCGATGACCCGTCGCTATGGTGGCGCCGGCCTTGGCTTGGTGATCTCGCGACGCATCGCCCGCTTGATGGGGGGCGATGTCGGCGTCAGCAGTACAGAAGGGGTCGGCAGTCGCTTTTCCGCCGATGTCCGCCTGCGGCTGGCAGCACCGATGGCTGCCACGGCGACCGAGGCTGTGGACGATTCGTCAGGCAAGGCTTTGCGACATAGCCATGCCGGTCGCCGCATCCTGGTGGTTGAGGACGAACCGCTCAACCAGGAGGTCGTCCGCTTCATGCTGGAAGATGCGGGACTTGTCCCGGAGTTCGCCAGCGACGGATCCCTGGCTGTGGCACTGGCCAAAGAGCGCGATTTCGATCTGATACTGATGGATATGCGGATGCCAGTGATGAATGGACTCGATGCAACTCGCGCCATCCGCCAATTGCCGGGCAAGGCGACTGTTCCCATCCTGGCCATGACCGCCAATGCCTTTGGCGAGGACCGCGATGCTTGCTTGGCTGCCGGAATGGATGCGCATATCGGCAAACCGTTTACCCCCGGTGTGCTTTACGAAAATCTCTTGCTCTGGCTTTCGAAATCAGACCTGCCGGAGCCTCCGCCGGGCGTCCGCTCCGGGTAGGGCTTCAGCCAGGGGAGGGTCGCCCCTGCATCGCCTTGGCCAGAGAAATATTCGGCCGACAAATATGGAAGCCCTGCGCCAGATCAATTCCTTGCGCAACGACCTGCCGGAACACGGCTTCGTCTTCGACGTATTCCGCAACGGTACGAATGCCCAGGTCGTGGCTTAGCGATACGATGCTGCGAACCAGGGCCCGGTCCTTCTCGCTGTTCTTCATGCCGAGGATGAATTCGCCCTCGATCTTGAGGAAGTCGATCGGGAAACGCTTGACGTAGTGGAAGGACGAAAAACCCGAGCCGAAGTCATCGATCGCCAGCTTGAAGCCCTCGTTGCGCAGCGTGGAAATGAAGCGTTCCAGCAATGCCATGTTCTTGATCGTCTCGCGCTCGGTGATTTCAAACACCAGCCGCGTCGGATCGATGTTGAAACGACTGCTGATGCGCCGCGTCTCCTGGACGAAGTCATTGAGCACCAGCGCGCGCGGCGACATGTTGATGAACAGCAGGCCGCCATAGCCGGTTTCCTCGACGGCCTCGAGGGTCTTTTCCAGCTGGATGAAATCGAGCTTGTGCATCACGCCCATCTTCTCGGCGATGGCCACGTACTCCTCGGCGATCACGAAACTGCCGTCCTCCATGCGGATGCGCGACAGCACCTCGATGGCCTCGACCTGCCCCCCGGCAACATTGATGATTGGCTGGAAGAAGGGCACCACGCTGCGCTTCTCGACCGCATTCAGGATCATCATGCTTTTCTCGCCCATGGTGCGGAAGACTTCCACCACGTCATCGTCGCTGGGCACCATCACCCGGTTCTTGCCCTCGGCCTTGGCCCGATACATCATGTTGTCGGCCACCAGGAACAGGTCCTTCATGCCCTTGGCGTGGTCAGGAAAAGTCGCGATGCCGATCGATACCGAACTGGTGATCGCCGCACCGTCTGGGGCCGCCATGCTCACCGCCGCCACCGCGTCAAGGATGCGCCGCGCCACGACCTCACCGGCCGCCATGTCGGTCTCGGGCAGGATGGCCGCGAACTCGTCACCGCCATACCGCGAGAGCAAGTCATCGTCGCGAATCGCGGACCGGATCGCTGCCACCACCCTCTGCAGCAGGCTGTCGCCGGCACCGTGGCCATAGCTGTCATTCACCGACTTGAAATTGTCGGCATCGATCAACAGCAGGCTGAACTTGTCACCGTGGCGCGACGAGCGCAGCACTTCGCTTTCGATCAGTTCCCAGAACACGCGCTGGTTGTACAGGTTGGTAAGCGGATCGCGCGTCGCGTAGTACTCCAGGTCCTTGGTATATTTATCGATCGCCTTGACCGAGCCGACCACGTTGAGCAGCGTGGCGAGAATGCTCTCCACCACCAGCAGCCGCATCGGATCCATCTCGTGCTGCGGCTGCATGCCGATGCCGACGATACCGCCGATCTTGGGCGAACTGACGAGCAGCGACTTGATCTGCACCTCGATATCCTCCTCGCGCAAGGCATCGACCACCAGGCCATTGTCGGCAACGTTGTGGCGGACCCGTATTGCCAGTCCGCTCTCGAATTCCTGCGAGCGCTTCAGCAGTTGCTGCAGGCAGTTCTCGAATACGCGCTTGACCGGTTCTGTCGGTCGTCCGCGCCAGAAAATCTCCAGGTCGTAGGCCTCATCTCCGACCTTGAACAGCGAAAACATGGTGTAGGCCGGCACCACCGAATCAATATCGAGAATCAACTGGTTCACATACTCGCGCCAGTCCTTGATCACCTCGGTGGTGAGGATGAATTTCTCCAGCAGGCGGATCTCGAACTCGAGCATGTCCTTGTCCACCGCGATGGAACGGATGCGCTCCGTCAGTTGTCGAACTTCGTCCGCGACCGAGTTGAACTCGGAAAAGCCAAGATCCTCCTTGCGTGCGACCAGCGCGCGCAAGTCGGCGATACGGTTCACGGCCCGGATGTCGCGGGCAAGGGTTTCGATCGGCCCTTTCAGACGCCGCTGAATGTAGAGCACCATGATCAGCGTAACGACCAGCATCACCGGCACAATGGGGGCAAAAGCCCAGGTGAAGCGCGCCCGGTGCGAGGCAATGTTCTCGCCGACATGCTGCGTCACGTCGATCACGCCCAGGACGTCATCGGCGGCCGCATTGACGTGGCACTTGAGGCAAACCTCCTGCGCCCGCAGGGGATACACAACGCGAATCATGTCGCCCGACTCGGTATGCCGCCGCTCACCATCCTTCAGGGCGCGCAGGATTTCCGCATCCGGGGTCTTCTGGGCGATCTCGCCGAACAGTTCGCTGACCTTCGGCCCGCGGTAAATGTCGATCTGGCGCTGAGTGTGGTCCACGGACTTCTGGATTGCCCGCACATAGGCCTCCATCTGCTGCCGGTTCCAGCCGGTGCTCATCAGTTCGAACATCGCATTGAAGGTCAACTCGGCAAAGGACGATGCGTCCTCGACCGCATCATCGCGGACCGAGCGATCGTAAATTCCCGAAACCACGAAAATCGTCGCCGCGAATATCGCTATCGAGAAAACGGCGCCAGCGGCGAGAAGCAGGCCCTTGATGCTGCGAACGGGATTCATGATCTACGGACACCCCTGCAATTGCGGTCAGGATGGGATTACCCTGAACGCTTTTCAACTGCCACGTACCCCGCTTCCGGGAAAATTCGGCGGAATCACAATCAAAACGCCCAATAAACTTGCAAGATTCAAGCCAGCAATACGAATCTTTGCGCCAACTGATATGATTCCGCCATGAATACCTTGCGCCGGGCAGCGCTGCTGCTCCTGCTCATTGCCGGCAGCTCATTTGGCCAGACAGCGGAAGCCCCGTTGCTGACGGTGGGACTCGATTGCTGGGTCGGGCGGGACGGGCCGCCGTTCTTCACGAACTTCATCCGTTGCATGGTGGATCGCGACCTGCCCTATCCCACGCTCGCCGACCAGCACCTGGATGCCTTTCTCGGCAGTTTGCACACGGAGCTGCACAGCAAATCGGGCGCCGATGCAGAACGCATGTACAAGGCAAACATCGAGCTGGTACGGGAGAGCGTCTCGGTGTGGAATATCCGCATCTTTAGCTACCCCTACGAGTGGTCCTGGGCCGAGGGGCTACCGCAGCAACTGGTGCGCTCGGTGCTTTGCCCGCGCGACGTTTCCTGCACCGTAAACGTCTATTCGCGTTAAGCATCCGGAGCCGGCGTTCGCCGGGCCGGATGCCGCCTTGGTCGCAGATCTACTTGCTCAGCGGAAACTGATCGTCACGACTGAGCACCTCTGCCGTCAACTGCTCGGTGCTGGTGCAAGCCGGGAAGACCATCGCGTCGTTACGGTCAGTAGAGCACCTCGCTCCAGCGACCGCTGGACTTCAACGCATTTTCGACGCGCATCCAGTTGCCACCGGAACCGGCCAGCTTGATCATGGCCTGCTCGACCACCGGCAGCAGGTTGGCCGTCCCGGCAACAAAGACGCGGGTATTCGCCCGTTGCACCATGTTCCAGACTTCGGACGCATTATGTTCCAGCGCAGCACCGAGTGCCACCGGCGCATCCAGTGCCGGACGCGGGCTGACGGCCTGGAAGGCCTTGAAGGTCGGCTGGTCGAAATAGTTGGCGAGGTCGCTGTTCTCGTCGTTCATGTAAAGCATTTCCAGCGGGCTGCGGGCGCCGTAGAACAGCCTCACCCTGCCCTCCCAGCGACCGACTTTTTCGTAGATCTGCCGGATCAGGGTGCGGAAGGGCGCGATGCCGGTGCCCATGCCAAGCATCAGGATGTCCGAGGTCTTGTCCTCGGGAATCACGAAGGGGTAGCCCACCGGTCCGGCAAATTCGACGCTGTCGTCGGGACGCAGGTCGCACAGGTAGTTGGAGGCAACGCCCTTGTATTCCTCGCCGTTGAAATCGTCGATGTAGCTGCAGCGGCGCACGCAGATGGCGAACTCGGTACCGGCCTTACCCCTTTCCAGGTCCATGATCGAATACAGGCGGGCATGGCTGCGGTTGCCGAACTGGCCCGGCGCCATGACGCGGATCAGGTTGCCCAGCGTGGCGTCGAAGGACAGGTCGCCGGTACTGAAAACCAGATGGCGGACTTCCTCACGCGAGGCCGGCGGCGTGATGCGGCGCGACTGCGTCAGGGTCGCGGTGTAGGTACGGGCGGGTGGCGCGGCGGGCGGAGTGGTGGGCTGCATGGCATATGCTCCAGTTGGATTAGCGTGAAATGCGCGAACAAGTGCGCCCTGTGACATTCGAGCGCAGCGAGCCAATCAATAGCCTCCCCGCGAGGGGAGGATGGGAGGGGCGGGCGTTCAATTCGCCTTTGCGTTGTTTCATTGAGAGAGGTGCAGTTAGTGGCGGCATGAGCATTAGCATGGTGTCGGTTCGGTGCTGCAGGTGGTATCGCAGCCGCTGCCGGCGGAACAGCAGCCGCACTTGCCGGGGTCGCGGAAAGGCCCGAGCTGCGGATTGCGTGCGGCGAAGCGGCGGTAGATGCGGTCGATCAGGATCCCGCCCAGGGCGAGGCTGAAGATGGAGGCCATGGCCACGAGATAGGTTGTCATCAGCCACCCAATCCGGCAAAGCCCATGAAGGACAGCGAGAGGATGCCGGCCAGCATCAGCGACAGGGCCGTGCCCTGCGCCAGGTCGGGCACGTTGGACAGCGTCAGGCGTTCGCGCACGCTGGCCATCAGCACCAGCGCCAGGGTAAAGCCGGCGCCGCCGCCAAAGCTGAACACCATTGATTGCACGAAGTCGTATTCGCGCGCGGTCTGGAACAGCGCGACGCCGAGCACGGCGCAGTTGGTGGTGATCAGCGGCAGGTAAATGCCCAGCGCGCGGAACAGCGCCGGGCTGTATTTCTTCAGCACCATCTCGACCAGTTGCACCGACGAAGCAATGATCACGATGTAGGAAATCAGGCGCAGGAATTCGAGGTGGAAGGCGGTCAGCAACAGGTTGAGTCCATAGGCGCAGAGTGAGGCGACGAGCATCACGAAGGTGGTCGCCACGCCCATCGGGAAGGCCGTGTCGAGCTTGCCCGAGACGCCGAGGAAGGGGCACAGGCCGAGGAACATCGCCAGCACGAAATTGTTGGCCAGCAGTGCATTGACGAAGATCTGGAACGCGGATTCAGACATGTTGACCGGCCTCCGTGGGTTGTGCCGCGCGGCGCAGCTTGCGCCGCTCCAGCCAGGCGAAGAACAGCAGCCAGGCGCCGAGGACGAAGAAGCCGCCGGGCGGCAGCACCATGATCACCCAGGGCTGGAAGCCGGCGCCGAACAGGGTGATGCCGAACAGCGTGCCGGCGCCGAGGATCTCGCGCACCACGCCCAGCGCCAGCAGGCCGATGGTGAAGCCGACGCCCATGCCGGTGGCATTGATCATCGCCGACATGGGCGGATTCTTCGCGGCGTGCGCCTCGGCGCGGCCGAGGATGATGCAGTTCACCACGATCAGCTGGATGAAGGCGCCCAGCGCATCGTAGAGCGCCAGGCTGATGGCCTGGATCGCGTAATCCACCGCTGTAACGAAGGTGGCGATGATCACGATGTACACCGCGATGCGCACTTCTTTAGGCGTCAGCTTGCGCATCAGCGACACCAAGCCGCAGGAGCAGACCAGCACGAACAGCGTCGCCACGCCCATCGATATGGCATTGATTGCCGAGACCGTGACGGCCAGCGTCGGGCACATGCCCAGCACCATGACGAAGACAGGGTTCTGGCGCCAGACGCCCTCCATGAACTCGTCCCAGGTGTTTGCCGTGCTTGGATTCATGATTTTCCCGCGACTTTGTCGAGATTCGGCAGCAGGCGCGGCAGTAGCGCCTGCGCCGAATCGTTGATGGCCTTGCCCACGGCGCGCGAGGTGATCGTGGCGCCGGAAATGGCGTCGATCTGCCAGGCGCTGGCCTTGCTGCCGTGCTTGACCGCCTTGACCTCGTTGGCCAGCGACGAAAGGTCGGCCTTGAGCTTGAGGTCGAGCGCCGTGAAGTTGGCGAGGAATTCCTTGTCGGTGATGATCTTGTCGCCGATGCCCGGGGTCTCGCGCATCGACACCACGCCGATGCCGACCACGCACTGGCAGTCCGGCTGGTAGCCGAACATGATGCGCACGTTGTCGGCATAGCCCTTGCCCACACCCTCGGCGGCGATGCCGGCGAGCTTGCCGGACTCGTCGTAGGCAGCGAAGAACTTGACCGCGCCGGGCGGAATCGCCGTCTCGCCAGCGCCGACTTTCGAAACGCCACCACCCGGCTGGGCGACGAATTCCGCGATCGACTTCGCCGCCGGGATCACCTTGAATACCGCACGCTCGGTGGCGATGCGCTTGTTGGCGGCGACCGCGTCGTAGGTGCCCTGGTAGGCGCCGACGATGATCAGGCCGCAGATGGCCGAGACCAGGCCGAGCGTACGGATCATCGCGCCGGTCGGCGATTCGGGCGGTGGCGAAGCCTGCTCAACGATGGGGATCACACGATGGTCGCTCATCACTTTTTCGGCTTCTTCGGCAGGAAGCGCTTCTTCGGCGTCACCGCGCTGGCTTCTTCGCGCGAGATGTAACCCGGGTTCAGCGGATAGGTGGCGCGCTTCTTAACCCGGTCGAGCACGCCGCGGCCGAAGGGCACCGGCTGGGTGACTCTCTCGATCAGTGGCGAAGCCGCATTGGCGATCAGGATCGCGTACATCACGCCTTCCGGCAGGCCGCTGTAATAGCGGATCACCACGGTCAGCAGGCCGATCAGCGCGCCATACACCCACATGCCCTTGGGCGTCACCGGCGAAGTCGCCATGTCGGTCGCCATGTACACCGCGCCGAGGACCAGGCCGCCGGAGAACAGCATGAAGAAGGGATTCGGATAACGCGCGGCATCGAAGGCGAACAGCAGCCAGGCCGTCAGCGCCGCGCTGCCCAGCACCGCCAGCGGGATGCGCCAGTCCATGAAACGCCGCGCCGCGAGGTAAGCGCCGCAGAGCAGGATCAGCAGGGGTGACGGCCCGACTGCCATGTTGCCGGAAAGCGAAGTCAGCAGCTCGTCGGCATTGACCAGCACGCCGTCGAACTTCCACTTCGCCAGCGGCGTCGCCCCGGCCAACGCATCCAGGCTCTTGGCCTTGAGCCAGGGCAAGGGATCGGCCGGGATCATCAGCGGCCAGGCCAGCGTCGACGGGATGAATTCGCTGAAGCGCCCGGGCAGGAAGGATGGCGTATAGGTCGCGATCGCCGTCGGGAAAGCCGCCTGGACGAAGGCGCGGCCGACCAGCGCCGGGTTGAAGACATTGAAGCCGATGCCGCCAAACAGAGCCTTGCCCAGGGCGATGGCGACGAGGCCGGCCACGGCGCCCATCCACAGCGGGAAGCCCGGCGGCAGCGTCAGCGCCAGCAGCAAGCCGGTGATGACGGCGGAGTAATCCGACAGGCGTCCGGCCTGGGTGCCGGTACCGACGAAGAAGCGCTCGGTGAGCAGGCAGGCGCCCGTCACCACGACGATCGAGAACAGCGCCGAGATGCCGTACTGGAACACGTAGAAGGCGCAGATCGGCAGCAGCGAGTACACCACGTTGCGCATGATGGTCTCGACCGTTTTCGCGGCCTGCACATGCGGTGCCGAGCGGATCTCGATCGGAGTGGTCATGCGGCTTTTTCTCTGAGGATCTGCTTGGCGACGCGGAACTGCTGCACCAGCGGAATGTTGGACGGGCAGACATAGGTGCAGCAGCCACACTCGAAGCAGTCGCCGAGGTAGTACTGCTCGCCCATCAGCTCGTATTCGCGCTTGGCGGCCAGCATGCCCAGGGTCGAGGGATTGAGTCCCATCGGACAGGACTCGACGCACTCGCCGCACTTGATGCAGGGATAGGTCTGGCGCGATTCGCGCTCCAGCATGTCCTCGCGACGAAACACCAGCACGCCCGACACGCCCTTGGTGATCGGCACGTCGAGCGAGCCGATGGCCTGGCCCATCATCGGCCCGCCGAGGATCACCTGCCGTGCGTCGAGGGCATCGACCGCCGGCACGCCGGCATAGTCGAGCACGAACTTGAGCGGCGTGCCGAGGATCACGCGGTAATCGCCGGGCTTGGCCACGCCGGAGCCGGTCACCGTCACCACGCGCTCGGTGAGGCCCTGCCCCGCCGGTAGCAGCCTGCCCAGCGCGGCCAGCGTGCCGACGTTGCTGACCACCATGCCCAAGGCGATCGGCAGCCCACCGGCCGGCATCTCGGCGCCGAACAGCGCCATGATCAGCATCTTTTCGGAACCCTGCGGATACTTGGTCGGTACCGCCTCGACGTGGATCTCTTCGGTTACGCCCGCAGCATGCGCGTCGGCGATGGCCTGGCGCAGCACCAGCACGGCATCCGGCTTGTTGTCCTCGACGCCGATGATGGTACGCACCGCACCGGTGGCGCGCATGGCATAGCGGATGCCGGCGATCAGGTCGGCGGCGTGTTCGATCATGACGCGATGGTCGCAGGTGAGGTAAGGCTCGCACTCGCAGCCGTTCACCACCAGGGTATGCACCCTGGCCTGCTTCGGCACCGAAAGCTTGGCGTGGGTCGGAAAGGCCGCACCGCCCAGGCCGACCATGCCGCTGTCCCAAATCGCCTGCAGGATGTCCTGCCCTGTGGCCTGCGACAGGTCGCGCGGCCGGCCCCAGAGGTCTTCCTGAGTCGCCCCCGGATGGGCGCGGATGACGATGGATTCGATCCAGGTGCCGCGCATGCCCGGCCGCAGGCCGATGAACTCGACCACGCCCGACAGCGGTGCGTGGTGCGGCACTGACAGCCACTCGTCGCTCCTGGCAATGGGCTGGCCGCGCACCACTTCCTGGCCGACGCGCACGACGGGGCGCGGCAGCTTGCCGATGTGCTGCGACAGCGGCACCGTCACCCGGTCGGGAAAGGGCAGGCGACGGATCTTGCGCTCCGCCGTCAGCTTGCAACTCGGCGGATGCACGCCGCGCTGGAAGGCTTCGCCGCGGAAATAGGAGACGAGTTTCATGCTACCTCCGCCGGGCCGTCCCAAGGAGGTAGCGAGTCACAACTCCGGAAGACGCGAAGCGTCTGAACCGAAGTCACCTCCGCCCTCGGGGCGGGGGATGGGGGGTGGGCGTATCTCATGGGCTCAGTTGAACTTGGCGGCCCTTGCCATGAGTTTCTCTATGCCCGGCTCGCTCATGTTCCAGGGCGTGCCGGGATGGATGCAGCCGGCCGTGCACTTCTCGGCCGACTTGACGATGTCGGCGAACTTCGCGCCCTTGGGGTTGATCACCACGGCCAGCTTCTGGTCGTTGTAGGCGAAGGTCTTCGGCGCCAACGTGGTGCATTCGTCGCAGGCCGTGCATTCGGGCGACTCGACCCAGACCGGCTCGTAGTCGCCGTCTGCACTCGAAATCGCCGTATCGCCAGCGCCGACTCTTGCATCGCCGCCCGCTGGCACCATGGAAGCGCCCTGCCCCAGCGCCGCGCTGATCTTCGCCAGCATATCTTCGCGCACCCGTGACTCGACCTCTTCCATGTCCGTCCCTTGCGCGCCGATGCCGGCCAGGCCGCGCAGTTGCCGCCAGAAGTGCAGCCGCTCCTCGGCCGACTTGATGAGTTCCTTGGTCACCAGCAGGCGCATCAGGCGGTTCTTCTTGTCCACCGCCCAGATGAAGGGGAACTTTCCTTCGCGCTCGTCGGCATCGAGTTCGAGGAACTCGGCCACCGGCACCATGGTTTCGTTCCAGGTCTCGGGCGGTGCCTTGCGGAAATGCTTGAGGAAGCGCGCCTCGGTCGCGGCGAAGTCGGCGAAGGTCAGCGGCAGGGTCATGCTCTGCTGGGCGCCGGCCTCATCGATGTACTTCAGCGCATAGGTCGGCCAGTCCGTATCGAGCGAGGGATTGCCTTCCAGGCTGACGCATTCGGCGAAGGTGGTGCCCGCATCCGGGTCGAAGCGGAACAGCGGATAGGCGCGGCCCTCCACCGCCAGCTTGCTCTGGTCCACGCTCTTGTCGTCGCCGACGCCATGCTCGGGCGGACACACGGCGTAGATGTTGAACAGCGCCGGGCGGCGGCTGTTGAGGCCGTCGATGTAGCTTTCGATCAGGTGATTGACATGCGCGATGGTGCCCGACATCACGTAGGAGGTGCGGTGCGCCATGCCGATCAGGCTGATCTCCTTCCTCACCTCCTGCTTGCCGCGCTGGGCGTCGCCCCAGGGCGCCATGTCCGAGACCTGGCTGATGAAGCCCGAGGTGCAGGCCTGGCCGCCGGTGTTCGAATACACCTGGGTATCGACCACCAGGATCTTCACCGGCATGCCCGACATCAGCACGCGCGACAGGTTCTGGAAGCCGATGTCATACATCGCGCCGTCGCCACCGATCGACACCACCGGCGGGCAGAGATGCCACTCGTCGGCCGAGAACTGCTGCCAGTTGAAGCGGCGGAAGAAATCGTCGTCGCGGTCCGGCAGGTAGTCGCCGACGAGTTCCTGCTCCGCCTTGCGCACGGCCTTGAAGCCGTCGGCCATCTTCGCCATGTGGCCCTCGAAAATGCCCATCGCCACCGAAGGCGAATCCTGAAAGAGATGCGAGGTCCACGGGAAGGGATAGGGATGGAAGGGATAGGTCGAGCCCCAGACCGAGGTGCAGCCCGTGGAGTTGATGATGCCCATCTCGGCGCGGCCGCGCTTGGTCGGTCCCTCGACGTAGCGCCACTTGAGGTCCTTCAACTTTTCCAGCAGTTGCGCGGTGTTCTTCACCCAGGCCGGATCGAGCAATTGCGAAGGCTTGTCGGCGTTCAGCTTGTTGGCCAGGTTCGACAGCGTCAGATCGTGCTGGCCGGTCGACTCGACCGCGCGTATCACGGCACTGGCATCGGTGAGATCGACGGCCGAAGCCAGCTTGACGCGCATGTGTTGTTCCAGGCGCGTGACCAGGTCGTCGATCTTTTCGACGAACGCGGCAACGCGCGGCTGCATCAGTGCCGTCACGGTCGACGTGAACAAGTGGATCGCGGTCTTCTCGCCGCAACCGAGGCAGGCGCCGTCGCCGCAGTTCATCGAACCGTAGTTCTTCTTGTCCAGCAGCAGGGTTTCCAGCGCGCCGATCTTCTCGTCGAGGCTGTCGATGCGGCTGTATTCCTTGGGCGTGGTCGGCAGTTCCAGCCAGGTGTTCCAGTCGCGGCGCAGACGCTCGACGGAGTCTTCGGTCTGGGTCACCATCTTCAGCGCATTGTCCTCGCAGACCGTCACGCACAACGCGCAGCCCTTGCAGGTATAGGGGTTGACGGTGATCGAGAACAGGCCGCCGCTGCCCTTGGCCTTCTTCTCGCGGTTGCCCCAGTAGGGCTTGGTGGCGGCGAACTGGAAGCCGCCGAGATGGATCTGCAACTGGGTGAATTCAGCGGCGAGGCCGGCACGCTCGGCTTCCGGCGTTTCGGCCAGCACCGCATCCATGGCGCGGTCGAACAGCGGACGCACATAGCCGCCTTCGTTGTCGACCAGCGTACGCAGCTTCTTCTCGATGGATCGCGCGGCGCGGCGCAGGTAGCGCGTCGGCGTGCCGCCGGTCTCGATGCGGGTGATCGCCGTGTTGAGCACATCGCCGATCGAGCTGACCAGGCCGGGGATCGCCGAGTCCGGGCATTCGACGTAGCAGTTGCCGCAGGCCGTGCAGTTCTCCGCGATCCATTCCGGATGCTCGAAACGGATGCCGGTCATGTCGCGGAAGACGCCGGTCGCGGCCGGCACCAGCGAAGCGCCGATGAAGGGATCGACGATGTTGTCGTTGCCGCGGCCAGTCAGGTAGAAGTGGCCGGTCTGTTCCCAGAAGCGGTGGATGTCGCCGACCTTGCCCGACTGGGCCTCGCCCACCACCGGCAGTTGCCTGAGCATGATCGGCAGCCCGGCATCCTTCTTGACGAAGCCCTTGCGCGTGAGGCCGACTTCCTTTTCGGTGATCTCGGTCAGCTCGGTGAAGCCGCGGCGCACCACGCGCAGGTTGTCCGCCACCACGCGCGCGCCCTTGCCGCCGAACTTGGATTGCAACTGGGCCTCGATCGCGGTGAACAATGCGTCCTCGGTCAGGCCGGCATTGGCCATGGTCGGGCTGGCGGCGAAGAAGGCGCCCTGGAAGGCGATGCCCTGCATGCGCAGTTGCAGTTCGGCCGCGCCGGCTTCCTCCCGTGCGATCTGGAAGGCGTCGAGATGGAAGACGCGGATCTCGTTATCGGCGATGAACTTCTGCGCCCAGAGCGGGAAGCTGGCCCAGGTTTCGCTGCCGAGGTTGGACTGGATGATGAAGAAGCCGCCGCGCTTCAATCCCGACAGCGGGTTGCTATGGCCGAACACCGCCGGGTCGGGCGAGAGCACGACATCGACATAGGTGTATTCGCAGTTGATGCGGATCGGCTCCGGCGCCGCCGAGAGGTAATAGGTGGTCGGCTGGCCCTTCTTCTCCGAGCCGTATTTCGGATTGGCCTTGATGTCCCAGCCCAGCAACTCGAACAGGGTCATCGCCAGGTTCTTGCCGGTGGTGATGGCGCCCCAGCCGCCGACCGAATGCATGCGCACCGTTATCGCGCCCTTCGGCAGCAGGTTGGGATTCTCGGAGCCGCGCACGCCCAGCGCGCGGATCTGCGGGTACTTGTCGGCGATGTCCTGCTGATGCACCTCGTCCTTGGGATTCAGCGGATCGCGCGCGAAGTCGATCGAGAGGTAGAAGAACTTGCGCTGCGTACCGTTGGGCAACATGTTCTCGATGGTGCCGATCAGCGCTTCCGGTTGCAGGTCTCGGCTACCCAGGCCGTAACAGCCGGAATACAGGCGCGGCATCTCGGCGGCGGCATACACCGCATAGCCGGCGTAGGGAGCATCCTTCTGCCCCTGGGCAATCGCCATGCCGTTCTCCACGCACTTCATCAACGTGGCGCGCACTTCGCGCATCAGCGGCAGGTCTTCGGCCAGCGGCTGGTCGGTGCGCTCCAGCACCGCCACGCCCTTCTTGCCGCGCAGCACCTCGCCCAGCAGGTCGCCGGGGAAGGGACGGAACATGGTGAGGTTCACCACGCCGACCTTGAGCTTGCGCGTCTCGCGCAGGTAGTCGGCGACGGCCTCGGCCTGCACGATCATGCTGCCCATGCCGAGGATGATGTAATCGGCATCCTCGGTCTTGAAGCCGGAGACGCGCTGGTAGCGGCGCCCGGTCAGCGCGGCGAACTCGTCCATGCAGCCGTCGGCGAGAGCCGCGACGTGGTCGAAGAAATACGGCCGCTGGCCGGCGGTGGCCTGCATGTAGGCATCCTGGTTCTGCACCGAGCCCGACAGCAGCGGCAGGTCCACATCCCAGATCGCCGGAACGCGACGGCGCCTGGGGCCGTAGAGCATCTGCTGCGCCGGCGTCGGCGAGTCGATCAGATCGTCGGGACGGCCGAGGTATTCGGCAACCAGTTCGCGCTCGGGCAGCACGCAGGATTCGATCAGGTGGCTGGTGAGGAAGCCGTCCTGGCCGACGATGGCCGGCGTTAGCGAAAGCTCGGCGGTCTTGCGCGCGACCAGGTTCAGGTCGGCGGCCTCGGTGGCATTCTTCGCCATCATCTGGATGAAGCCGGTGTCATCGACGCAGTGGTAGTCGTCGTGGCCGGCATGCACATTGAGAGAGGCCTTGGTGATGGCGCGGCAGCCCATGTTGAGTACGTAGGGCAGGCGCTTGCCGACCGCGGCGTAGAGCGACTCGTGCATGAAGGCCACGCCCTGCGCCGAGGAAAAGTTGGTCGCGCGCAGGCCCGTCATGGCCATGCCGGCGGTGACGCCGGCGGCGGCGTGCTCGGACTCGGGCTCGATGAAAATCAGCGGCTTGTCGGAAATGTTGAGGTGGCCCTTGGCGACCTCCTCGGCCCAGTACTCGCCCATCTGCGTCGAGGGCGTGATCGGGTAGGCACCGGCGGCGTCCGACGACTCGCGCTCGACGTGGATAACGGCGGTGTTGCCGTCGACCGCGTCGCGCAGCCCGGGGTACTTGACCTTGCCCGCGGCGACACCCGCGCCGGTTTGCGGCAGCAGTCCGTTGGAGAACATCTTTTTGATCATCGAGAGTGTCATGGCAGCTTCCTCAAATGCAAATTCAGACGTGCAACGGCAGCGGCTCGTTGCGCAGGATCTTTTTGGCCGCCGCGCCCTTGGCGGCGCGGTCGGCGGTTTCGAACCAGACGATGGCGCCGGTCGGGCAGCGCTCGATGGGTTCGCGCGTGGCCTGGTCGTTCCAGTCGTAATTGACCACGGCCAGGTTGCCGGCAAGCTGCATCAGCTTCAGCGGCGCGTCGGCGACGCACTTGCCGCAGGCGGTGCAGGCCACCTCGCAGGCGGCCTCGGCGGTGTCGCCGTCCGCCTGGTTCTTGCAGGCCACCCAGAGGCGGTGGCTGACCGACTCGAGGCTGAACAGGCCCTTCGGACAGACCTCGACGCAGTCGTTGCAGGCGGTGCATTTGGCGCTATCGACCACCGGCAGGCCGTGCATGTCCATGTGGATGGCATCGAAGGTGCATACGTTGGCACAGTCGGCGAGGCCAAGGCATCCCCAGGCGCATTCCTTGCCACCGCCCGAGACCACGGCCGCCGCCCGGCAGGTCTTGAGCCCCTCATAGCGCGCGCGCAAAAACGCCACATGACGACCGCCACCGCAGGCCAGCCGTGCCACCTGCTTTTCCACCGTGCCGGCGGCGACGCCGAGCAGGTCGGCGATGCCCTGGCGCTGCTGCGGCGAACTCACCGTGCATTTGGCGGGGATGGTGTCGCCGCCCACCACCTTCTCGGCGAAGTCACGGCAGCCGGCCTGGCCGCAGGCACCGCAATTGGACTTGGGCAGCAGGTCCTCGACCTGGCCGATGCGCGGGTCCTCGAAGACGTAGAGCTTTTTGTTGGCGATGGCGAGCAGCAGGGCGAGCAGAACGCCCAGCCCGGCCATGAAACCTCCTGCTACCGCGAGATTCGTCAACGACTCCAAAGCTGCCCGCCCCTCCGTCACGCGATTTCGTTTTCACCCAATCAAAACCGTAACCTGAACATGGTTTTCGCTACGACCCGCTTGGAGGCGAATGTGCAAAAGCACAAGCGCCGGCCAATCGTGGTCAAGCGATTCAAGAAGCGCCGGCTGCGGCCTTGAGGGCGGACACCGTCGCTTCGATCACGTCGCAATCGGGGGTTATTCCCCGCCTGCAAGGAGGAACCGGCGCGTTGGCACCGGTTCGGGCGTGCGATCAGGCCAGGGTTTCGACCGGATCGCGTGTGACGAGCCAACTATAAGACTATCGACCCTTCAAACCTTATGGATATTTTTGATTTCCATATTCGCCGAGTTCATTTGCCGAGACAAGCGGCAGCATGAGCCCGCACCCAGGCCAGCAATTCCGCCGCCACGGCCTCGCGCTCGAGGTCGTTCAATGTTTCGTGGCGGCTGCCCGGCCACAGCCTCAGCGTCTTGTCGGCCCCGCCCCAGGCAGCGTAAATCTCACGGCTGCCCTCCGGGTCGGTCAGGCGGTCGGCGTCGCCATGGAACAGATACACGGGCAGCGCAAGCCCCGCCGCCGCCGTGCGATTGACATCCATTGCGGCCAGCAATTCGGCGCCGGTGCGCGCCGGCGGCGCCTTCAGGCTGACCAGCGGATCATTCATGTAGGCGGCCACCTGCGTCGAGTCGTTGCTGATCAGCGCCGGGTCGAGCCGCGTGCCCCGCAGGTGCGGCAGCCAGCGTGAGAGCAGCGGGGCCAGCGCGATAAGCAGGCGCGGTACGTCGCTACCGATTTTCAGCGCAGCAGAGGACAAGATCAGTCCGGCCATGCTCTGCCGTCGCTGCGCCGCCCAGCGCAGCGCGATCGCCCCGCCCATGCTGTGCCCCATGAGGAACAGCGGCCGGCCCGCCGCCAGTTCACCCGCCCGCGCCCACAGCGCGTCGACATCCAGCAGGTAATCGTCGAAACGCTCGACGTACGAGCGCTCACCCGGAGAGCGACCGTGGCCGCGCAAATCCACCGTCACCATACCAAGGCCTAGCGCGCAGGCCTGTTGCGCCAGCCAGGCATAACGTCCGCCGTGCTCGGCGATGCCGTGAACCACGGCGATCACCGCCTCGGCCTGGGCCGGCATCCAACTCCGCCCGGCCAGATTGACACCATCGGCGGTTGCGAGCGAAAGCCCGAGGCCCTCGCCGGAACCCTGCATTTGCGTCATTTGCGTATCGCTCCTTTTGCCACGTCGTAACAGGCATCGATGTGCGAATTGCCCAGGTAGATCATCGCCGACACGCTGAGTGCCGCGGCGGCGGCCTGGCCGGCGAAGGGCAGGTACTTCAGGACCTGTTTGGTCGCCAGGCGCACGCCGACCTGCTTCAGCGCCGCCAGCACCAGTTGCTTCGTCACCTCCCGCCCGATCATGCCGGTGCCGACCTTCTTCAGCATCGCATACACCATCACCCGGTGCGTGGTATCGAGTTGCTCGATCTGCTCCGGCGTCAGGCCGAACTTGCGGTTGATCGCCGGGATCAATTCCATGAGCATCGCCACGTCGCCGGCAATGTCGATGCCCGGCAGCGGCACCAGGGTCAGGCCCCCCGAGGTTGCGGCGCGGCGCCTGACCATGCTGCGGCAGGCCTTGCGTGCGCGATCGAGTTCATCGACCGTGCCCGGCAGCAGTTCGGCGGGCTTGCTCACGGCTTGCGCTGCGGGTAGTGAGGGTGGCCATCGCCGATCTCCCACCACGGCGCTTTCGAGTCGGTGAAGATGTGGAAGATGTCGGTGCAGGTGAAGGGCGTGTCCACCGAACCCAGGCGCAGGCGCAACACACCGGGGACATCGTCCTTGGCACTGTAGATCGGACTGCCGCAGACCTTGCAGAAAGCGCGCACCTTGTCCGGCGATGAGCGGTACTCACTGATCAGATCAGCGCCCGAAAGCAAGTGAAATCGATCTTTCGCCACCGGCGCCACCGTGGCGAATGCCGAGCCCTGCGCCTTGCGGCATTGCGCGCAATGGCAGACCGAGATGTGCTCGATCGCGCCCTCGTAGCGGTAGCGGATCCCCCCGCACAGGCAACCGCCTTCGATCATGCCTCGCCCCTTTCCGCCACCGTCTTGAGGGCTACCAGGCCCTGCTCGAATTGCGCGCCGACCAGTTTGTCCATGTTGAAGAACAGCCCCATCACTTTCGAGAGGAAATTATTGGGGCCGTACATGGCCCAGGTGAATTCTGTTTCACCGCCACTCTCCGCCAGCAGGTACTCGGCCATGTTGTGGGCTTCGAAGGGCTTGAGGAAATCCAGTTTGATCAACACGCGTTCCGGCGCCACGGCCTCAGCGATCTCCATGCGCCCGTGGCCGACCTTGTTGTTGCCCTGCCATTCGTAGCCCGCGCCGACGCCGCTGGCCGCGCCGGAATGCGTCTTGCGCATCGCCGGATCGAGCGGCGCCCATGGCGACCAGGCATCGAAGTTGTGCAGGTCGCTGACATAGGCGAACAGCTTCTCGCGCGGCGCGGCAATGCGTATCGAGCGCTGGATGCGGAAACTCGCCGGTCGCGTGGCAACGTAGAACATCAGGCCTGCCAGCAGCAATGCGACGACAATCAGCATTATCTTCACCACGGTGAACTCCTTTTTTTGCGAACCTGATTCTCAGCCCGGCCGCCGTGCCAGCAGGGCCCAGATCCCCGCCATCGCCAGCAGTGTGCCACCACCAAGATTGAAGCCACGGCGCGCCCGCGCCGAGGCCAGGAAATGATGCGCCACCGCCGCAAAGCGCGCATACAGCGCAGCATTGATGATCGCCATGGCGACGAAGGTGACTGCCAGGATCCACATCTGCGGCGCCACCGCGCCGCCCGGCGTGATGAACTGCGGCAGGAAGGCGACGAAGAAGACAATGCCCTTGGGATTGAGCGCCGTCACCAGCCAGGTGTTGGCGAACAAGCGCCACAGTGAATCGGGCGCCGCCGGCAGCGCCACCTCGGCCGGCCCCACCCCGGCGCGCAGCATGCGCCAGCCAAGCCAGACCAGGTACAGGCCGCCCACCGTCTTGACCGCCGTGAACCACCAGGCCGAGGCCGCCAGCAAAGCGCCCAGGCCCAACAAGGACAGCGCCAGCGCGGTGGAATCGCCCAGCGCCACGCCCGCCACCAGCGCCACGTTCGCCCGCCGCCCGTGAGCCAGCGAATAGCCGATCACCGTGAGGATGGTCGGCCCCGGGATCACCAGCAGCACCGCCACCGTCAGCACATAGGCCAGCCAGAGTTCGAGGGACATCGCGCACCGCCTTTTGAAAAATTGCCGCCGGTGATTCTACGGCGATGCCCTGCCGCACAGACAGAACCCCAGGCCTAGTCAAGCACGGCAAACAGAACACTGAAGATGCCAAAGAACGCCGACACAAGACCCAGATGCCGCACCAACACGCGGTTGCGCTCCAGGCTGCCCGGCATGGTAACGGCCTGTACCCAGAGCCCGAGCAGGTAACCGACAAAGGTCGCCATCGAGCCCCAGACTACCGCACGCTCCGCCCATTCGCCGCCGTGACCAAACAGCACGCCTGCCAGCAAGCCCAAGGTCTGCCCGACGAGTATGGTGACGAACAACGGCCGCACCGGCTTGAGGTCTTCCCAGGAATACTCGAAGTCGTAGTCCGGCTGCGCCATCGTCGCCCTCAGCCGCCCACGCCCTTGACCCAGTTCCAGCGGGATTGGCTGGCGGGGGTCAGGGGGTTCCAGTAGGTATTGGTGGATTTTGGCATGCAACCATGATACCGCCGGCGGACAGGCTGTGGCGATGCTCCCCGGTCCGCCCTGACTGCTAGACTCATGCCATCCCACCAAGGAGCCTGCAATGAAGTACATCGAACACGGCAAGGGCGGCGGCCCGGAGTGCATGACGCTGGCCGAGGGCCCCGTCCCGCAACCCGCTCCCGGCCAGATCCTGATCGAAGTCGTCTGCGCCGGCGTCAACCGCCCGGACTGCCTGCAACGCTCGGGCAGGTACCCGCCCCCGCCCGACGCCTCGCCCGTCCTCGGCCTCGAGGTCGCCGGCCGCGTCAAAGCCGTCGGCGAGGGCGTGACGGAATGGAAAGTCGGCGCTGGCGTGACGGCGCTCACGCCCGGCGGCGGCTATGCCGAGTACTGCGTGGCGGCCGCCAGCCACGCGCTGCCGATTCCCGATGGCATGGACTACGCCACGGCGGCGGCGCTGCCGGAGACCTGGTTCACCGTCTGGGCCAACCTCGTCGACCTCGGCCGCTTGAAGCAAGGCGAACGCCTGCTGGTGCATGGCGGCTCCAGCGGCATCGGCCTGGTTGCGATCCAGCTCGCCAAGCACTTGGGCGTGGAGTGCCTCGTCACCGTCGGCAGCGAAGAGAAGGCCACCTTCTGCCGCGAGGTGGGTGCTGCGCATGCGATCAACTACCGCACCCAGGACTTTGCCGAGGAAGTGAAGCGCATCACCGGAGGCACGGGCGTGGATGTGATCCTGGACATGGTGGGCGCGCCCTACCTGCAGCGCAATCTCGCCAGCCTGCGCCGCGACGGCCGGCTGGTGATTGTGGCCTTTCTCGAAGGCAGCAAGGGCGAGGCCGACCTGATGCCGGTGATGATCAAGCGCCTGACGATCACCGGCTCGACCATGCGCCCGCGCACCCTGGCCGAGAAGACGGCGATCCGCGACGCGCTGGCCGCCAACATCTGGCCCGCGCTGTCACGCGGCGAACTGCTGCCGCACCTTTACGCGCGCTTTCCGCTGGCACAGGCGGCGGAGGCGCACCGGCTGATGGAATCGAGCAAACATATCGGCAAGATTGTTTTGGAGGTTCGCCCGCAGTAAAGAACAACCGGTTGTTTGTGCTATGCTTTAAAAATGACTACTTGGAGCATTTAAATGACCACTACTGCCGTCAGCGTCACGGAATTCAAAGCACACTGCCTGGACGTGATCCGCCAGGTCGAACAGGAAGGTGCCACCGTCGATCTCACACGTCACGGCAGGGTCGTGGCGCGCTTGGTGCCAACACCGCAAACATCGAAGGGAGTTGCGCCCTGGTTGCGTCTGCGCGGTCGCGGCAGGCTCATCGGCGCACCGGAAACCGGAGTACTAGACGATTCCGACTTCGACGCCTTGCGCTGAGTGGGTCCGGCAATGCCTTTGCTGCTGCTCGATACCCACGTCTGGCTTTGGTGGCTGCATGGCCAACCTGAGCTTTCCACGGCCGAGCGAAATGCGCTGGACGCGCTCGCTGCAGCCGGTACGCCCCCGGCCATTTCCGCAATCAGCCTGTGGGAGGCGCAAATGCTCGCCAGCAAGGCGCGGCTCCAACTGGATACTCCACTAACACACTGGTTACCCACGGCGGCAGCTCCGGAGATCGTCACGGTGCTGCCGCTCGACACAGACGTAATCCTGGCGTTGGATGCCCTGCCAGCCGGATTTCATGGCGACCCGGCAGATCGAATCATTGTTGCGACCGCACGCGCTCATAGCCTGCCATTGGCCACACGCGACAGCAATATCCGCCGTTCAAGAACCGTAAAGCTTTGGAAGCCCTGAGGAAAGCATCATGACTTTGACGATCGACGTGGTTTCCGACGTGGTCTGCCCCTGGTGCTTCATCGGCAAGCGCCACCTCGACAAGGCACTGGCGCAATGGAGAGCCGAACACCCGGACAGCATGGTCACGGTGAGCTGGCACCCCTTCTTCCTCAACCCGGATACTCCTGACGCTGGCGAGCCTTACCGTCGCTTCCTGGAGATGTAGTTCGGCGGCCCGCAGGGCCTGGCCGAGATCTGGCAGCGCGTGCGCGAGGCGGGCAAGCCCGCCGGCATCGAGTTCGCTTTCGAAAAGATCGAGCTGCGCGCCAACACGCTGGCGGCGCACCGGCTGATCCACTTCACGCAGAAGATTGATTCCGGCAAGGCGACAGCGCTCATCGAAGCGCTTTTCGCGGCGCAATTCCTCCAGGGCCGCCATGTCGGCGACCGCGCCATCCTCGCCGAGATCGCTGGCGCCTGCGGCTTCGACGCCGCAGCGGTGAAGGCCTACCTCGACAGCGACGAGGATGCCGACACGGTGAAGGAGGATGCCGACCAGTCGCGCCGCATGGGCATCAACGGCGTGCCCTTCTTCGTCTTCAACCAGAAGCTGTCAGCCTCGGGGGC
>CAJBYR010000163.1 GCA_903959855.1 uncultured beta proteobacterium
CAATGAGCACCGCGTCAGTTGCAAGGATGGCAGCTGGAAATGGATTCTTGCCCGTGGTCTGGTGGTCGAGCGTGACGCCGCCGCCAAACCGCTGCGCATACTCGGCACGCATACCGACATCACAGCGCGCAAGCAGGCCGACGCGGCCTTGCAGGAAAGCGAAGACCGGTTTCGCAAGCTGCTCATGAACATTCCGTCGGTGGCGGTTCAGGGCTACGGCGAAGACGGCACGGCGCGCTACTGGAACGAGGCATCTGAGCGGCTCTACGGTTACCGCGCTGACGAAGCCATTGGCCGCAGTTTGCTCGATTTGATCATTCCGGCAGAAATGCGCGACGGCGTGCGCGAGGCGATGCGGGGGATGTTCGAAACAGCGACGCCCATTCCGGCGGGCGAACTGTCACTGCTTCGAAATGACGGTTCGCGGGTGGATGTATTTTCCAGCCATGCCTACGTCCATGTTCCCGGGCGTGCTCCGGAGATGTTTTGCGTGGATATCGACATCACCGAGCGCAAGCAGACCGAAGCCGAACTGCAGCAGCACCGTCATCACCTCGAAGAACTGGTGTTGTCCCGCACCGCCGAACTGTCGCAAGCCCGCGACGACGCCGAGGCCGCCAACCGCGCCAAGAGCATGTTCCTCGCCAACATGAGCCATGAACTGCGCACGCCGATGAACGGCATCATGGGCATGACCGACCTGGTACTGCGCCGGGCCACCGACCCACAGCAGATCGACTGGCTCAACAAGAGCCAGGGTGCGGCGAAACATCTGCTCTCGGTCATCAACGACATCCTCGACATTTCCAAGATCGAATCCGACCGGCTGACGCTGGAAGAGCAAGACTTCTCGCTTGCAGAGGCCCTTGGCGACGCCATGCACATGCAGGATGCGCCTGCCCAGGCCAAGGGCCTGAGCCTGTCGTGGCACATCGATCCGGCCCTGCCCGACCAGTTATGCGGCGACGCCATGCGCCTGCGCCAGATCCTGATCAATTTCACCGGCAATGCCATCAAGTTCTCCGAGCGCGGCCAGATCATCGTGCGTGCCAGCGTCGCCGCAGAAGACAGCCAGAGCGTCTTGCTGAAGATCGAGGTCACGGACCAGGGCGTCGGCATCAGTCCCGAACAACAGGCAAGGCTGTTCCATGCATTCGCCCAGGCCGACGGCTCGAGGACCCGCAAATACGGCGGTACCGGCCTGGGCCTGATCATCTCCAAACGCATTGCGCTTCTGATGGGCGGCGACGCGGGGGTCATCAGCGAGGAAGGCCGGGGCAGCACTTTCTGGGTGACACTCCGGCTCAGGCGGGCGACGAGCGACCCGCAGGCCGCGAAATCCCTGCCCACTGAATCCCCGCGGGAGACACTGGCACGACTGTTCCCCGGCGCCCGCGTGCTGGTGGCGGAAGATGAACCCGTGAACCGCGAGGTGCTGGTGTTCCTTCTGGAGGACGCCGGCCTCGTGCCTGATGTCGCGTTCAATGGGCAGGAGGCGGTGGAGAAGGCCCGTGGTGGTGGCTATGCGCTGATCCTGATGGATGTGCAGATGCCGGTGATGAACGGACTGGAGGCTACCCGCGCGATTCGTCAGATACCCGGCATGGCGAATATTCCGATTCTGGCCCTGACCGCCAATGCCTTTGATGACGATCGCGATGTTTGTCTCGCCGCCGGGATGGACGACCATATTGGCAAGCCGGTGGAGCCCGATGCCCTCTGCGCGACCTTGCTGCATTGGTTGCAGAAGCCATCAGATTCAATACCACTCTAAGTCAACCGGGCGAGATTCAAGGCGCGGCGGAAACCAAGGTCGTTGGTGCAACGGGTTTGAACCGTGATCCGAATTCCGTCGATAGCGCCACCCAACCAGGTCGGGGCTGAACGGCAGGGAACTGAGCTTGGATTCAGCCGGTGGCGGCATTTCTGCTATCCATCCTTCCGACTCAGCGCACGCAGCAGGGTCGCAAACAGTTCGTTGGGGTTAAACGGCTTGACCAGGAAGTCGTTCATCCCCGCCGCCATGCACTTCGCCTTGTCCTCGGCAAAGGCGTTGGCCGTCATGGCGATGATCG
>CAJBYR010000164.1 GCA_903959855.1 uncultured beta proteobacterium
CGACGGCACCGGCTGGTTCCACACCGACCGCAGCTGGAACGACAACCTCGATGTGCCGCTCTCCGGCATCCAGACCTACATCGGCAGGCTCAAGGCCGGCGCCAGCATCGACCGGCCGACGGAGCAGGTTCGCGCCGAACGCGACCGCATCACCGCCGAGTACCGCGCCCTGATCACCAACGAAGCCGACCTGAAACAGTTCGACGAGTTGCTGGGTTGCGCCAAGACCGTGTTCCCCTACGTGGAGAACCATCTGTTCTACGTTGAGCACTGGTTCCACTCCGTGTTCTGGAACAAGATCCGCGAAGTCGCTGCGATCATGAAGGATCACGGCATGATCAAGGACATCGAGGACATCTGGTACCTGCGTCGCGACGAGATCAAATCGGCACTGTGGGATGTGGTCACCGCCTGGGCCACCGGCGTCACGCCACGCGGCACCACCACCTGGCCGCCGGAAATTGAGTGGCGCAAGGGCGTGATGGACAAGTTCCGCCAGTGGAGCGTGCCACCGGCGATCGGCATCGCACCGGAAGTGATCCAGGAGCCCTTCACCATTGTGCTCTGGGGTGTTACCAACAAGTCGCTGTCCGACTGGTCCGCGGTTCAGGAAGTCTCTGACCCCGACAGCATTACCGAGCTCAAGGGTTTTGCCGGCAGTCCGGGCATTGTCGAGGGCAAGGCGCGCGTGTGTCGCACGGCAATGGACATCCGCGATCTGCAGGATGGCGAAATCCTGGTGGCACCCACCACTTCACCGTCCTGGGCGCCGGCTTTCGCCAAGATCAAGGCCTGCGTCACCGATGTCGGCGGAGTCATGAGCCATGCCGCAATCGTCTGTCGCGAGTATGGCCTGCCGGCCATCGTGGGAACGGGCCATGGCACCAAGATCATCAAGACGGGAATGATGCTCAGGGTCGATGGCTCTTCGGGTGTGGTTTCGATCACCCGCTAGCGGCAAAGGCGTACCGACGATGAACAAGGTTTCGGCAATTGGGGATTCTTTGACGGAGGCGGCCATGGACAGCGCGACACCAATGGTGTGCTGGTTCCAGGAGTGCAGCAAGGAATCGGTGGACCTGGTGGGCGGCAAATGCTCCTCGCTGGGCGAACTGATCAATGCGGGGGTGCGGGTACCGCCTGGCTTCGCCCTGACGACGCACGGCTTCAGGCAATTCATGCGCGACGCGGGCATCCAGTCGGCGGTGAGCACGTTGCTCGACGGGCTCGACCATGAAGACATGGACAAGCTCGAGGAAGCCTCCCGCGTCATCCGCGACATGATCGAGTCCTGTCCCGTTTCCATCGAGCTAGAAGACCTCATTGCCGAGTGCTATCGCAAGTTGTCAGTACGTTGTTGTGTTCCGGCGGTCCCGGTCGCGGTGCGCTCCAGCGCCACGGCCGAGGACCTGCCCGGTGCAAGTTTTGCGGGTCAGCAGGATACCTATCTGTGGATTCGCGGCATCGACGATGTCATGCACCATGTGCGGCGCTGCATGTCTAGCCTGTACACCGGTCGCGCCATCGCCTACCGCATGAAGATGGGCTTCCCGCACGAACAGGTGGCCATCAGTGTCGGCATCCAGAAGATGGCCAATTCATTGACGGCGGGGGTGATGTTCACCATCCATCCGACCAACGGCGACCGCTCGGTCATCGTCATCGACTCGAATTTCGGCTTCGGCGAATCGGTGGTGTCCGGTGAAGTCACGCCCGACCATTTTGTGGTCAACAAGGTCGCGCTCGACATCCTGGAGCGAACCATATCGAACAAGACCGTCTGCTATACGGTGGACTTCAAGGAACAGAAGTCCGTGGCGATCGAGGTGCCTTTTGAGCGACAGAACATCCAGTCGATCGTCGACGACGAGATCACCGAGCTGGCGTGGATGGGGAAGAAGATTGAGCAGCACTACGGCCGTCCGATGGACATCGAGTGGGCCATTGACAAAGACCTGCCAGCCGGCGGCAACGTCTTCATCCTGCAGGCGCGGCCGGAGACCATCTGGAGCAACAAACAGTCGGCACCGGTAACGAGCGGCACCGTTTCCGCCATGGATTACATCGTCGCCAGCATGATCGCTGGCAAGCGGCTGAGTTAGGAGGGACGACAGAATGATCGTACGCAACTGGATGCAGTCCAATCCGCTCGTTATCGGCAGCGACACCCTGTTGTCGGAAGCGAAGCAATTGCTGACCGAAAACAACCTGCACGGCATGCCGGTAGTCGATGGCGGTCGCCTGCGCGGACTGATTACCCGTGCCAACTGCCTGCGCGCCGCCCATTGCGTGCTGCGCACTCAGAATATTGATGAGCTCAACTTCTTTTCCACGCGGATCAAGGTCAAGGACCTGATGGTGCGCAACCCGGCCACCGTGGAAGCCGACGACACCATGGAAGAGTGTCTCAAGCTGGGACAGGAACTCGGCGTCGCCCAGTTTCCGGTAATGGACCGAGGCCAGGTGGTAGGCATGATTTCGGCAAACGAGATCTTCTCGCTCGCCGCCCATTTCCTTGGTGCCTGGGAAAAGCGCAGCGGCGTGACCCTGGCGCCGCTGGAAATGAAGCCTGGGCTAATCGGCAGGATCAGCGACATCGTCGAAGCCGCCGGGGCGGAAGTACAGGCCATCTACCCGATCGGCAAGCCCGAGGACATCAACCCGCAGGAGCATCACCGCAAGAAAGTCATCATCCGCTTTCATTCCGACAACACGCGGATCGTGGTCAAGGCCCTCGAGGATGAGGGCTTTCCCGTTATCGAGTCGGTTCAGGCAGTGCATTGATCAGTAGCAGAGTCCCACCATATTTTTAAACCAAGGAGCATTCCCAATGGACCTCAGGTACTTCATCAACCAGTGCGAAGCCGCCGCCGAACTGAAACGTGTCACGGCGGAAGTCGACTGGAACCTGGAAATTTCCCACGTCTCGAAACTGACCGAAGAGAAGAAGGGCCCGGCCCTTCTGTTCGAGAACATCAAGGGCTATTCCTCGCCCGTATTCACCGGCGCCTTCGCCACCACGAAACGTCTGGCGATCATGCTCGGCCTGCCGCACCACCTGTCGATGTGCGAATCGGCGCGGGCGTGGATGAAGAAGACCATCACTTCCGAGGGCTTGATCAAGGCGAAGGAAGTCAAGGACGGGCCGGTCCTGGAGAACATCATCAGCGGCGACAAGGTCGACCTCAACATGTTCCCGGTGCCGAAATTCTTCCCGCTCGACGGCGGACGCTACATCGGCACCATGGTGTTCCTGGTGCTGCGCGACCCGGAGACCGGCGAAACGAATCTGGGCACCTACCGCATGCAGATGCTCGACGAGAAGACCTGCGGCGTGCAGATCCTGCCGGGCAAGCGCGGCGAGCGCATCATGAAGAAGTACGCCAAGCTGGGCAAGAAAATGCCGGCCGCCGCCGTGATCGGCTGCGATCCGCTGATCTTCATGGCCGGCACCCTAATGCACAAGGGCGCCAACGACTTCGACATAACCGGCACGGTGCGCGGCCAGCCCGCCGAATTCCTCATGGCGCCTCTGACCGGCCTGCCGATCCCGGCCGGCGCCGAGATCGTGCTCGAAGGCGAGATCGATCCGAACAACTTCCGTCCGGAAGGCCCCTTTGCCGAGTACACCGGCTACTACACCGATGAACTGCACAAGGTCATCAACAAGCCTGCGCTGGAAGTGAAGCAGATCCTCCACCGCAACAATCCGGTGCTGTGGGCCACCGGCCAGGGCCGCCCGGTGACCGACGTGCACATGCTGCTGGCATTCACGCGCACCGCGACGCTGTGGACGGAACTCGAGCAGATGAAAGTGCCCGGCATCAGTTCGGTCTGCGTCATGCCGGAATCGGCGGGCCGCTTCTGGGCGGTGGTCTCGATCAAGCAGATGTATCCGGGACATCCGAACCAGGTCGCCAGCGCAGTGCTGGGCAGCAATACGGGTTCCTACGGCATCAAGGGCGTGATCACGGTGGACGAAGACATCATGGCCGACGACCTGCAACGGGTCATGTGGGCGCTGTCCTGTCGTTACGACCCGTTGCGCGGCACCGAGATCCTCAAGCGCGGCCGTTCGACCCCGCTCGACCCCGCGCTCGACCCGGATTCCAACAAGCTCATCACCTCGCGCATCATCATGGACGCCTGCATTCCATATGAATGGAAGCAGAAGCCCGTCGAAGCGCGCATGGATGAAGAGATGCTGGCGAAGATCAAGGGCCGCTGGGCCGAGTATGGAATTGACTGAGGACAACGAAATGGAACAGGCAAAAGACATCAAGCTGGTCATACTCGACGTCGATGGTGTGATGACCGACGGGCGCATCGTGATCGACGACAACGGCGTCGAAACACGCAACTTTGACATCAAGGACGGCATGGGCGTCGTCGTCATGATGATGAGCGGCGTCGAAGTGGCGATCATCACCTCGAAGAAATCCGGCGCGGTGCGCCACCGCGCCGAGGAACTCAAGATCAAGCGATTCCACGAGGGCATCAAGAAGAAGACCGAGCCCTACGAGGAAATGCTCAAGGAGATGAACATCACCGACGCCCAGGTGGCCTACGTCGGCGACGACCTGGTCGACCTGTCAATGATGAAACGCGTCGGCCTGCCGATCGCCGTCGGCGACGCGGTCGAGGACGTCAAGCAGCATGCGGCCTACGTGACCAAGGCGCGCGGCGGCTACGGTGCCGTGCGCGAAGTGGCCGAGATGATCCTCAAGGCCCAGGGCAAGTGGGACAAGATCCTGTCGAAAATCAGTTGAGCATTCACCGCAGAGCCAACCAAACCTACCAGGAGCAGACCGTGTCGAAAATATCAGCACCGAGGAGCAATCGGGAGTTCATCGAAGCCTGCGTCAAGGCCGGCGACGCCGTGCGCATCAAGCAGGAAGTGGATTGGGAAAACGAGGCCGGCGCCATCGTGCGCCGCGCCTGCGAACTGGGCGCCGCGGCGCCCTTCATGGAAAAGATCAAGGACTATCCGGGCTTCAGCTACTTCGGCGCGCCGCTGTCCACCTACCGCCGCATGGCGATTTCCCTGGGCATGGACCCCGCATCGACCCTGCCGGAGATCGGCAAGGAATACCTCGCGCGCACCAACGGCGAACCGATCGCGCCGGTGACGATCGACAGGAAGGACGCCCCCTGCAAGGAAAACATCCTGCTCGGCGCCGACGTCGACCTGTGCAAGCTGCCGGTGCCGCTGGTGCATGACGGCGACGGCGGCCGCTACGTCGGCACCTGGCACGCCGTGGTGACCAAGCACCCGGTACGCGGCGATGTGAATTGGGGAATGTACCGGCAGATGATGTTCGACGGGCGCACCATGTCGGGTGCGGTCTTCCCCTTCTCCGACCTCGGCAAGCAACTCTCCGAGTACTACCTGCCGCGCGGCCTCTCCTGCCCCTTCGCCACCGCCATCGGCCTCTCGCCCCTGGCGGCGATGGCCGCCTGCGCACCCTCGCCCATCCCGGAGCCGGAACTGGTCGGCATGCTCTCCGGCGAACCGGCACGGCTGGTGAAGTGCGAAACCAACGACCTCGAAGTCCCGGCTGATGCCGAGATCATCATCGAAGGCGAGATCTGTCCCGACTACAAGGTCGAGGAAGGCCCCTTCGGCGAATACACGGGCTATCGCACCAGCCCGCGCGACTTCCGCGTGACGTTCCGGGTGAATTGCATCACCTACCGCAACAACGCGACCATGACCATTTCCAACATGGGCGTGCCGCAGGACGAGGGCCAGTTGCTGCGCTCGTTCTCGCTCGGCCTTGAACTGGAAAAGCTGCTCAGGAGCCAGGGCATCCCGGTCACCGGCGTGTACATGCATCCGCGCTCGACGCACCACATGATGATCGTCGGCGTCAAGCCCGCCTACACCGGCATCGCCCAGCAGATCGCGCAACTGGCCTTCGGCTCCAAGCTCGGCCCCTGGTTCCACATGGTGATGGTGGTCGACGACCAGACCGACATCTACAACTGGGACGAGGTCTATCACGCCTTCTGCACGCGCTGCCATCCGGAGAACGGCATCCACATTTATCGCAACACCACGGGCACCCCGCTCTATCCCTTCGCCACGCCGCACGAGCGCAAGTATTCGATCGGCTCCAAGGTGCTGTTCGACTGCCTCTGGCCGGTGGACTGGGACAAGACCAACGACGTGCCGACCCTGGTCAGCTTCAAGAACGTATACCCGAAGGACATCCAGGAACGGGTATTGGCGAACTGGACGACCTACGGCTATCCGGAAGTCAAATAAGGAGACGATGCGATGAACCAATGGGAAGTTTTCGTGATGGACATGGCCGAGCTGGCCGAGGGCAAGGATATCGAGATCAGCATCCGCACCCTCAACCCCGGTGTGCAAAAGTACACCTACAAACACGTTCGTGCGCAGGTATCCAGCAGCCTGGACAAGTTTCCGGACAAGCTGCAGGTGCGCATGGGACGCGGCCAGTTGAGTGCGGCCAAGTTCTCGATCAAGGTGATCGAGGAAATCCGGCGCCTTCCGCCGCAATACTCGTAAGCAGGGGGACGCAAAAGCGGCGGCAGTGCCCGTAGCACCACCGCCGACTTTCCACGAACATGACTTACCCTGACCTTCGTGCCTTCCTCGGCGACCTCGGTAACGACCTGCTGAAGGTGAGCCAGCCCTTCGCGCCCAGGCACGAGATGGCGGCGTTGTTGCGCGAAATGCCGGACAACGGCCCGGCAGTTTTGTTCGAGAACGTCGCCGGCCATCCCGGCGCACGCGTGGTCGGCAACCTCGTCGCCAGCCGCAAGCGCGTGGCGAAGGCACTGGATACCAGCGAAGCGGAACTGGCCGCGACCTACCTGACGCGCACACGCCAGGGCATTGCCCCGCGCCAAAGCGACGACGCGCCGGTGAAGGAGGTGCGCCATACCGGACCGCTGGACATTGCCAGCCTGTTGCCGGTGCTGACCCATTACGCCGGCGACGGCGGTCCTTTCGTCACCACCGGAGTGGTGCTGTGCAGCGATCCGGCGACGGGCCGGCGCGGCATGGGCATCCATCGCATGATGGTCAAGGGTGGCAATCGCATGGGCATCCTGCTCGCCAATCCGCCGCTGTCGGCTTTCCACGCCAGCGCCGAGGCGAGCGGCAAGCCGCTGGACATCGCCGTCGCGCTCGGCGTCGAACCGGCACTGCTGATCGCCGCGGTGGTGAAGGCCGGACCGCAGGGACCGGACAAGATGGACATGGCCGGTGCTCTGCGCGGCGCGCCGGTCGATCTGGTCCGCGCCGAGACGGTCGCCGTCGATGTTCCCGCGCGCGCCGAAATCATCATCGAGGGCCGCGTGCTGCCCGGAGTGCGCGAGGCCGAAGGGCCCTTCGGCGAGAATACCGGCTACTACTTTTCCAATATCAGCCCGGTGGTAGAAGTGACTGCCGTTACGCACCGCCGCGATTTCATCTACGCCGCTCTATGCCCGTGGACCTCCGATGTCGATTCGCTGCTGTCGCTGGCCGCAGGCACCGAACTGCTGGGCCAGTTGCGGACCCAGATGGCCGGCATCGCCGACCTTGACCTGACCACCGGTACCTGCGGCTTCACCGCCGTCATGGCGCTGTCGAAAGCCAAGCCGAGCGACGTGCGGCGCCTGATCCACCTCGTGTTCGGCATGGACAAGCGCGTCAAGCTGGTGACCGTGGTGGACGACGACGTGGATATCCGCAACCCGCGCGAAGTTTCCTGGGCGCTGGCGACGCGCTTCCAGCCAGACCGCGACACGGTGATCCTGTCCGGCATGGAAGGCTACGTGATCGACCCGTCCTGCGGCGGCGGCGGCTTCGGTTCGCGCATGGGGATGGACGCCACGCGCGGCAGCGGTCCGGAGTTCGATAAGATTACGATCCCGGCCGCCGCAGCGGCCAAGGCAAAGGCCGTGCTGGCCGAACTCGGGTTTGTGGCGGCCTAGGCGATGCGTGCGCCGACACCCAACAGGCCCTCAGACGAGGACACGAAGATGAAGCTGGTCGTTGGAATTTCCGGAGCAAGCGGCGCCATCTACGGCTTGCGCATCCTAGAAGTGCTGCAACAGTCCGGCGTCGAGACGCACCTGGTGATGTCGGATTCGGCCAAGCGCACCATCGTCTACGAGACCGATTACACAATCGACCAGGTCAAGCGCATGGCCAGCTACGTGCATGACATCAACGACGTCGGCGCCTGCATTTCCTCGGGTTCGTTCAAGACCGCCGGGATGGTGATCGCCCCCTGCTCGATCAAGACGCTGTCGGCACTGGCCAATTCCTTCAACACCAACCTGCTGATCCGCGCCGCAGACGTCTGCCTCAAGGAACGCCGCAAGACGGTGCTGATGCTGCGCGAGACGCCCCTGCACCTCGGACATTTGCGCCTGATGTGCCAGGTCACCGAGGCCGGCGCGGTGCTGGTGCCGCCGCTGCCGGCCTTCTACCACCGGCCGAAGACCCTGGAAGACATCATCGACCAGTCGGTCAACAAGGCGCTCGACCAGTTCGACCTCGGCGTCGAACTGAACCTGTTCAAGCGCTGGACCGGCAATGAAGAACGCGAAAAGGCGAAGTCCTCGTCGTGAACTGCGGCGCCGTCATCCTCGAAGGCTGCCTGCGCAGCGGACTGGGTGAAGGCGCCGGCTTCACGTGCCTGGACTGGGTGGCGCGGCAGTTCCAGAGCAAACTCGGCTTTGCCCCGCACCCGGGCACGCTGAACCTCAGTCTTGCCGGCGGCGATTGGGACGCCGCACGGGCCGAGATGGAGCTGGCCCCGGGAATCGCCATCGAACCGCCTCCCGGATTCTGCGCGGCAAAGTGCTTCACCCTCGTCATCGACGGTCGCATCCAGGGCGCTGCGGTGATCCCCGGCGTAGCCGACTACCCTGCGGACAAGCTGGAAATCGTCGCGCCGGTTGCCGTGCGCGAGGTCCTGCGCCTCTCCGACGGCGATCGCGTTACCCTGCAATTGCTGATTGCATGAACTCGGCCTACTGCCAGCAGTGCGCAACGCCGCTGGCCATGGCCATGATGAGCGGCAAGCAGCGTGCCCGGTGCCCGGCTTGCGGCTTCGTACTCTGGCGCAATCCGGCACCAGTCGGCATGGCCTTGATCTCCCATGAGGGCAAGCTGGTGTTGATCCGGCGCAGCGAGTCCCCGCTGGCCGGTTACTGGGCCCCACCTGCAGGCTATGTCGAGTGCGGCGAATCTGTCCCCGCTGCCGTTCGCCGCGAAGCGCTGGAGGAATGCGGTCTGGATATAGAACTCGACGGCCTGCTCGGTGTGTACTCGCAGGCCAATGTCGATGTCCTGATCGTGGCCTATGCCGCGCATTCCCGGGGCGGTATGCTGCGCGCGGGCGACGATGCTGGCGATGCGCGCCTGTTCGACGCATTCGACCTGCCGTCGCAGGAGTCGCCTGCCGAGGGCACGGCCACCGACTTGTGGCTGCATGGCGTGATCGACGAAACGATTGAACGCTGGCGCGGGGCACTCGCCCTGCCCGGAACCTGAGGAGCACTTCAGCATGATCGGCAACATCACCCCCACCCTGCCCCAGAAACTCGTCGGCTACCTGCGCCCCGGCGCGCCCGCGCTGCTCTTGACCAGCGGCGCCGACGGCTACTCGACATCCGCCTACACCTGGGCGCTAGCCCTCGACGACAAGCGAATCCGCTTCGCCGTCGATGTCGGCGGCTCCTCGATGGCAAACCTGCAACGCACCGGCCTGGCCTCGGTCCAGGTCATCGGCCCGGGCGACGTCAGCTTTCTGGTAAAGGGCAAGTCGCACCAGTTGCGCGAGCGCCTCACCGCCGCCGCGCCCTATTCGATACAGCTCTGGGAGATGGACGTCATGGGCGCCAAGGACCAAAGCTGGACCGGCGTCAGCACCACTGCGCTGATGTACGAATGGCCCGCCGAGCAGCGCGAAGCCATGCTGAAGATGGAGCAGTCGGTGTATGCGGAGATGCGCGACGCCTGAGGCAGGTGGTGGCCCGCGCCCCTGCCGACGCCGCGATCTATGCCGTCGGCGACATCCATGGCCGGCTCGACCTCCTGACGCGGATGCACGAGCTGATAGCGGCCGACGCCAGCCGCCGCGCGGCGTCGCGGCGACTGCTGGTCTATCTCGGCGACTACGGCAGCCGCGGCCCCGATTCGCGCGGGGTGATCGAGCGTGTGATTGCTTGGCTGCCAATCGGTTTCGAACGCATCACCCTCAAAGGCAACCACGAGGACCTCCTGCTGCGCTGCCACGACGGCGACTACGAAGCCGGGCGTCACTGGCTTGACTATGGCGGCATCGAGGCGCTGGCAAGCTACGGCGTCGTCGTTGCCGACCCCACCGCGCGCCAACGTAGTGACATCGCCGCGCTAGCCGCTTGGCTGGTTGCCGCCCTGCCCGCCGCACACCTCGCCTTCCTGCGGGGGCTGGCGATCAGCCACCGCGAGGGGGACTACTACTTCGTTCATGGCGGCATTCGTCCCGGCATCGGACTCGATGTCCAGAGCGAACGCGACCGCATCTGGATCCGCAAGACCTTCCTCCTCTCCGAGGCGGACCACGGTGCCGTGGTGGTGCACGGGCACAGTATCAGCCGCGAGCCCGAGCTTCGGCACAATCGCATCGGCATCGATACCGGCGCCTACCAAAGTGGTGTGCTGACCTGCCTCGTGCTTGAAGGCGCGGATCAGCGATTCCTGCAAACGTGCGTTGTTTAGGTCTATATATTTTTGCACGGAGCCATGCCGGCGCTGGCTCCATTGGTGACTTGTGATGGAACACCAATCGTTTGACTTCAATCATTCAGATGTGTATTCTGCGGTCCTGTCGGAGTTGAACAGCAACACTCCCAACAGGACCAAAAAAAGTCGAACGGCTACGCCGGCGCGACAGAAAACGGAGGAAACACGTGACAGTGCAAAGTGTCTCGCTGACCATCGCCGGCAGCGGTGGTGCCGGTGTCGTAACCGCCGGCTCGCTGCTGCTCGACGCCGCGGCCCGCGCCGGCTGGTATGCCCTGATGAGCCGCTCCTCGGGCCCGCAGATCCGGGGCGGTGAAGCCGCCGCCATGCTGCGCTTCGCCACCCAGCCGATCATGTCCCACGACGACAGCTTCCATCTGCTGATGGCGATCGACTGGGACAACATCACCCGCTTCTCTGCCGAAATCCCGCTCACTGCCGAGAGCCTGATTGTCGGCGACCCGGCCCACGGCGACGCGCCTGCCGGCCTGCTGCGGAACAACCCGCGCCAGGCCACCCTGGCGATGTCCGAAATCGCCGGCCGCATCGAGAGCGGACGACCGAACATGGTGGCGCTCGGCGCCATCGCCGCAATGATTGGCCTTCCCTCGGAAGCCATGCAGGACGTGGTCGAGAAGGCACTGAAGAAGAAAGGCGCCGCTGCGATCGAAGCCAGCATGGCCGCCTTCCACGCCGGCATAGACGCC
>CAJBYR010000165.1 GCA_903959855.1 uncultured beta proteobacterium
GTCCTCGGCGCGCTGTAACTCGCCGAAAAGCAGGCGGGGCACCCCGGGATGGGCAACAACAAACCCGATATGGGTCATGAACACTGCTTCCAAAGCCAGAAGTGGCGATGAGGCCTCGTTGATGGCCTGATCCACGCGCTGCAGCAAACGTTCGGCGACCCATTCCATTACAGCCTGCCAAATCGCATCCTTGCTGGAAAAGTGGCGAAACAGTGCGCCCTGCGTAAGGTTCATGCGCTTGGCTATTGCCGCGGTAGTTATATCAGCCGGATTCTGCTCGGCCGTCAGTTCGATAACGGTCTCCACGGTGACGGCCCGGCGCTGGTCCGCAGGTAAATTCTTCGGTCTGGGTTCAAGACGCATCGCAACTCACTAAGATAGTAATTGGTCACTATCTTATTCCAACAAAGTCGGTGCGTCAAGGAACCCGCGACATGCTCACTTTCGACATAGGAAGATCCGGCGCAACCATCGGCCTGCAGGACCGCACACGCGGAATCGCCGTCCCGCCGGCGCCGACTCTCAGGGTACCGCCTGATCCGCGCCGGCCCATGCCTCGGGCTGGTACAGGGTGCTGCGCACGGTGCCGGCCGATGCATCGAACAGGACAATCATGCGCATCGGCTGCGGGAATCCCTCGTTGAAACGCCAATCCCATGCCAGCTCATCACGCGCGGGGAAATAGACGGTGAGCGTTTCGTCGGGCGGTCCCAGGGTACGCAGCACCTGCTCCTTGGACATGCCAGGCAGCACCTGCGCCAGATGGGGCAGGTCGAGCACGTTCTCGATCGATCGCAGGCGCCCGTCCGGTCCGATGCGCACCATGAAGGTATGGAAGCCGGCCGGCCCGCGCGGATACGCCAGCTGTTGTGCGCCGTCCGCATCGGTCCAGCGCAAGGCGGGCGGCCCCATCACGGCCAGGACCTGCTCGGCGCCCGACTCGCCCGGCCTGAGGCCGCGCCCGTCGTAAGAAGCGCAGGCCGCCAGCAGCACGCTCAGCGCAACAGCGAGTGCCCTGGTCAGCATGGCGCCGCCACGGCAAGACTGCGCGCCCGCAGTTGCCCGCAGCCACCGTCGATATCCTGCCCCGCCGACTGGCGCAGCTTGGCGAGTATGCCGTGACGATACAGATGCAGGGTCATCGCCTCGCAACGCTCACGCGACGGGCGACGGAAGCCGGGACCCTCGACCTCGTTGTAGGGGATGAAGTTCATCACCGCGTACTTGCCCTTGAGCAGGCGCACGATGGCGTCGAGTTCCCCGTCGTCGTCATTGATGCCTTCGAGCAAGGTCCATTGGTATTGCACCGGGTAACCGGTGGCGCGCGAATACGCGTCGGCGAGTTCGATCAGTTCCGCCGGATCGATGGCCTGCGCCTTGGGCAACAGCTGCACGCGCAGTTCGGCGCGCGTCGTATGCAACGACAGCGCCAGCGCCGGCCGGACCTTGCCCTGCGGCAAACGCTCGAACACGCGCCGGTCGCCGACGGTGGAGAACACCAGGTTCTTGTGGCCGATGCCGCCGGCCGTGCCGAGCAGTTCGATGGCATCGAGCACGTTGTCCATGTTGTGCGCCGGCTCGCCCATGCCCATGAACACCACCTTGCTGACCTTGCGCCGACGCCGCGCCAGCACCACCTGGGCAACGATCTCGGCACTACCCAGTTGGCGAAGCAGGCCGCTGCGCCCGGTCATGCAAAAACTACAGCCGACGGCGCAACCCACCTGAGTTGAAACGCACACCCCGTCGCGCGGCAGCAGCACGCTTTCCACGGTCTGCCCGTCGGCAAGACCGACCAGCAAACGCAGCGAACCGTCGGCGGCCGGATGCTCGGTGCGCACCTGTGCCAGGGCGTCAAGTTCCGCACCCAGTGACGGAAGTTCGGAGCGCACGGTGGCGGGGAAATAGTCGGCCGCCGGCACCGGCCCGTGATCCAGAGGCAGGCCGTGCGTCCACGCGCGCAGCATGCGCTCGGCATGGAGGGGCTTGGCGCCGGTCGCGGCGAGGCGGGATCGAATGTCGGCGATACGCATGGGCAGGGATGCTAGCCTGCGCCGGCCGCCGTGTCACCCGCGCCGACTTTCATACCGGCGCAGCGACGTTCAGACGCAGCCGGTGGGTTTGGGCATGCCGGCGTAACGCGCGGCCTGCTTGGCCGGGCCGTAGGGGAAAAGGTCGAACAGGTACTTCTTGTCGGCGTACTGCTCGCCCAGATCGCCGCCGATCATTTTCGACATCACGCGCAGGTTGGGCGCGGTGCCATTCTCGGCGTAGTAGTCACGGATCCAGCGCAGCACCTGCCAGTGTTCGTCGGCAAGCTTCAGTTCGTCGCGGTCGGCCAGGGTTTGCGCGACATCTTCGCTCCAGTCGTCCAGGGTCTGCAGGTAGCCTTCGGCGTCGGTTTCGATCTCGCGACCATTGACGTTGATCATTTGTATTCTCCGGTGGGTTTAGTTGGTATTACTTGAGTAATTTTGTCGGATTATAAGCGAATGCTTAATCTCCTGTAAAGCCCCTCCCGGTCACGCCGCTATGGACGTCCCCAGTGCAAATCCGGATAATTCGTGGCGATGGTTCAACAATGGCCTGCGTAGGGGGCGTCCCGGCGCAGGTCAATTTTTTCTCTGGAGTCCTTTATGGCCGCTGTCATGCCGAATCCGGCAATCCCGCCCGCCGCCCAGCGGCTGCTCCTATCCGGCAATGAGGCCGTCGCTCGCGGCGTATGGGAAGCCGGCACCCGGGTCGCCGCCGCCTATCCCGGCACCCCGGCGACGGAAATCCTCGAGTCCCTGTCGCGCTATCCCGACATGCACGCGGAATGGTCGGTGAACGAGAAGGTTTCGATGGAGGTTGCGCTGGGCGCCTCGATGACCGGCGCGCGGGCCTTCTGCGCCATGAAGCACGTCGGCCTCAACGTCGCCAGCGACTGCCTGATGACCATGACCATCACCGGTGCCTATGGCGGCCTGGTAATCGCCGTGGCCGACGATGTCGGCATGTCCTCGTCGCAAAACGAGCAGGACTCGCGCTTCTGGGGCCGCTTTGCGCACATCCCGGTGCTGGAGCCGGCGGATTCGCAGGAAGCCTACGAGATGACGAAGCAGGCCTTCGTGCTGTCCGAGACCTACGAGACGCCGGTGCTGCTGCGCCTGACCACGCGCATCTGCCACGTCAAGGGCCTGGTCACCGTTGGCGAGCGCGAACATCACGAACCCGCCGGCTTCATCAAGAACCCGCAGCGCTGGGTGATGGTGCCGGCGCATGCCAAGGCGCGCCTGCCCGCGCTCTTCCAGCGCGACGAAACCTTGCGCGCCGTGTCGGAAGTGTCGCCGCTCAATGTGCTTGAAGCCGGCAGCGACCGTAGCGTCGGCTTCGTCACTTCGGGTCCGGCCTACATGCATGTCAAGGAAGCCTTCCCGAATGCGCCGGTGCTGAAGCTCGGCTTCTCCTACCCATGGCCGCCGGAAAAAGTGCGCGCCCTGGCGGCGATGTGCGACAAGCTGCTGGTGGTCGAGGAAACCGAGAAGCTGCTCGAAACCGAAATCAAGGCCGCCGGCATCGCCTGCCACGGCAAGGACGTGCTGCCCAGCATCGGCGAGCTTTCGCCGCAGGTGCTGACCCCGGCGGTGGACCGCCTGCTGGGCAAGCCGGTACCGCCGCCTCTACCTGCCGCCGCGCCGGCCAAGCTGTTTCCGCGGCCGCCGACGCTGTGTGCTTCCTGCCCGCACATGGGCATGTACTACACGCTGTCGCAGATCAAGAACCTCATCGTCACCGGCGACATCGGCTGCTACACGCTGGGTGCGGGGCACCCCTGGAACGCGCTGGACACCACGATCTGCATGGGCGCCACCATGGGCGTGGCGCTGGGCATCGACAAGGGACGCGGCGCGGTCGACAAGAACAAGCGGATATTGGCCGTGATCGGCGACTCGACCTTCATGCACATGGGCATGCAGGGCCTGCTCGACATCACCTACAACCACGGCAACATCACCGTACTGCTGCTCGACAACAACACCACGGGCATGACCGGCGGCCAGGCCACGCCCGCCTCGGGCAAGGACATCCACGGCAAGGAAGCGCCGAAGGTCGATCTGTTCAAGATCGTCGAAGCGCTGGGCGTGCCCAACGAGCGCATCAAGGTGGTCGATCCTTACGAGCTGCCGGTGCTGTTCAAGACCGTGCGCGAGGAAATCAAGATCGAGGGGCCTTCGGTGATCATCGCGCGCCGTCCCTGCGTGCTGATCGACGAATTCAAGGCGACGCGGCCCTACCTGGTCGACGATGACAAGTGCACCGGTTGCGGCAACTGCGTCGAGGTCGGCTGCCCGGCGATCCACGTCACGCGCCGCGACAAGGTGATCAAGCCCTCGGGCAAGGAAGTCGAACTGGCCTTTGTCGAGATCGACAGCCAGGCCTGCACCGGCTGCGGTCTGTGCGTCCAGCCCTGCGCACCGGACGCGATCCAGCACGTGCCGCGCCGCGACATTCCGATCCATATCGTCAAGACCACGAGTTCGTCATGAACGCCATCCGCCGGGCCGCCCCAAGGAGGGCGCAGCCACTAAAAGAAGCCGCGCAGCGGCGCACCATAGTCACCCCCTCCCTTGGGCAGGGGGTTGGGGGGAGGGCCATTCCATGACTAGCGACATCACCAATATCCTGGTCTGCGGCATCGGCGGCCAGGGCGTCATGACCGCCACCGAGATCCTCGCCGAGGCGGCCATTGCCGAAGGTCATGACGTCAAGAAGACCGAAGTCGCCGGCATGGCCCAGCGCGGCGGCGTGGTCACCTCCCACCTGCGCTTCGGGCGCAAGGTGCTCTCGCCGCAGATCGAACCCGGCACCGTGCAGGTGCTGCTCGGCTTCGAGGGCGCCGAGGCGCTGCGCTGGTCGCACTACCTGCGTCCCGACGGCCTGGCGCTGGTCAACACCGCGCGCCTGGTGCCGCCGGTGGTCGAACTCGGGCTCTTCGAGTACCCGGACGATCCGACCGGCAAGATGCGCGATGCCGGCCACCGCGTCGTCGCCTTTGACGCGATGACGATTGCCCGTGACCTTGGCGAGATCCGCCTCGGCAATACCGTGATGCTCGGCGCCATCGCCGACTACCTGCCGTTCTCGCCCGAGGTGCTGATGGCCTGCATCGACAAGCGCTTCGCGCGCAAGGGCGAAAAGGTGGTCGACGCCAACCGCCAGGCCTTTGCCGCCGGCCGCGAAGCCGTGGCGAAACAAATGGCCGCCGCACCCGCCTGAACCGAAACCGAGCCCGATCCCATGACAGCACGAATCATCGACGGTAACGCCCTTTCCGCTGAAGTACGCGGCCAACTGGCCGAGCGCGCCGCCACCTGTATAGCCAAGGGCGTCACGCCCTGCCTCGCCGTGATCCTGGTCGGCGAAGACCCGGCCTCCGCCGTGTATGTGCGCAACAAGGTCGCCGCCTGTGAGAAAGCCGGCATGCGTTCGCTGCGCGATGTCTATGCGCCCGACGTCGACCCGGCCGTGGTGTTCAAGCGCATTGCAGAACTCAACGCCGACCCCACGGTGCATGGCATCCTGGTGCAGCTGCCGCTGCCGAAGCACTTCGA
>CAJBYR010000166.1 GCA_903959855.1 uncultured beta proteobacterium
CTACCGAATGCATTGGAGCATGGTCAAACCGAATTCCACAGTTCCGGTGACAATCCGAAATCGCCTGCACGTGACTTGCGATAAGCCACCGTTTCGTTTATAAAGCCGGTTCTCAGAAGTCACGGGCAACCTGCAATGGCCGAAGATCTGCTGCACAAGAAACAGTTCCCTCCCTACGTAGCAAAAAAGGGCGAGGAATACATGAACGCGAAACAACTCGCACATTTTCGCGACATCCTGGCCTCGCTGAAGGATGAGCTGGGCGAAGATATCGAGCGGACCGTGCACACCATGCAAGACGAGGCCACCGTCTTTGCCGACCCCAATGACCGTGCCAGCCAGGAATCGGATATCGCGCTGGAATTGCGCAACCGCGATCGCGAACGCAAACTGATCAAGAAAATTGACGAGTCGATTGCCCGCATCGAGAGTGGCGAATATGGCTACTGCGACTCGTGCGGCGTGGAGATCGGTCTGAAGCGTCTTGAAGCGCGCCCGACGGCAACGCTGTGTATCGACTGCAAGACACTCGAGGAGCATCGGGAAAAGCAAGTCGGCAAATAAGCGCCAGACAAATACACTCTGTGGCCAACCCACCGGCCAAATAAAAAAGGACGCCGTAGCGTCCTTTTTTACATTGTGACGGTGACTTTACTGGGCCGGAGTGGCCGCTTCGGCTGCAATTGCTTTCATCGACAGACGCACACGCCCTTTGTCGTCGGTCTCGATGACCTTGACTTTGACGAGCTGGCCTTCCTTGAGGTAATCGGACACGGCATTGACCCGCTCGGTGGCGATCTGCGAAATGTGCAGCAGGCCGTCTTTGCCGGGCAGCAGGCTGACGATGGCACCGAAATCCAGCAGACGCAGCACGGTGCCTTCGTAGATCCGGCCCACTTCGACTTCTGCCGTGATGTCTTCGATGCGCTTCTTTGCAACCTGAGCGGCATCGGCGTTCACCGACGAGATGGTGATGGAGCCGTCATCCTCGATATCGATCACGCAACCCGTTTCTTCGGTCAGCGCGCGGATAACCGCACCGCCCTTGCCGATCACGTCGCGGATCTTTTCGGGATTGATCTTCATGTGAATCATGCGCGGCGCGAAGGTCGAGACTTCCTGGCGCGGGCCGGCCATCGACGACATCATCCTTTCAAGAATGTGCAGGCGGGCTTCCTTGGCCTGCGCCAATGCGACCTGCATGATTTCCTTGGTGATGCCCTGGATCTTGATGTCCATCTGCAGAGCGGTGATGCCGTCTTCGGTGCCGGCCACCTTGAAGTCCATGTCGCCGAGATGATCCTCGTCGCCCAGAATGTCGGTGAGAACGGCGAAACGGCCGCCATCCTTGATCAGACCCATGGCGATGCCGGCCACCGGTGCCTTGAGCGGCACGCCGGCATCCATCAGCGCCAATGACCCGCCGCAGACCGAAGCCATCGACGATGAGCCGTTCGACTCGGTTATTTCGGACACGACGCGCATCGAGTAACCGAACTCTTCGGGCGAAGGCAGCACCGCCAGCAGTGCGCGCTTGGCCAGTCGGCCATGGCCGATCTCGCGGCGCTTGGGCGTGCCGACGCGGCCGGTTTCACCGGTGGCGTAGGGCGGCATGTTGTAGTGAAGCATGAAGCGATCGCGGTACTCGCCCTGGAGGGCATCGATGATCTGCTCGTCACGACCCGTACCCAACGTGGCCACCACCAGCGCTTGCGTCTCGCCACGGGTAAACAGCGCCGAACCGTGGGTGCGCGGCAGAACGCCATTGCGGACCACGATCGGACGTACGGTGCGTGTATCGCGACCGTCGATGCGCGGCTCGCCATTGAGGATCTGGCTACGTACGATCTTGGCTTCGAGATCGAACACTGTGTTGCCCACCAGATTCGAATCAGGCGGATTGTCGACGCCTTCGGTCAGTGCGGCGATAGTCTTTGCGGTGATCTCACGGGTCTTGTGGGTGCGGGCCTGCTTGCTGGTGATGCGATAGGCCTCGCGCAGATCGGCTTCGGCGAGCTCAGCCACACGGGCGATCAGCGCCTCGTCCTTGGCCGGTGCCTTCCAATCCCACTCGGGCTTGCCGGCGGCCTCGACCAGCTCGTTGATCGCCTTGATCGCGACCTGCATCTGGTCATGACCGAATACCACGGCGCCCAGCATGATTTCTTCCGACAGGCGCTGGGCTTCGGATTCCACCATCAGCACCGCGCCTTCGGTACCGGCAACCACCAGGTCGAGCCGGGTGCTCTGCAACTGCGTCTTGGTCGGGCACAGCACATACTGACCGTCGATGTAGCCGACGCGGGCGGCGCCGATCGGGCCGGCGAAGGGGATACCGGAGATGGCCATCGCGGCGGAGGCGCCAAGCAGTGCAGGAATGTCCGGGTCAATTTCCGGATTGCAGGACATCACGGTACACACCACCTGCACTTCGTTGTAGAAGGCATCCGGGAACAGCGGACGGAGCGGGCGGTCGATGAGGCGGGAGGTGAGAATTTCCTTTTCGGACGGACGGCCTTCACGCTTGAAGAAGCCACCGGGAATGCGACCGGCAGCGTAGGTGCGCTCCTGGTAGTCGACCGTCAGCGGGAAGAAATCCTGCCCGGGCTTGGCGTTTTTGGCGCCGACAACCGTTGCCAGCACCACGGTATCTTCCATCGTCACCATCACGGCGCCACCGGCCTGACGGGCAATCTCAGCGGTTTCCAGGGTTACGGTGTGAGCACCGTAGGCAAAGCTTTTCTTGATCGGATTCAGCACGACAATTCCTTTCGACAAAAAATAATAGCCGGCACAGCCTTCACGGCTGTACCGGCTTGTTCAGCAAGCCCGCGCTGTATCTGGCGCAGAGCGCATCGCGCGATGGGATAACCTGTACCGGCGCTTGTTTGGAGGTATTACTTGCGCAGACCGAGACGCTCGATCAGCGAACGATAGCTGTCGGCATTCTTGCGCTTCAGGTAATCCAGCATCTTGCGACGCTGGCTAACCATCTTGAGCAGGCCACGCCGGGAATGGTGATCCTTGGTGTGAGCCTTGAAGTGATCGGTAAGGTCATTGATGCGCGCCGTCAAAAGCGCGACCTGAACTTCCGGGGAACCGGTATCGCCCTGAGCTCGCTGATAACTGGCGACGATGCCGGCCTTGTCGTTAGTGGAAATTGCCATTGTGGTTTCCTTGAAATCCTGTTGTATTAGTCTCTTGGAGAACTGAGAATTATAGCCTTTTGATCACCGGTTGATCAAGTCTTTAGGCATTCGTTTATGCGCCTGCGACCAGTCGCACCGGTTTCAGCCGATCGCCCCCGACGTGCTGGCACAAGCCGAGAAACCGGCCCGTGTCGTCGTAGGCTCTGACACGCCGCTCTGCCACACCACCCCATTCCACGGTTTGCCCGGTCGACAAACGACTTGCGGCCCCTGCGTCAAGCGCAACCGCCGCCAAACCGGCCAGCAGAAAATCGACGGGCAGCAGCAGTTGATCCCGCACCTCCGGGGCCAGCAATTCCAACGCAGCCAGAGTGTGTGCCTGAGTCAAGCCGAATGGCCCGATGGCGGTGCGCCGCAGCGCGACAAGATGCGCCCCGCAGCCCAGGCGTTCGCCGATATCGGCGGCGAGCGTGCGCACATAGGTACCCTTGCTACACCGCACCGTGAATGAAAACCTGTCGTTGGCCAACGCGTGTTCCGATTCCGTCGGGTCCAGCGCATGGATGACCACGCGCCTGGCCTTGCGCTCGACGTCGATGCCGGCGCGCGCATATTCATAGAGCGGCTTGCCGTCGCGCTTCAGCGCCGAGTACATCGGCGGAACCTGATCGATCTCACCGAGAAAGGCCGCCAGTGCGCTCGCAAGCTGCTCCAGCGACACTGTTACGGGCCGGGTCTCCAGTACCTGCCCCTCGGCGTCTGCCGTGTCTGTCGTGACGCCGAGTTGCACCGTTGCGTGATAGGCCTTGTCGGCATCCAGCAGTTCGCCGGCGAACTTGGTGGCCTCGCCGAAGCACAGCGGCAGCAATCCCGTCGCCAGCGGATCCAGCGTTCCGGTATGGCCGCCCTTTTCGGCGAGAAACAGGCGGCGCGCGGCCTGCAAGGCATGATTGGAGGATATGCCGATCGCCTTATCGAGCAGGAGTACACCGTCGAGACGGCGGCGCGGCAGTCGCGCAACCGCAGGGGAATGCCGGCTCACTCGTCGCGATGCTTCTGGTCGGACTCGACGGCAGCGTCGATCAGTTGCGACAGGCGCGCGCCCTCCTGCACGGAGGGATCGAAGATGAAATGCAGCTCCGGGACATGATGTATGCGCACCCGCTTCCCCAGTTCGCGACGCAGGTAGCTTGCCGAGTGGGCCAGGCCCTCGGCAATGGCGCCATTCACCGACGGGTCGGCGAGCGAGGTATAAAAAACCTTGGCGTGGGTGTAGTCGGGGGTCACCTCGACAGCGGCGACCGTGACCAGGCTCATTTTTGCGGCGATGCGCTGGTCTTTCAGGTGGAAGCGCAACAGATCCGCCAACTCGCGGCGGATCTGTTCCGACACACGATCGGAGCGTGAAAAGCCGTGACCGGCATTGCGCTTGGTCACCATGGCATTGCGCTCAGTTCAGCGTGCGGGCGATTTCCTGGATCTCGAAGATCTCGAGCTGATCGCCCTCATTGATATCGTTGAAATTCTTCAGGCTGAGGCCGCATTCGAAGCCTTCCTTGACCTCGCGCGCGTCGTCCTTGAAGCGCTTCAGCGAATCCAGCTCGCCGGTATGGATCACCGTGTTGGCACGCAAAACGCGTACGGCGGAGTTGCGTCGCACGACGCCCGACAAGACCATACAGCCAGCGACGGAACCCACTCGGGAAATCCGGAACACCTGGCGGATATCGACCATGCCGATGATGACCTCGCGCTTTTCTGGCGCCAGCATGCCCGACAGCGCCGCCTTGACCTCATCGACCACGGCGTAAATGATGTTGTAGTAGCGGATATCGACGCCCAGGCTTTCCGCTGCCTTGCGGGCACCGACGTCGGCGCGGGTGTTAAAGCCGATGACCACCGCCTTGGAGGCGGCCGCCAGGTTGATATCGGACTCGCTGATGCCACCGACGGCGGCATGAACCACATTGACCTTGACTTCCGCCGTGGACAGCTTGTTGAGCGACTGCACCAAGGCTTCCTGCGAACCTTGCACGTCGGCCTTGACAACCAGCGGCAGCGTTCTGACTTCGCCTTCGGCCATCTGCTCGAACATGTTCTCGAGCTTGGCCGCCTGTTGCTTGGCCAGCTTGACGTCGCGGAACTTGCCCTGACGAAAGAGCGCGATTTCACGCGCCTTGCGCTCATCCAGAATCACCATCGCTTCGTCGCCTGCGGCGGGAACGTCAGTGAGGCCCTGGATTTCGACCGGAATCGACGGTCCGGCGGAATCAATCGCCACACCATTCTCGTCGATCATGGCGCGTACCCGTCCGAAGACGGCACCGACCAGCAGCACGTCGCCGCGCTTCATGGTTCCGGAAAGCACGAGGATCGTCGCCACGGGACCACGTCCCTTGTCCAGGCGCGCTTCGATCACAAGCCCCTTGGCCGGCGCATCCGCCGGCGCCGTAAGTTCAAGCACTTCGGCTTGCAACAGCACTTGTTCAAGCAGTTCATCGATGCCCTGGCCGCTCTTGGCGGACACACCCACGAACGGCGACTCGCCACCGTATTCTTCGGGCACGACACCTTCGGCGACCAGTTCCTGCTTCACCCGCTCCAGATTGGCTTCGGGCTTGTCGATCTTGGTGACAGCCACGACCAGCGGAACGTTTGCCGCCTTGGCGTGGTGGATCGCCTCACGCGTCTGCGGCATCACGCCGTCATCCGCCGCCACGACAAGGATCACGATGTCCGTCGCCTTGGCACCCCGCGCGCGCATAGCCGTGAATGCCTCGTGGCCCGGCGTGTCGAGGAAGGTAATCATGCCGCGAGGCGTTTCGACGTGATAGGCGCCGATGTGCTGGGTAATACCGCCGGCTTCGCCATGGGCAACCCGGCTCTTGCGGATGTAATCGAGCAAGGAGGTCTTGCCGTGATCGACGTGGCCCATCACGGTGACCACCGGCGCGCGCGGCAGATGTTCGACATCCTTGTGCACCGCTTCATCGGCGAGGAAGGCATCCGGATCATCGAGCTTGGCGGCAAAGGCCTTATGGCCCATTTCCTCAACCAGGATCATCGCGGTTTCCTGGTCGAGCACCTGGTTGATGGTGACCATCGATCCCATCTTCATCAGGGTCTTGATCACTTCAGTGGCCTTGACGGTCATCTTGTGGGCGAGATCGGCCACCGAGATGGTTTCCGGCACGTGCACTTCGCGCACAATGGCTTCGACCGGTGCCGCCGGTTGGGTTTCCTCAGCGTGGCCATGACGGCCGTGACGACCACCACTGCCCTTGGAGCCGCGCCATCCGGAGGTACCGGCATCACCACGGGTCTTGATGGCGCGCTTCTTGGCGGCATCTTCTTTCCAGGCGTCTTTTTTGGCTGTCTTGGCCTTGCTGTCCTCGGGCTTGGTGGCGGGCTTGTGGATGGTTCCGGAAACACCGGCGGCATCGCTGGCCTTCTTCGCTTCGGCCGCAGCCAGTTGTGCCTGCTGTTCGGCAAGGCGTGCTTCGGCATCGGCGCGGACACGCGCCTCGCGCTCGGCTTTCTCTTTGAACTCGGCCGCCTGGAGTGCCGACAGCTTGCCTTGTCGCTTGGCCTCGGCCTCACGCAAGGCGAGCTGCGCCGGGTCAAGCACCAGTTTCGTCATGGCTGCCGGCGGTGTCGCGGGAGACACGGGCGCAACAACAGCCTCGGGTTCCGGCACCGGTGCAGGCGCCGGTGCAACTTCGACAGGCGCAGCAACCGGCTCAGCCTTGATTTCCGGAACGACGACCGGGGCGGGCTCGGGCTCGGGCGCCGGCACGGGTAGCTCGGCAAGCACGTCGGCGACGGCCTCGGGCGCGTGTTCGGCGGCCGCCTCGGCGGCCAGTTCAGCCGCATCGCGTTTGACGAAAACGCGCTTCTTGCGCACCTCGACCTGAATCGTACGGGCCTTGCCGGTGGAATCCGAGGCGCGGATCTCGCTGGTTTGCTTGCGCGTCAGCGTAATCTTGGCTTTCGGAGCCGTTTCGCCGTGGGACTTGCGCAGATAGTCAAGCAGACGCGTCTTGTCCTGCTCGGACAGCGTGTCGTTGGATGCCTCCTTGCTGACACCGGCTTTCGCCAGTTGTTCGAGCAAGGCCGGCGCCGGCATTTTCAGCTCGGTGGCGAATTGGGAAACAGTCATCAGTGCCATGCCGAACCTCTCACTCTTCCGCGAACCAATGGGCGCGGGCAACGGTAATCAGCGCCGTTGCGCGCTCGGTATCAATACCGGTCATTTCCATTAGTTCATCGGTTGCCAGGTCGGCCAGCGAATCGCGATCGGTAATGCCATTCTTGGCCAACTTGGCCGCCAGCGGCGTGTCCATACCCTCCAATGCGAGCATGTCATCGGCAACTTTTTCCATCTGCTCTTCATCGACAATGGCTTCGGTCAGAAGCACATTGCGGGCGCGGTCGCGCAACTCGTTTACGGTGGCTTCGTCGAAGGCTTCGATTTCGAGCATCTCGGCCAGGGGCACGTAGGCCACTTCTTCCATGGTGGAGAACCCTTCCTCGATCAGGATGTTCGCGACTTCCTCATCGACATCGAGCTTTTCAATGAACAGGCTGCGAATCACGCTGTGCTCGGATTCGGAGCGCTTCTGCGACTCTTCGACCGTCATCAAATTGATGGTCCAGCCGGTGAGCTCGGACGCCAGGCGCACGTTCTGACCACCACGACCGATGGCGATCGCCAGGTTGTCTTCGTCGACCACGACATCCATGGCGTGCTTTTCTTCGTCGACCAGGATGCTTTGTACTTCGGCCGGGGCCAGGGCACCGATCACAAACTGGGCCGGATCGGCCGACCAG
>CAJBYR010000167.1 GCA_903959855.1 uncultured beta proteobacterium
CTCCTGACCAAGTCGCCTTCGCTATGCACCGCCTCAATCACCGCCCCAGAAAATGCCTCGGCTTCAAAACGCCTCACGAGGTTTTCATGAAGCAGCTACACTCGCGTCATAACGCTGTTGCACTTCAGGCTTGAATCCGCCAATTGTTTTCAGTGATTAGTGCCATTTTATGTCTGGGGAATACCCTTTCCCGTCGCAAGAGCGCATAGTTGGCTTGCGGATTCGGCGACCGTTTGTCGCGAAGAAGCGGAACACATAGTGCAGAGAGTGCGAAAAGGCGTCCCGCCCCGGTTTTTGGCTGCTTAGCTCATATCGGATAGCGTAGCCTTCTTTACAAGTACGCGGATCATGGTCTTCGCTTCGCGAACGACACCTCCAGGAGATGCGATCCGTATGACTCTGACCGCGCTTTTGCCCCATTCACTGAAGACCCGCATCACCCTGGGTGTGCTGGCTATCGTTTTGGCCGGCATGTGGTCGCTGACTCTCTATACCAACCGTATGCTGCGCGAGGACATGGAGCGCCTGCTGGGAGCGCAGCAATTCGCCACCGCGTCCTTTATCGCGGCAGAGGTCGGTCACGAGCTTGACGCGCGCATGGCGGCCTTGACGTCCGTCGCCAAAAGAATCACCCCCGCCATGCTGGACAAGCCGAAGGCCATGCAAGCCTTTCTGGATGAACGCTTTGTAGTTCAAGGGCTTTTCAGCAGCGGCATCCTGGTCTATCGGCCCGACGGCATCGCAATTGCCGACTCGGCGCCCAAGGCTGGGCGGGTTGGCATCAATTACATGGACATCGACACCGTAGCGGCCGCGCTCAAGGATGGCAAAACAAGCATCGGCCGTCCTGTCATGGGCAAGAAGCTACAGGTACCGGTGATCGGCATGACGGTGCCGATTCGCGATGCGCTGGGCAGGATCATCGGCGCCATTGGCGGCGTAGTGAATCTGGGCCAACCCAGCTTTCTGAGTCAGTTCGCAGAGCACGCCTACGGCAAGACCGGCGGCTACCTGCTGATCGCTGCAAAGCAGAGGGTGATCATCACCGCGACCGACAGGAGTCGCAGCATGGAGACGCTTCCGGCCGAGGGCGTCAGCCCGATGATCGATCGCTTTATCGGCGGCTACGATGGCACCGGCATCTTCGTCAATCCACGGGGCGTGGAGGTGATGCAGTCATCGAAGAGAATCCCGCAGGCAGACTGGTATGTGGGGGTCCAACTGCCGACGGCCGAAGCGTTTGCGCCGATTCTGGCCCAGCAACGGCGCATGCTGCTCACGACCCTGTTGCTTACCCTGCTGGCGAGTCTCGCAACCTGGTGGCTGTTGCGGCGCCAGCTCGCACCGATGCAGGCCGCCGCCTTAACCCTGACTGCCGTCTCCGAGACGGACCATCCCCTGCAAGCCCTGCCCGTCACGAGGCAGGACGAAATCGGCGACCTGATCGGCGGCTTCAATCGCCTGCTGGAAACCCTGGGACAACGCGAAGAAACGCTTCGCGAGCAGGAAGCACACTACCGGGCCGCTGTCGATAACGGCCAGGCGCTGATCTGGATGGCCGGACTCGACAAGGGCTGCTATTACTTCAACCAGCCATGGCTTGCCTTTAGCGGAAGAACGCTGGAACAGGAGCTTGGCAACGGCTGGGCCGAGGGTGTGCATCCGGATGATTTGCAGCGCTGCCTGAACATCTATGCGACGGCGTTCGAACGATGCGAAGCATTCAGCATGAACTACCGCCTGCGCCGCCATGACGGAGAATATCGCTGGCTGCTTAATGATGGCGCCCCGCGCCATGACAGCACCGGAACGTTTGTCGGCTACGTGGGACATTGCCTGGACATCACCGCGCGCGTGGCGGCAGAAGCAGAACTCCGCGAGAGCGAGGCCCTGTTCCGCGCCGTGTCCGAATCCGCCCACGATGCCTTCATTACAGCCGACAGCGGAAGCATGATCGTCAAATGGAACACTGGCGCCGAACGCATCTTCGGCTACACGGCAGACGAGGTCATCGGCCAGTCGCTGACGCGCCTCATGCCCGAGCGCTTCCGGGATCTGCATCTCAAGGGCATGGCGCGGGTGTCGGCCGGAGGCGAATCCCACGTCATGGGCAAGCCGGTTGAACTGTTCGGATTGCGCAAGGATGGAAGCGTGTTCCCGCTGGAATTGTCGCTGGCCCGTTGGCGGGTCCCGCAGGGGCACTTCTTTACCGGCGTGATGCGCGACATCACCGAGCGCAAACAGGCCGAGCGACAACTGGAGGACTACCGGACGGGTCTGGAAGCAAAGATCCAGGAGCGCACAATTGACCTGGAGCATGCCAGGGACGCCGCCGAAGCCACCAACATCGCCAAGAGCGCCTTCCTCGCCAACATGAGCCACGAAATCCGCACCCCGATGAACGGCATCATCGGCATGGCCGATATCCTGCGCCGCGAAGGGGTGACCAGCAAACAGGCAAAACGCCTCGACACCATCGACGCCTCGGCCCAGCACCTGATGTCGGTCATTAATCTTACTGTGTCATTAAAAACAATGTATTGTGGGCACTTCTTCGATCGATTCCGGAGGAGTGATGAGTGCGAGTCAGCGATTTGAGGAATACATGGAGCATTTGGCTGGCGGACTTGGACATATGGACCGGCACGCAG
>CAJBYR010000168.1 GCA_903959855.1 uncultured beta proteobacterium
GTAATCGCGCAAACCAATCTGCTGCGCCAGGGCACGCTGAGCTACAGCGGCGGCTGGTGGTCTGCCAACCTGTTGGCCCAAAGTTACCAAACCCTCCAGGATCCGTCGCTGCCGCGAGTCGCGGAACCCTATCGACGCCTGCCGCAGGTGACCGTCGACGCGAATCGCGGCGATCTGCCGCTCGGGCTCAACTTTGCGTTCCGCGGCGAGCATGTGAATTTCCGCAACCCCGCGTTGGTGCAGGGACGACGTTTCACCTTGTACCCGCAGTTGTCGTTGCCCCTGCAAACCGAAATCTTCAGCCTGACGCCGAAGATCGGGGTGCATTCCACCCGCTACACACTTGATGGTCAGGCCCCGGGCGTGCCGACCAAGCTCACGCGGGATGTTCCCATTGTGAGCCTCGACTCTTCGGTCACTTTCGAGCGCGAGGTTTCCTGGCTCGGCAATTCACTGACTCAAACGCTCGAGCCGCGCCTTTACTATCTGTACGTACCGGAACGCGATCAGCGCCTGATTCCGGTATTCGATACTGCGGCAACGGATTTCAATTTCGCGCAGATCTTCGGTGAGAACCGTTATGGCGGCGGCGATCGCATCGGTGACGCAAACCAGGCGACAGCGATGCTGACCTCGCGTCTGATCGATCCGCAAACCGGCGCGGAAAGCCTGCGCGTCGCATTCGGCCAGCGCTTCTACTTCAGCACGCAAAAAGTGGGCTTGCCGGGCGAGGTACTGCGCAGCGACCGTCAAACCGACTTCCTTGCATCGCTTTCCGGACGGCTGCTGCCCAAGACCTACGGCGACGTCGGGGTCCAGTACAACCCGCAGCTAAGCCGCATGGAGCGCCTCAACGTCGGCGGCCGCTACCAACCGGAAGTCGGCAAAGTGATCAACGCGGGATACCGCTATTCTCGTGACCAGCTCGGACAGATCGACATTTCGGGACAGTGGCCGCTATTCGGCGGCTGGCACGCGGTCGGTCGCTTCAACTACTCGACCAAGGATCGCCGCATGATCGAGTCGGTCGCCGGTCTCGAGTTCGATGGCGGATGCTGGGTTGGCCGCGTGGTCATGCAACGTCTTGCGACACTGACGCAGCAATCCAACACCGCGCTCTTCTTCCAGCTCGAGCTGAACGGGTTTGCAAAGGTCGGCTCGAACCCTCTCGACATCCTCAAACGCAATGTTCCCGGCTACGGTGTAATCAACCAACAGGCCGCGGATAGCCAACTCCTGGCGCAATGAACATCACATCCGCCCTGCTTGTTGTTATTGCCGCAATGGCTTTGCTCCCGGCGCAGGCACAGACACAGACACGCCGATCCCAGCCGCTGGAAGTCGACCGCGTGGTTGTCGTCATCAATGACGAAGTAATCACCGCATTCGAGCTGCGCAACCGGGTCGCTGCCGTCGAGCGCCAATTGCAGGGCCAGCGCGCGCAACTGCCGGCCCGCGACGTTCTTGAGCGTCAGGTGCTCGAGCGCATGATCACCGACAGGGTGCAATTGCAATTCGCCAAGGAAACCGGGTTGCGTGTATCGGATATCGAACTCGATGCCGCAATGCGCCGTATCGCGGACAACAACAGGCTTTCACTGCCCGAATTTCGCGCCGCCCTGGAAAAGGACGGAGTCGCCTGGGTAAAGTTCCGCGAGGAAATCCGGGAAGAGATCGTCCTTTCCCGCCTGCGCGATCGTGAAGTGGAAAGCCGCATTGTTGTCTCGGACGGGGAAATCGACAATTACCTTGCCAACCCGGACCAGGGAAGTGCTGACGCAATCGAAGCCAACATCTCCCACATCATTGTTCGCGTTCCCGAGCAAGCCACCCCCGACCAGTTGATGCGTATCGGCGCGCGCGCGAAATCGGCGCTCGACCAACTGCGGCGCGGCGAGGACTTCGCCAAGGTCGCCGCGAGCTTCTCTGACGCACCCGACGGACTCACCGGCGGCGTGATGGGCCGGCGTCCCCTCGATCGATTGCCCGCGCTGTATGCCGACGCCGTGAAGAAGCTCAAGCCTGGCGAACTCAGCGACATCCTGCGCAGCCCGGCCGGATTCCACATCGTCAAGCTGCTGGAACTGCACGGAAACTCTGCCGCCAAGGCACCCTCCTCCCTGAAGCAGACACGGGCGCGGCACATTCTGATCAAGGTCAATGAACTGGTGTCGGCAGCCGAGGCCCAGCGCAAACTGGTCGCGATCAAGGAGCGCCTCGACAACGGCGCCGATTTCGCCGAACTCGCGCGCCTGAACTCCAACGATCTCTCGGCCGCGAAAGGGGGCGACTTGGGGTGGCTTTACCAGGGCGACACCGTTCCCGAATTCGAAAAGGCCATGGACGCACTGACGATCAACCAGATCAGCGCGCCCATCCAGTCCCCTTTCGGCTTTCACCTGATCCAGGTGCTTGAGCGCCGTACCGAGGACGCCACGGCGGAGCGCCAACGCCTGGCCGCTCGCCAGGTATTGCGCGACCGCAAGGCCGACGAGGCCTACCAGGACTGGGTCCGGCAAATGCGCGACCGCGCCTATGTCGAATACCGCCTCGAAGACCGCTAAACCCACCATCGCAGTTACCTCGGGCGAGCCGTCGGGCATCGGGCCTGACATCTGCCTGTGCCTGGCGCAACGAACCTGGAATGCGCGCCTGGTGGTGCTCGGCGACCGGGATCTCATCGCGACGCGAGCCGCAGCGCTGGGGCTGGACCCCGGGCGCATTGAAATCCGTCATATCCCGCTGCGCCAGCCTGCATCAGCGGGTCGCCTCGACCCGGCGAACGCAGCGTATGTGCTTGATCTGCTCGACGTCGCCCTGGCCGGTTGTCAATCGGGCGAGTACGCGGCGATGGTCACGGCGCCGGTGCACAAGGGAGTCATCAACGACGCCGGAATCGCATTCACCGGGCATACCGAATATCTTGCCGACCATACCGCCACACCACGCGTCGTCATGATGCTCGCGGGCGCCGGTTTGCGCGTGGCCCTGGCAACCACCCATCTGGCGCTGAAGGATGTCCCCGCTGCGATAACCCGGGCGGAGCTGGAGGCCACGCTGCGGATTCTGCATGCCGACCTGCGATCCAAGTTCGGCATCGCCCGGCCGTGCATCCTCGTCGCCGGACTCAATCCCCATGCCGGCGAGGGCGGCCACATGGGCCGCGAGGAAATCGAGATCATCACCCCGGTGGTCGACATGCTCCGCGCCGAGGGCATGAACCTGATCGGTCCGCTACCGGCCGACACGCTGTTTACGCGCAACGTCCTCGCCGGCTCCGATGCCCAACTGGCGATGTACCACGACCAGGGCCTGGCCGTGCTCAAGTATGCGGCGTTCGACGAGGGCATCAATGTCACGCTCGGGCTGCCCGTCATCCGTACCTCGGTGGACCACGGCACCGCACTGGATCTGGCGGGCAGCGGCAAGGCCTCACCGACCAGCCTGTTCGCCGCCATCGATGCCGCGATCGACATGGCCTCACGACGGAACGCGCGGCCCGGTCAAAACTCGGAGCCGGCACAGCCGGCGAACCGCAATCACCCCCTTCCTCGGGAAGGGGGAGGGGGGGATGGCTAAATGTGCCAGCTGCTGGGCATGAACTGCAATGTCCCGACCGACATCTGCTTTTCCTTTGAGGGCTTTCGCACCCGTGGCGGCCTCACCGACGTACATCAGGACGGCTGGGGCATCGCCTTCTTCGAGGGCCTCGGCTGCCGCGTATTTCTCGACGCCGCGCCGTCCGCGCAGTCGCCGGTAGCCGAGCTGGTGCGCCACTATCCGATACGTTCCAGGAACGTCATCGCCCATATCCGCAAAGCTACCCAGGGCCGCATCGCCCTGGAGAACACGCACCCCTTCCAGCGCGAACTGTGGGGTCGCTACTGGATCTTTGCCCATAACGGCAACCTCAAGGATTTTGCTCCGGCGCTGAATGGCAGCTTCGTCCCGGTCGGCGATACGGATTCAGAGCTTGCGTTTTGCTACCTGTTGCAGCGCCTGCGCGCCGAGTTCGGTGACGCCATGCCCCTGCGCCGCCCCATGTTCGAATTCCTTACCGGCATCACGCGCGAGATCGCCGGGCACGGCGAATTCAACTTCCTGCTCAGCAACGGCAACTGCCTGTATGCCCACTGCGCCACCAAGCTCTCATACATTGTCCGTCAGGCACCGTTCGCCGTCGCCCATCTCAAGGACCAGGACGTCAGCGTCGATTTCAGCGCGATCGCCAAGCCCGAGGACCGCGTTGCGGTGATCGCCACCCTGCCGCTCACCGACAACGAATCCTGGATCGCCATGGAGCCCGCAACCCTGATGTTGTTTCATGAAGGCATGCCGGCAGGAACGGCGCCCACCAAATGAAGACCGTGGACGGGCACGCCGCGCGCAAGCGCTTCGGGCAGAACTTCCTCGTCTCGGATGGCGTAATCCGCAAGATCATCGATGCCGTCGCGCCGCGCGCCGGTGACACCGTGGTCGAGATCGGGCCCGGCCTCGGCGCGCTTACGGCGCCGCTGCTGGAGCGCATCGAGCACCTGCATGTCGTCGAGATCGATCGCGACCTGATTGCCCGCCTGCGCCAGCGCTTCCCCCCGGAGCAGCTCACCATCCATGAAGGCGACGCCCTCGCGTTCGATTTCGGCAGCTTGAAAGCTGACGGACGGCTGAAGATCCTCGGCAACCTGCCCTACAACATTTCCAGCCCGCTGCTTTTTCATCTGGTCGGATTTGCGCCGCTGGTGTATGACATGCACTTCATGCTGCAAAGGGAAGTCGTCGACCGCATGGTGGCGGAACCCGGGAGCAAGGATTTCGGTCGACTCTCGGTGATGTTGCAGTACCACTATCACATGGAACGGCTTTTCATCGTGCCGCCGGGGTCCTTCAATCCGCCGCCCAAGGTCGACTCCGCCATCGTGCGCATGATCCCGGTGGATATGTCGAAAGTCGGCGCTAACGCTACGGCGCGCAAGCCCGAGCTTTTCGCCCGCGTCGTCACCACAGCGTTTTCCCAGCGCCGCAAGATGCTGCGCAACACGCTGCGCGACCTGATCGCCGAGGCGCCGCTTGCGGCCCTTGGCATCACGCCGACGGCACGCGCCGAAGACATACCCGTAGCCGATTACGTCCGGCTCGCAAATTTTCTTGCCGACAGCGGTGACCGCTGAGCCGCAGAAGCCTCACGTGGTCGTGGTCGGTGGCGGCCCGGCCGGGCTGATGGCGGCGGAAGTTCTCAGCGAGGCCGGTGTTGAAGTCGATCTCTACGATGCGATGCCCTCGGTGGCACGCAAGTTCCTCCTGGCCGGACGCGGCGGTCTGAATCTGACTCACTCCGAGCCGCCTGATCGCTTTGTCACCCGTTACGGCGCCCGCCAGGACCATGTCGCCCGCTGGCTTGCCGATTTCGGTCCGACTGAGCTGCGTGCGTGGGTTCATCAGTTAGGCATTCAAACCTTCATCGGTAGTTCGGGGCGAGTCTTCCCCGCGGAAATGAAGGCGGCACCCTTGCTGCGTGCCTGGCTGCATCGCCTGCGACAAGCAGGCGTTCGTTTTCACGCCCGGCATCGCTGGTGCGGCTGGATGCCGGACGGTCGCACGCTGCGTTTTGCTTCGCCTTCCGGAGACACCGCCGTGAGTGCCGATGCCTGCGTCCTGGCGCTGGGTGGCGGCAGCTGGGCCCGGCTCGGCTCGGACGGCGCCTGGGTCTCCCTGCTCGAAACGCGGGGCATCACCGTGCAGCCCCTGAAACCGTCCAACTGTGGCTTCGACGTAGCCTGGAGCACGCACCTGCGGCAACGCTATGCCGGACAACCGGTAAAGAACGTCGCCGCCTGGATCGGGGATGCGAGTGACAGGGGCACACCGCGGGAGGGCGAGTTCCTGGTCACCGCTCATGGCCTCGAAGGCGGTCTGATATACGCCCTTTCCGCCGGATTGCGCGACCGCATCGATTCGAGCGGCAGCGCGATTCTGCGGCTCGACCTGCTGCCCGCACGCGCGCCGGATCGCTTGCTGCACGACCTTGAACGGCCGCGCGGCCGCGACAGCCTGGCAAACCACCTGCGGCGCAAATGCGGCATCGACGGCATCAAGGCCGCGCTGTTGCGCGAAGTGGCGCCGCCGGGCGACCTCGAACAACCGGCCAGACTCGCCTCGCTGATCAAGGACTTGCCGCTGCGGCTGGATTCTCCACGCCCGCTCGACGAGGCGATCAGCAGCGCAGGCGGGGTGGACTTTGCCGCCATGAATGAGATGCACATGCTGCACGACTTGCCTGGCGTGTTCTGCTGCGGCGAAATGCTCGACTGGGAGGCGCCGACCGGCGGCTACCTGCTTACTGCCTGCATGGCCAGCGGGCGCGCTACCGGGCGCGGCGTGCTGCACTGGCTGAATAGTCCGGTTGATGGTACTGCGCGATAATCCGACACCACCCTGATTCCGCGCCGAGAAAGCCCATGTTCCGCCAGATCCTGCTGCTTCTGCTAGCGATACTGCCGCCAGTCGCAATGGCTGTCCAGCGACTGCCGGAAGGCAGCGAGTTTCAGCTCTTCATCGAAAACGACATGCTTGCCCGCACCGATCGCTACTACACCAATGGCATCAAATTCGGCGGTGGCATGAGCTTCGACCTGCTCCAGCTACCTGCCGCCGAAGTGCTCCGGCAAATTGCTCCGGAAGCCAGCGGCAAGGTACATCTCGGACTCTTTCTTGGCCAGAACCTGTACACGCCGCGATCGATCACGATCAGCCAGGCGCAGACCCAGGACCGGCCCTGGGCCGCCTGGCTTTACCTCGGCGGCGTGGCGCAGCGCACGCGCGACAACCGTATCGACACGGTGGAGGTCGATCTCGGCCTGGTCGGTCCATCGGCATTGGGCAAGGAAATCCATTCCGGCTGGCACCGCTTGATCGGCTCGCCCCAGCCCCAGGGCTGGCATCATCAGCTGCCCAACGAACCGGCCTTTCTGGTTTCGTGGATGGCCAAGAGCAAGTACCCGTTGGGCAGCGCGGCGGGCCTCGATATCGAGGCAATTCCCCATGGCGGCGCCACCGTCGGCACGGTCATGACCCTGGCGCGCGGTGGCGGACTGCTGCGCGTGGGACGCAACATGACCGGCTTCGGCCCCGATACCATCGAACCTGGCGGCGCGATGTTGCAGAACGCACGCCGCGAGCTTGAGCCGGGTCGCGCGCAACGCTTTGAATGGTATGCCTTCGGCGGCGTTGACCACCGGCTGGTCGCGCACAACATCTTTCTCGACGGCACGGTCTTCAGGGACAGCCCCAGCGTGCGCCGGCGCCCGCATGTCTATGACCTCAGCCTGGGGCTCAGCCTGCGCTACGGTGCCCTGCGGGTTTCGCTGACTCGCGTCAAACGCAGCGAGGAATTCTTTTCCGCCGCAAGCTCCGGCGGACGCCAGACCTTCGACTCGGTGAATCTTGGTCTCGAGTTCTGAGCGACGGCGACACTCGCACCGCCAAAAACACAAACGCCGCGCCACCAGTTCGGGGCGCGGCGCCTGGGGCGGAAACCGAAACTCAGGCTTCCTTCTTCATCGGGCAGGTGTTCATGCCAAGCAGCGGATAGACCGGGCAGAAGCCGATCGCGCCGGTAGCCAGGGGCACGATACCGATCCAGGCCCATACGGGGCCGCCAACAGCCGCCCAGGCGACCAGTCCGAGACCTGCGCCGATACGAAGAACGCGGTCGATGCCGCCAACGTTGAGTTTCATGGTGTGCTCCTTGGGTTTGGTTAGGGTGGGAGCATTACAGCATTTGCCGCGGCGCCTGAATGTAACCTAAGTCACAGAGGCCAATTTGCGCAAACCTGATGCATCCAGCACCTCGACCTGCTCGCGGCCCAGCTTCACCAGACCCTGCTCGGCAAAGCCCTTCAACAAGCGACTGACCATTTCGCGCACGCTGCCGAGTTCGTCGGCCAGTTGCTGGTGGGTGGCATGCACCACGCGGCCTTTGCCCAGCAGCAGGGCCGCCAGGCGCTGGTCGAGCTTGCGGAAAGCCACTTCCTCCACCAGTTGCATGAGTTCGGCCATGCGCTCGGAAAACAGCAGGAAGACGAACTCGCGAAATGGCGCGACCGCCAGCATCTCGTCGAACAAGGGGCGCGGCAGCAGGGCCAGCGTGGTCTGCCCTTCGCTCACGCCACGGGCGTTGTAATCGGCGTGCCCGAGCAGGCAGCTGGAACTGATGATGCAGCTTTCGCCCGCCAGCACCCGGTAGAGCGGCAGTTCACGGCCACCGGAACTCAACTTGACGACGCGAATCGCGCCCTCGAGCACGAAGGGAAAACCGCGACAAGGTTGATGTTCGTCGAACACTGTGGTCGCCGGCGCCACCGTCATGGTCTGCATGCCATCGACGATGCGCTGCTGCAGGGCACCGGGCAGCTTGCCCAGCACGGGGTAGAGCGCAACCAGCTCGACAAGTTTCATGCGGCAGGCAGATCGAGTTCGGCAACCACCGGTGCATGGTCGGACGGACGCTCCAGCTTGCGTGGCGCCTTGTCGATGACACAGGCACGGCACACGCTCGCAAGTGGCGCTGAAAGCAGGATATGGTCAATGCGCAAACCGCGGTTGAGGCGGAAACCCATCTGCCGATAGTCCCACCAGGAATAGCTTTTCGGCGCCTGGTCGAACAGGCGATAGGCATCGGCCAATCCCAGCCCGACGAATTCGCGGAATGCGGCACGCTCCGGTTCGCTGCAGAGGATCTGGTCTTTCCAGGCCACCGGATCATGCACGTCTCGATCCTCGGGCGCGATGTTGTAGTCGCCCAGCAGGGCCAGTCGGGGCCAGCGCTGGAGCTCCTCGCGCAGCGACGTGTTCAGCGCGGCGAGCCAGCGCAATTTGTAGTCGTATTTGTCCGAGCCGACCGCCTGGCCGTTGGGCATGTAGGCGCAGACAATACGCACGCCGTCCACCGTGGCGGCGATGACGCGCTTTTGTTCGTCGGCAAAACCGGGAATGTCGAAACGGACGTCCTGGGGCGTCGATCGCGAGAGGATGGCGACACCGTTGTAGGTCTTCTGCCCGTTGTGCACGGCATGGTAACCGGCGGCGGACAACTCGGCAAAAGGAAAGCCCTTGTCCTCGGTCTTGGTTTCCTGCAGGCAAAGTGCATCGACCGGGTTGGCGGCCAGCCAGTCCAGCAGATGGGGCAGGCGCACCTTGAGAGAATTCACGTTCCATGTGGCGATCTTCATGCGGCGATGATACCCGAGCAGGGCGGCCGTCTATAATCAAAAAGAGGAGGGGTGCCGACCAGAAATGAAGGAGGTGCATCATGTTCGATTCGCCTGTAGCCCCGTGTCCGGTATGCGGTGAAATGGTCCTGCTGGACCAGACCAAGACCGAATGCGCGCGAGAGCATCATTGCAGCAAGCAGGCCCTCTGTCCGCTGCAGAAATTTTTCAGCGGCATCGATTTCAGCAAAAAGCAGCCCAAGGAGAATTTTTGTGACACAGGCTTCTGAACGGCGCAGCTTCTGGCGGGCCGTGTTTCGCTCGCCGGTGCGCCTGACCACGCATCATGGCGAGACTTCTGCACAACTGCAGGACATTTCCCTCAAGGGTGCATTGCTGGAAACCAGCACAGCGTGGAGTGGCAAACCCGGCGAGGAATGCCAGATTTCGCTCAAGCTCGCTCCCGATGCCACGATCGGCATGTGGGCGGAAGTAATGCATGTCGAGGGTCGCCAGATCGGCTTGCGCTGCAAGTCGATCGATCTGGACAGCATTACCCATCTGCGGCGCCTGGTGGAACTCAACAGCGGCGACCCGGCGCTGCTTGATCGCGAATTCGGCAGCCTGGTGCGCGCGAGCTAGCCAGGCTGAGGACGACCGTCCACGCCGCAGCGAGTCAGGCGGCCGAATTACGCAACCACGGCCATCCCGCTGTGCCGCAGCAGCGCATCCGGAAGCGGCTCGCGACCGCGAAATGCCTTGAACGATTCCAGCGCCGGACGCGAGCCGCCAACCGACAGGATTTCGCGCCAGAAACGCTCGCCGGTCTTTGCGTCCATCGTCGTTCCGCAATTCCTGGCAGCCTCCTCGAAGGCCTCGTAGGCGTCGGCCGACAGCACCTCGGCCCATTTGTAGCTGTAGTAGCCGGCCGCGTAGCCACCGGCAAAGATATGTGAAAAACTCTGCGGAAAACGATTCCATTCCGGTGGCAACAGCACGGCCACCTCGGCCCGCACCTGGGCCAGCAGTTCCATGAAGCCGCGACGACCGGCAGGTTCGCCATGCACCAGCAGGTCAAAGAGGCCGAACTCGACCTGGCGCAGGGTGAACATGCCGCTCTGAAAGTTCTTTGCCGCGATCATGCGATCGAAAAGTACCCGCGGCAGCGGCTGGCCGGTTTCGGCATGGGCCGTCATCCCGGTCAACACATCCCACTCCCAGCAATAGTTTTCCATGAACTGGCTCGGCAGCTCGACAGCGTCCCATTCGACGCCATGGATGCCGGACACGGGCAGTTCGTCAACCTGGGTCAGCAGGTGATGCAAGCCGTGACCGCACTCATGGAACAGGGTAATCACATCGTCGTGGCTGAAGGTTGCTGCCTTGTCGCCGACCGGTGCCGGGAAATTGCAGTTGAGGTAGGCCACCGGTGTTTGCACCCCGACCTCGGTGCAACGACGGGTGATTGCGTCGTCCATCCAGGCACCGCCGCGCTTGGTGTCCCGGGCATAGAGGTCAAGGTAGAACTGGCCGATCAACCGCCCCTCGCGCTCGATGCGGTAAATGCGCACATCGGGATGCCAGACCGGCGCCGTATCCGGTTGCAGTTTGACCGCGAACAATGACTCGATGACGCGGAACAGCCCGGCGAGCACCTTGGGCTCCGGGAAGTATTGTTTCACCTCGTCGTCGGAAAAGCTGTAGCGCTGCTGCTTGAGTTTTTCCGAAGCCCAGGCGATGTCCCAGCTTTCCAGTGTCGCCAGGCCAAGTTCCTGGCTGGCGAACTCACGCAACTCTACGACGTCGCGCTCGGCGAAGGGCCGCGCCTTTTTCGCCATGTCGCGCAGAAACGCGGTGACCTGGGACGCCGAGTCCGCCATCTTGGTCGCCAGCGACACCTCCGCATAGCTCGCATAGCCCAGCATCCTGGCCTCTTCGTCGCGCAAGGCGAGGATCTTCTCGATCAGCGGACCATTGTCCCACTCGGCCTTGCCAAACTCGGAAGCGCGGGTGGCGTAAGCACGATACAGGCGCTCGCGCAGGCCCCGGTTATCGCAGAACTGCAGCACCGGCATGTAGGAGGGGGCATGCAGGGTGAATTTCCAGCCTGCGCGTTTGGCAACCTCGCCGTCCTTCTCGGCAGCGGCGCGCGCCGCGGCGCGCACATCCTCGGGCAGACCGGCCAGGTCAGCTTCATTGTCGATCCACTCAGCATGCGCATTGTTGGCGTCGAGCAGGTTCTCGGAGAACTTCGCGCCCAGCGCGGAAAGCTCCTCCTGGATTTCCTTGAAGCGCGGCTTTTTGTCTTCCGGCAATTCGGCGCCGGAAAGGCGGAAATCGCGCAGGTCGTTCTCAATGATGCGGCGACGCGCCGCAGATAATCCGGGGAATTCGCCCGCTTCCGACAATTGCTTGAACTTGGCGAACAGCGCCAGGTTCTGGCCCAGTTCAGCGTAAAAGCTGGATACCTCGGGCAGGAGAGTGTTGTAGGCCTCGCGCCAGGGGGGCACGTCGTTCACCGAATGCAGGTGACCGACAATCCCCCAGGCGCGGGACAGGCGTTCTCCGGTGTCGAGCATGGGCTGGACGAAGTCGTCCCAGGTAGCCGGCGTCTGCGGGGCGATCAGGTCTTCGATCAGGCGACGGTTTTCGGCTATCAGTTGGCGAATGGCCGGGGCAACGTGCTCCGGCGTGACCTCATCGAAGCGGGGCAACGCGGAAAAGTCGAGCAATGGATTCATATCGGTCCAGTAGTAGGCGGTAAAACTTCAGGTTGGGGCGGAACGCTGCCCATACAAGGGGCGGGACACCCCGTCGGGCGCTGGTCTACTCGACCAGGTCGCGGTAGGCGTGAAAGCTGGCGTGGCCCAGCCAGGGCAGAAACAGGATCAAGCCCAGTAGCGCGGTGGCAAAGCCTAGGCCGGTGAGCACCATCAGAATCATCGCCCACAGTGCCAGGGGCAAGGGGTTCTCGGCCACGGCATTGATGCTGGTGGACAGCGCGGTCAGCAAATCGCACTGCCGATCGACCAGCATCGGCATCGACACCACGCTGATGGCAAATACCAGGGCGGCGAGGAAGCCGCCGGCGCAGATGTAGATGAAGAACAGCAGGTAATGCTGCGGATTGACCAGCACCTCGATCATCATGGCCATCGGCGCCATGGCCGGGCCCTTGTAGAACAGGGCCACGATCACCACCGACGCCACCTGCCAGACCGTACCCGCGAGGATGGAAAGCAGCGCGAAGCCGACCAGACCGGAAGGATTGCGCCGCCAGGCGAGCATGGAATCGACCAGCGTTGCCGGTTCGCCAGTCGAGTAGCGGCGCGAAAGTTCGTAAAGCCCGGCCGCCAGCATCGGTGCCACCAGCAGGAAACCGGTGATCGCGGCGGCAAACAGGTAGGGGAAACCCGCGGTAATGCCGAGGATAACGGCACCGGTAACGGCGATCGCGACTCCATAGAACAAGCTTGGACCCGGCTGGCGCCACATGTCCTTCCAGCCGCGCCCCAGCCACGCCAGCGGCGCGCCGAAGCCGATCTGGCGCACCCGGACAAGAGTTATGTTCCCGGCGGAGCCGGGGCCGGTATCCCCTGCGGACGGCGCTGATGCCACGGCGTCGCCCTCGCTCATCGCCGGTTTAATTTGCCTGCACTCCGGTCAGGCGCGTCAGGGCTTCACGGTAATTGGCCGCAGTCTTCTCGACAATGTCCGGCGGCAGCGTAGGCCCGGGCGCCGTCTTGTTCCAGTCCAGGGTTTCCAGGTAGTCGCGGACGAACTGCTTGTCGAAACTGGGCGGGCTGCTTCCCGGCTTGTAGCGATCGACCGGCCAGAAGCGCGAGGAATCGGGAGTCAGCACTTCGTCGATCAAATGCAGGCGACCCTCGTCGTCGCGACCGAATTCGAACTTGGTGTCGGCGATGATGATGCCGCGCACGCGGGCAAAGGCAGCGGCTTCGCGGTAAAGGCGCAGCGTGGTGTCCTTGACGGTTTTCGCCAGATCGACGCCGATCAGCTTTTCGACGGCTGCATAGCTGATATTTTCGTCATGGTCGCCGGCTTCGGCCTTGGTCGCCGGGGTAAAAATCGCCTCCGGCAGCTGCTGTGCCATCTGCAAGCCGGCCGGCAGTGGAATGCCGCAGACCGCACCGGTCGCTTGGTAGTCCTTCCAGCCCGAGCCGATCAGGTAGCCACGCGCCACCGCCTCGATGGGCAGCGGCTTCAGGCGCTTCACCACCAAGGCACGGCCGCGCACCTGCGCCTTTTCGTCCGCGCCGGAAACCACGGATTCCGGATCAATACCCGTAAGCTGGCTGGGCACCACATGCGCCAGCTTGCCGAACCAGAAATTCGCTACAGCGGTCAGCACCGCGCCCTTGCCGGGAATGGGGTCGGGCAGGATGACGTCGAAGGCCGAGAGGCGATCGGTGGTGACTATCAGCAGTTTGTCTTCGCCCACGCCATAGATATCACGGACCTTGCCGCGGCCTAGCAGCGGCAAGCTCTGGATACTCGACTCGAACAGCAGGGGGGTGGCGACGATGGGCATGGTGCGCTCGGCAGGTTACTCGCGAACGTACGCCTTGCCCGACTCGGCATCGGCGTCTTCGCGATAGGGGAAACGAACGTGGCCGTAACGTATGACCAGCACGCCCACGGTCAACAGGAAAATCGCCGCGGCAACCGCCAGCATGCGCCACTCGCTCATTTCCTTGAGGTCGAGTATCAGGTAACGCGCCAGTGCCACCATGGCGATGTACATCGGGAAACGCACCGGCAACTGCCCGGACTTGAAGTACTGACCGATCATCGCCAATACCTCGAGGTAGAGGAACATCAGCAGCAGGTCGGCCAGTGCCACACGCTTGGCCTCGATCATGACCATCGACTCCTGGTACATCGCGATCGTGGTGGCAATCGCGATCACCATCAGGCCGGCGTACTCGACGACATCGAGGCTACCGCTGAAAACCTTGCGCAGGCGGTCGAAAGTGTGTGAACGAATGTCCATTGCCGTACCAGAAAAAAAGCCGCCGGGAACGCCCGGCGGCCTGAGACTTTACTCCAAAATCCGGCCTACTTCACGATCGCATTGAGCTCGCCCTTCCTGTAGCGGTCGGCCATCCCATCCATCGACATCACCTTGATCTTCGCGGCCTGCCCCGCGCAGCCGAAAGCCTCATAGCGGGCCTTGCAAACGGCCTTCATGGCCTTGCGCGCCTCGGCCAGGTATTTGCGCGGATCGAAGTTCTTGCGGTCCTTGTTCATGAACTGGCGGATGGCGCCGGTGGAGGCCATGCGCAAGTCGGTATCAATGTTGATCTTGCGGACCCCGTTCTTGATGCCTTCGACGATTTCCTCGACCGGCACGCCGTAGGTCGCGCCCATGTCGCCGCCGTTCTCGTTGATGATCTTGAGCCAGTCCTGCGGCACGCTGCTTGAGCCGTGCATCACCAGATGGGTGTTGGGCAGGCGGGCGTGGATTTCCTTGATGCGGTCGATGCGCAGCACGGCCCCGGTGGGCGGCCGGGTAAACTTGTAGGCGCCGTGACTGGTGCCGATGGCAATCGCCAGCGCGTCAACGCCGGTGGCCTTGACGAACTCTGCGGCCTCATCGGGATCGGTCAGCAACTGGTCGTGCGACAGGACGCCCTCGGCACCATGGCCATCTTCCTTCTCGCCCATGCCGGATTCGAGCGAACCGAGGCAACCGAGTTCGCCTTCCACCGAGACGCCGATGGCGTGGGCAATGTCCACCACGTGGCGGGTCACCTTGCTGTTGTAGTCGAAGCTCGCCGGGGTCTTGGCGTCCTCCATCAGCGAGCCGTCCATCATCACGCTGGAAAAGCCCGAGCGCATCGACTGGATGCAGATCGACGGGCTGGCGCCATGGTCCTGGTGCATCACGATCGGGATGTCGGGGTGGGTCTCGATTGCCGCCTCGATGAGATGGCGCAGGTAAGGCTCGCCGGCGTATTTGCGGGCGCCCGCCGAGCCCTGCATGATCACCGGGCTGTTGGTTTCCTGCGCGGCTTCCATGATGGCCTGGATCTGCTCCAGGTTGTTGACGTTGAAGGCAGGCAGGCCGTAGCCGTTTTCAGCGGCATGATCGAGCAACTGGCGCATGGATACGAGTGGCATGGATATCTCCTGAGTAATGAACTCTGCGTGAATGGATGGCGGCTACTGGTTGGAACGGTGCTCGCCGACCTTGACGATCTTCATGGTATTGGTGCCGCCGGACTTGCCGATCGGTTCGCCGATGGTCAGCACGATCAGGTCACCGACGGCGACGGCGCCGGCAGCAATCAGGGCCTCCTCCGCGTCGCGCAATACCTGGTCCCGGTCGTGGCCGCTCTGCGGCACCATCACCGGAAATACTCCCTTGAAAATACTCACCTTGTAGCGTGTGCGCACTTCCTGGGTCAGTGCATAGATCGGGATCCCGGTGTTGAGCCGCGACATCCACAAGGCTGTGGAACCGGACTCGGTCAGCGAGGCAATCGCCTTGACCTTGAGGTGATGCGCGGTGAACAGCGCTGCCATGGCGATCGACTGGTCGATGCGCGTGAACACACGATTCAGGAAATGGGTATCGAGCGGGAAATCCGAGGACTTCTCTGCCTCGACACAGATGCGCGCCATGGCCTCGACCGTCTGCACCGGATAGTCGCCGGTTGCCGTTTCGGCGGAGAGCATCACTGCATCAGTGCCATCGAGCACGGCGTTGGCGACGTCGGAGACCTCGGCCCGCGTCGGCACCGGGCTGTGGATCATCGACTCCATCATCTGCGTCGCGGTGATGGCGAACTTGTTGAACTCGCGTGCGGTGCGGATGATGCGCTTTTGCAGTGCGGGTACCGCCGCGTCGCCGACTTCGACCGCCAGATCGCCGCGCGCCACCATGACACCATCAGTGGCTTCGAGAATGTTGTTCAGGTTCTCGATGGCCTCGACGCGCTCGATCTTGGCGATCAGCAGCGCCTTCGAACCCGCCGCACTCAGCAGCGCACGGGCCAGGCGCATGTCGTCGCCCGACTTGGGAAAGGATACCGCCACGTAGTCGATGCCGAGGCTCGCTGCGGTACGGATGTCCTCCATGTCCTTGGCAGTCAGTGCCGGCGCGGTAAGGCCGCCGCCCTGCTTGTTGATGCCCTTGTTGTTGGATAGTTCGCCATCGTGGCGATTGCGGCAGCGGATCTCCTTGCCCTGCACCTGCAGCACGTCGAACACCGTGCGACCGTCATCGAGCAGCAGCACGTCGCCGGTCCGTACGTCATTGACCAGGTCGGGATAGTCGAGGCCGACACGACTTTCGTCACCCACAGTACAGCCGGCGTCGAGAATGAACTCCTGCCCGGCCTTGATCTGCACCGGACCGGCGGCGAACTTGCCGATACGGATCTTGGGGCCTTGCAGGTCGGCCATGACACCCACGGTGCGCCCGGTTTCGTGGGCAGCCTCTCGCAGGGCGTCGACGCGCTTGCGGTGGTCGTCCGCCGTGCCGTGCGAAAAATTGATGCGTACGACATCGACACCAGCGGCCACCAGGGCCAGCATGCGCTCGATGCTGCTGGACGCCGGGCCCAGCGTGGCGACGATCTTGGTCGAGCGCTTGTGGGTAGCGGTCATCCTGCGGCCCGTTGCTCGAGCATGGCCACGGCGGGCAAGACCTTGCCTTCCAGGTACTCGAGGAAGGCGCCGCCCGCGGTCGAGATGTAGGAGACCTTGTCGTAGATGTCGTATTTCTGGATCGCCGCGATGGTGTCGCCGCCGCCGGCCAGGGTAAAGGCCTTGGTCGTGGCGATGGCCATGGCGATGGCCTTGGTGCCCTCGCCGAACTGGTCGAACTCGAACACGCCGACCGGTCCGTTCCAGACCACGGTGCCCGCCTTCATGATGATGTCGACCAGTTCCTGCGCCGATTTCGGGCCGATGTCGAAAATCATGTCGTCGTCAACCACGGCGCCGGCATCCTTCTGCACGCCCGGCTCGGCAGCGTCGAACTTCTTGCCGCAGACGACATCGACCGCAATCGGGATGGTGGCGCCACGCGCCGTCATCTTCTTCATCAGCGCCTGTGCCGTCGGCACCAGATCATCCTCGCACAGCGACTTGCCGACGTTCTTGCCCGAGGCCTTGAGGAAGGTGTTGGCAATGCCGCCACCGACCACCATCTGGTCAACCTTGTCGGCGAGCGATTCAAGCACCGTGAGCTTGGTCGACACCTTGGAGCCGCCGACGATGGCCACCATGGGCCGCGCCGGGTTCGCCAGCGCCTTGTGCAGGGCTTCGAGTTCCTCGGCTACCAGCAGGCCGGCGCAGGCCGCCGGTGCGAACTGGGCCACGCCATAGGTCGAGGCCTCGGCACGATGCGCGGTGCCGAAGGCGTCCATGACGAAAAGGTCGCAGAGCGCGGCGTACTTCTTGGCCGTCGCTTCGACGTTCTTCTTCTCGCCCTTGTTGAAGCGGCAGTTCTCCAGCAATACCACCTCGCCGGCCGCTACATCGAAACCGCCATCGACCCAATCGCGGACCACGCGGACCGGCTTGCCCAGTTTCTGGGCCATGACATCGGCCACCGGCTTCAGCGAGTTCTCCTCGGCGTAAACACCCTCTTCCGGACGACCGAGGTGAGAGGTCACCATCACCTTCGCTCCCGCCTTGAGGCAGAACTCGATGGTCGGCATCGACGCGGTAATGCGCGCGTCGGAAGTGACCTTGCCATCCTTGACCGGCACGTTGAGGTCGGCGCGAATGAAGACGCGCTTGCCCGCGAGGTCGAAATCAGTAAGGCGCTTGAACGTCATTGCGGGTCTCCCTGATGCCTACTTCGCGACGTGTTCGACGAAGCGCAGCATGTTGCAGGTGTAACCATACTCATTGTCGTACCAGGCTACGACCTTGACGAAGGTCGAGTCCAGTGCGATGCCGGCGTCAGCATCGAAGGTCGAGGGCAGCGGACTGCCGCGGAAGTCGGTGGCAACCACCTTCTCTTCGGTGTAACCCAGCACGCCCTTCATCGAGCCTTCCGAGGCGGCCTTCATCGCCGCGCAGATCTCCTTGTAGGAGGCTTCCTTGACCAGTTCCACGGTCAGGTCGACCACCGACACGTCGGAGGTCGGCACGCGGAAGGACATGCCGGTGAGCTTCTTGTTGAGTTCCGGAATCACCACGCCGACAGCCTTGGCAGCACCCGTCGAGGACGGAATGATGTTTTCGAGGATGCCGCGGCCGCCGCGCCAGTCCTTGTTCGAGGGGCCATCGACGGTCTTCTGCGTCGCCGTGGCGGCATGCACGGTGGTCATCAGGCCGCGCTTGATGCCCCAGGTGTCGTGCAGCACCTTGGCCACCGGGGCCAGGCAGTTGGTGGTGCAGGACGCGGCGGAGACGATGGCCTCGCCGGCGTACTTGGTGTGATTGACGCCATAGACGAACATCGGCGTGTCGTCCTTCGACGGTGCGGACTGCACGACCTTCTTGGCGCCGGCGTCGATGTGCTTCTGGCAGCTTTCCTTAGTCAGGAAAAATCCCGTGCATTCGATGACGATGTCGGCGCCGATCTCGTTCCACTTCAGGTTGGCCGGA
>CAJBYR010000169.1 GCA_903959855.1 uncultured beta proteobacterium
GATACCGTTACCGTTTGCTGCAGCGACAGGCGCTTTTGCTGCAAGGCCTCGGCGACGAGGTAGGTGGTCATCACCTTGGTCAGCGAGGCCGGCTCGAGCTTGAGGTCGGGTTCCTGGGCGGCCAGCACCTGACCGCTGGCGTAGTCCATCAGGAGCCAGGCGCGGGCGCTTAGCGTAGGGGGAGGAAGCACCTGGGCATGTGCGGCGACGGTGAAAAACAGGGCAACAATCGCGGGAAAGAGACGCATCGAGGAATCGTGGAAAGTAAGGCGGTGGATTATATGTCCCGACGCGCAGACGTCGGGACGGTATCCCGCGAGATATGTCCCGACGCGCAGCCGTCGGAACGGTATCCCGCGAGATAAAGCCGGCCCGAAATCAGGCCACCGGGCGGGCCGTTCAGCGCTGCACGACGACCGGGTTCATGCCCAGCGTGTCGCGCAGGCGCGCACCGGCGAGCTGGGCAGCCGCTGCGTCAGGCCAGGGGCCGAGCTGGACACGGAACAGCTTGCCGTCGGAACGCACCGCCAACTTGCCCGCAAGCTCGCCCAGTTCGCGTGCCAGGTGCGCCCGCAAACTTTCAGCGTTGTCGCGATTGCCGAATGCGCCGAGCTGGAGGAAATGCCCGCGCGCATCCTGCACCTGGGGCAAGGGCGGCTCAGGCTCGGCGGCGGCGAGCCTGGCAATCGGATCGTCTTCGGGCGGACGCACCGGAGTCATGCCTCCGCCAGAGCCGGGGGCGGTATCCCTTGCGGGCGGCGCCTGGAGAGGTGCGGCAGCGAGCGCCTGCCCAGGCAGAACGCTTTCAACCTCGACCATCGCACTGCCTTGCCCGACATAGCCCAGCTTGGCAGCGGCGGTCCATGACAGATCGATTTCGCGGCCGGCGTGGAACGGTCCGCGGTCATTGACGCGCACCACCACCGAGCGCCCGTTGGCCGGATTGGTTACGCGCACGTATGACGGGATCGGCAGTATCGGATGCGCCGCCGTCATCGCGTACATATCGTAAATTTCGCCGCTGGAGGTCTTCTGCCCGTGGTAGCGCCTTCCGTACCAGGAACCGATGCCGCGCCCGGTGTAGGGCCTGAGCTCGCGCCGCGGCACGTAGTCGCGGCCGAGCGCCGAATACGGATTGTTGGCAAAGCGGTGCAAGGGCTCCGCCCTGGGCACGGCATCCGGGATCGCATCGACATCCGGCGGGTTGTCGCCGGGCCCGTCGTCTTTGTAGCCGCCGCCGAACTTCACTGGCGACGCTGACTTCTTTGCCACCGCGGAAGTTATGCCTCCGGCGGAGCCGGGGGCGGTATCCCTTGCGGACGCCGCTGGCGTTACGGCGGCGGCCGGGGCTTCGCCACGCTCGTTCGCCGGACGCGGCGCCTGCGTACCGCAGCCCGCCAGCAGCAGGGGAATCAGCGAAATGCTGAGCAGTCTTGCCGCCGGGCCGCCCCAAGGCAAGACGGCCCGTTCGCGGAGCGAACAAACGTGACTACCGCACTCCGACGCACCGCGTGACCCACGAGCGCAGCGAGCTTGCAGGCTCCCCCTCGTGAGAGGGGGTTGGGGGGGGCGGGCGTTCACTTCTGCACCAGCATGCGATTACCGTGGATCGACATCAGGATGCCGATGCCGATGAACAGCGTCACCAGTGCGGTGCCGCCGTAGCTGACCAGCGGCAGCGGCACGCCGACCACGGGCAGGATGCCCGAGACCATGCCCATGTTCACGAAGGCGTAGGTGAAGAAGATCATGGTCACCGCCCCGGCCAGCAAACGCGAGAACAAGGTCGCGGCATTGGCTGCGATCATCAGGCCGCGGCCGATCAACAACGCGTAGAGAATCAGCAGAATCAGGTTGCCGAACAGGCCGAATTCCTCGGAATACACGGCGAAGATGAAATCGGTATGCCGTTCGGGAATGAACTCGAGCTGCGCCTGGGTACCGGAACGCCAGCCCTTGCCGAAGATGCCGCCGGAGCCGATGGCGATGGTCGACTGGATGATGTGAAAACCCTTGCCCAGCGGGTCTTTCTCGGGATCGAGCAGCGTGAGTATGCGGTGGCGCTGGTAGTCGTGCAGCAGGTTCCACGCCAGCGGCATGGCGGCAACACCGGCAAGCCCGAGGCCGACAATGATCTTCCACGACAGGCCGGCGAAGAAGATCACGTAGAAGCCGGCAGCAAACACCAGGATGGCCGTGCCAAGGTCGGGCTGGCGCGCGATCAACCCCACCGGCAGCAGCAGCATTACGGCAGCGACGGCGTAATCGCGCATGCGCGGCATCGCTTCGCGCTGCTGGAAGAACCAGGCCAGCAGCAGCGGCATGGCAATCTTCATCAGCTCCGATGGCTGGATGCGCATGAAGCCCAGGTTGAGCCAGCGCCGCGCGCCCTTGGATATGTCCCCGAACAAGGCCACAGCAATGAGCAGAAGTATGCCGGCGAGGTAGATCGGCACGGCAAGATGCATCAACCGCTGTGGCGGGATCTGCGCCAGGACGCGCATGATGACCAGCGCCACCGCGACGTTCACCAGCTGCGCGTTCAGGCGATCCGGCGAGGCGCTGCCCATGATCCCGATGGCCAGCAGCACCAGCAGCCCCGAGATCAGCATCAGCGGGCCGTCAATCGGTGCGACCAGCTTCTGTCCCCAGCCGCGCAGCGTGGCGAGACCGAATCCCCGGTTCATTCCTCGTCTCCCTCGACAGCATCCTCGTCTGCCGGTGCCGGCGCCTTGGGCTTTTTGCCCAGCAGGTAGTAATCCAGCACCAGGCGCGCAATGGGCGCCGCCGCCTGGGCGCCGAAGCCGCCGTTCTCGACCAGCACCGCCAGCGCGATGGTCGGCTTGTCGGCGGGTGCAAAGGCGATGAACAGCGCATGGTCGCGCAGGTGGGCCGCCATGCTTTCTGTCTTGTGTTCGGCGCCCTTGTAGGAAAACACCTGGGCGGTGCCGGTCTTGCCGGCCGAGACGTACTCGGCGCCGGCGAAGGCGCGCGCGCCGGTGCCTTCCTTGTTCACACCGATCATGGCGTGGCGGATCACCTCGATGTGTTCGGGCTTGAGTTTGAGGTCACGCAGGGGTTCCGGCTCGATCAGGCGCTTCTCGCCGCTGCGCGTATCGGTGACGTACTTCACCAGGTGGGGCCGGAACATGATGCCGTTGTTGGCGATGGTTGCCGTCGCCTGCGCCAGCTGGATCGGCGTATAGGCGTTGTAACCCTGTCCGATACCGATCGAGATCGTCTCGCCGGCATACCACTTCTGCTGTTCGGGCTTCTTGAAGCGTTCCCTCTTCCACTGCTGCGAAGGCAGCACGCCCTTGGATTCGCCCTCGATATCGACGCCGGTGCGCTGACCCAGGCCCAGGCTGCCCATGAACGCAGAGATGTTGTCGATGCCCATGTCGTTGGCCAGCATGTAGTAATACGTGTCGCAGGAATGCACGATGGATTTATACATGTCCACCATGCCGTGGCCGCCCTTCTTGTCGTCGCGGAAATGATGCCCGCCGAAATTGAAGAAGCCCGGATCGGAAATGGCCTGCTCCGGACGCCGTTTGCCCAGCTCCAGCGCCGCCAGTGCCATGAAGGGCTTGAAGGTCGACCCCGGGGGGTAGGCGCCGTTGAGCGCACGATTAACCATCGGCTTCTGCGGCGACTCGTTGAGCTCGCGCCAGCTCTGCGTGTCGATGCCATCGACAAACAGGTTGGGGTCGTAGTTGGGCACGGAAACCATGGCCAGAATGCCCCCCGTTGACGGTTCAATTGCCACCATCGCACCCCTACGGTCGCCGAAAGCCAGCTCGGCGATGCGCTGCAGCTCGGCATCGATGGTCAATGTCAGCTGGTTGCCGGCGATCGGCGGCGTGTGCGTCAGTGTCCGCACGGCGCGGCCGCCGGCATCAACCTCGACCTGCTCGTGGCCGCTGACGCCGTGCAGGTCGAACTCGTAGCGCTGCTCAAGGCCGGTCTTGCCGAAGTGGTCAGTGCCGCGGTAGTTGGCGTCTTCTTCCTTGGCCTCGATCTTTTCCAGGTCGGCATCGGTGATGCGGCCGATGTAGCCAAGGATGTGGGAGGCAAAGGCGCCACCGGGATATTGGCGGAACAAGCGCGCCTTGATCTCGACGCCGGGAAAGCGATAGCGGTGGGCGATGAAGCGCGCCACCTCCTCATCGGTCAGGCGCGTGCGGATCGGCAGGGTCTCGAAGCTTTTGCTCTCGTCCATCAGCTTCTTGAAGCGCCGTCGATCCTTGGCTTCAATCTCGATCACCTCGGCGAGGCCGTCGATCGTCTTTTCCAAGTTGCCGGCACGCGAGGGCGTGATCTCCAGCGTGTAGGCCGAATAGTTGCGCGCAAGCACCTCGCCCTTGCGGTCGACGATCAAACCGCGGTTGGCCACGATCGGCACCAGCGAGATGCGGTTGTCCTCGGCCCGGGTCTGGTAGTAATCGTGCTGCACGATCTGCAACCAGACAAAGCGGATGAACAGCAGGGAGAAGCAGAACAGGACGAAACCGCCGGCGAACGCCAGGCGCGAACGAAAACGTTCGAGCTCTTCCTGGGGATTCTTGAACTCCATTTACCGCTTACGCCGGAATGACGGATCCGCCGACGGCAATATGCGCTCTGTGGTCATATCGGCCGGTGCACATCCTTGTCCTCCGGCTGGAACTGCGGCGTCAGCAGCACGTAGGTGATCGGATACCACAATAGCGTTGCCGTAAAACTGGAGAGGAACCAGAGCACGCCGGGAAACTCGGCGCCGGCGATCATGCGCGTCACCAGCATCACCAGCTGCATGCCCAGCAGCATAGGCAACACGTGCAGCGCTTGCTGCGCCAACGGGAACCAGAGCACCCGGCGCGACCAACCCGCAGCGACGAAGGCGAGCAGCACGTAGGCCAGCGCATGCTGACCCATGATACTGGCATCGGCGACATCCATCGCCAGCCCAAGGAGGAAGCCGGCCGCCATGCCGACCTTGAGCGGCTGATGGATGCACCAGAAGGCCAGCACCAGTGCCACCCAGTCTGGAATACCGGGAAAGCGGCCGAAGGGAACCAGGTTCAGCACCAGCGCCAGGAACAAGGTAAGGACGATGAACCAGTTCCTGACCGGTAAAAGTATGCGGCGCGACGAATGTGTCGGTTGCATCAGCGAACCTTTTTCTTTACCCGCTTGCCGCGGGTCGGCTGATCGGGAGTGGCAGGCACGTCGTCCGGCTGGGGCGGCAGGGCGGTGCGCCCGCCGAGCACCAACGCCAATCCGTGTCGTTCGACACCCGCCAGCGGCGCGCAGATGATGCGGGCAAAGGAGTAGGAACTATCGCGGTCGATCTTGACCACCTTGGCCACCGGCAGGCCCGGAATGTACACTCCGTCAAGACCCGAGGTGACGAGGATGTCGCCGACCTGAACTTCGGCGTTGGCCGCCAGGAAGCGCAGTTCCATCATGCCGGCGCCGGCGCCGGCAAGCACCGCGCGCAGGCCGTTGCGCTGCACCGCGACCGGGATCGCCTGTTCCTTGTCGGTCAGCAGCAGCACTTCAGAGGTAAGCGGGAACACTCGCGTCACCTGCCCGATGACGCCGATGTCATCGACGACGGCCTGTCCCGGTGCGATGCCCTGATGGCTACCCTTGTCGATGATCACCCGGCGCGAGAAAGGATCGCGCGCGGCATAGAGGATCTCCGCGATGCGCCCTTCCACCGGCTGGCGCTCGCGCATCTCGAGCAGGGCGCGCAGGCGCTTGTTTTCCTGTTCGAGGTGGTCCTGACGCAACAGCAGGTTGGCGGTGCCGAGCTGCCGCCGGCGCATTTCCTCGTTTTCGCCGAGCAGGCTGCGTTGCCGCGAAAGGTAGCCGCCAACGTCACCGGCAGCGTCGATCGGAATTCCGGTCACCCGCTGCAGCGGCCAGGCCGCGGTAGCAACCGCGAGGCGGGCCCATTCCAGGGTATGGAAGCGCAAGTCGGCGACCAGCAGCACCAGCGACAGTGAAACGAAGAAGGCCAGCCGCACGAGCGGCGCCGGACCCCGCTTGAAAAAGGGTGGCGGTGCATGGCCAACGACGGACATCAAGGCAGGTGCGCCCTCGGAAAAGTTTTAAGACCCCGGAAACCCCGTTTGCCGCAGCCACGGGGCCAGACTGCAAGCTACAGGGTGCGGGGCTTACTCGTTGGCAAAAATACTGCCGAGTTTGTCCATCTTTTCAAGGGCCATGCCCGAGCCGCGGGCAACGCAAGTCAGCGGATCATCGGCGACGATCACCGGCAAGCCGGTTTCTTCGGTCAGGAGGCGGTCGAGGTCATGCAGCAGGGCACCGCCGCCCGTCAACACCAAGCCGCGCTCGGCAATGTCGGCGCCAAGCTCGGGCGGAGTCTTTTCCAACGCATCCTTGACCGCCTTGACCACCTGGTTGAGCGGCTCGGACAGGGCTTCGAGGACTTCGTTGGAGGAAATCGTGAACTTGCGCGGAATGCCTTCGGCGCGGTTGATGCCGGAAACTTCCATTTCCTTGACTTCAGCGCCCGGGAAGGCAGAGCCGATGGTCTTCTTGATGTTCTCGGCGGTATTGTCGCCAATCTGCATGCCGTAGTTGCGGCTGATGTAGGAGATGATCGCCTCGTCGAACTTGTCGCCGCCGACGCGTACCGAGTTGGCATAGACCATGCCGCCCAGCGAGATCACGCCGACTTCGGTGGTGCCGCCGCCGATGTCCACCACCATGGAACCCGTAGCGTCCGAGACCGGCAGGCCGGCGCCGATCGCGGCGGCCATCGGCTCTTCGATCAGGTAGACCTGCGAGGCGCCGGCGCCCAGCGCCGATTCACGAATGGCGCGGCGCTCGACCTGGGTGGAGCCCGAGGGCACGCAGATGATGATGCGCGGACTGGGCGAGAACAGGCGCGACTCGTGCACGCGCTTGATGAACTGCTTGAGCATCTGCTCGGTCACGGTGAAGTCGGCAATCACGCCGTCCTTCAGGGGCCGGATCACCGAAATTTCTTTCGGATTGCGGCCGATCATCGTTTTGGCCTCCTTGCCCACCGCCTGGATGGTCTTCTTGGCGTTGGGCCCGCCTTCGATGCGGATGGCGACGACGGAGGGCTCGTCGAGTACGACACCTTTCCCGCGCACGTAAATCAACGTGTTGGCGGTGCCGAGATCGATGGCAAGGTCGTTCGAAAAATAGGAGCGGAGAAAACCGAACATGTAATTCCAGTGCTGGGACTGGCCGAAGCGGCCATAAAGGTCGCATATGATAACCTATCGCGCTTGCCGATTTGACCCGATGCCGGCCCCGTTGCGGGCCGGCCAGAACCCGCCAGCCTATCCCCCGCCATGTCCCTGACCCCGGAAGACGTTTCCCGCATCGCCCTTTTGTCCCGCATCGAGCTTTCTGCCGCCGAACGCGAATCCACGCGCGGGCAATTGAACGGCATTCTCGGCTTCATCGAACAGTTGCAGGCCGTCGACACCGCCGGCATCGAGCCGATGGCCCATGCCGTCGACGTGGTGCAGCGCCTGCGTCCCGACGTGGTAACGGAATCCGACCGCCGCGCTGATTTCCAGGCGGTGGCGCCGGAGACGGAGGCGGGCCTATATCTCGTTCCCAAGGTGATCGAATGATCAATTCGTCCCTGCCCGAACTCTCTGCCGCGCTGGCGGCGAGGAAAGTCTCGGCCATCGAACTGGCAATGCTGTTCCTCGACCGCATCGACCGCCTCAATCCCGGCCTCAATGCCTTCATCGCCCTCGATCGCGAACGGACACTGGCCCAGGCCAAGGCTGCCGACGCCACGCTGGCGGCCGGTACGGCCGGCCCGCTAACCGGCATCCCGTTGGCGCACAAGGATATTTTCTGCACCAAGGGCTGGCGCACCAGTTGCGGCTCGCGCATGCTCGAAAACTTCATCTCGCCCTACGACGCGCATGTCGTGGAAAAGCTCACCGACGCCGGCATGGTCACCCTGGGCAAGCTCAACATGGACGAATTCGCCATGGGCTCGTCCAACGAGACCTCCTATTTCGGCCCGGTGAAGAACCCCTGGGACAGTTCCCGCGTTCCCGGCGGCTCCTCCGGCGGTTCCGCGGCCGCCATCGCCGCGCGCCTGGCGCCGGCCGCTACCGGCACCGACACCGGCGGCTCGATCCGTCAGCCGGCCGCCTTGTGCGGCCTGACGGGCCTGAAGCCCACCTACGGCGTGGTTTCGCGCTACGGCATGATCGCTTTCGCCTCCAGCCTCGACCAAGCCGGGCCGATGGCCAAGAGCGCGGAAGACTGCGCGCTGCTGCTCACCGCCATGGCCGGCTTCGATACCCGCGACTCGACCTCGCTGGAACGCCCTGCCGAGAACTACAGCCGCGACCTGGAACGGCCTTTGACCGGCCTGCGCATCGGCCTGCCGCAGGAGTTCTTCGGCGAAGGCATGGATGCCGACGTGCGCGCCGCGGTGGAAACGGCTCTCGCCGAATACCGCAAACTCGGCGCCACCACGGTCGAGGTCAGCCTGCCCAATTCCGGCTTGTCGGTGCCGGCGTATTACGTGATCGCGCCGGCCGAGGCCAGTTCCAACCTCTCGCGCTTCGACGGCGTGCGCTACGGCTATCGCGCCCCCGAGTACGGCGACCTCAACGACATGTATTCGAAGTCGCGCGCCCAGGGCTTCGGCGCCGAGGTCAAGCGCCGCATACTGATCGGGACCTATGTGCTCTCGCACGGTTACTACGACGCCTATTACCTCAAGGCGCAGAAGATTCGCCGTCTGATCGCCGCCGACTTTCAAAAGGCCTTCGAGAGCTGCGACGTGATCATGGGTCCGACCTCGCCCTCGGTGGCTTTCGCCTTCGGCGCCAAGAGCGCTGACCCGGTGCAGATGTACCTCTCCGACATCTACACCATCTCCACCAACCTCGCCGGCCTGCCGGGAATGTCGCTGCCTTGCGGCTTCGGCGCGAACAACATGCCGGTCGGATTGCAGATCATCGGTCGTTGGTTCGGCGAAGCGAAAATGCTGCAGGCCGCGCACCAGTACCAGAAGGCCACGGACTGGCACACGCGGATGCCGGGAGGTCTGTCATGAGTTGGGAGATCGTGATCGGGCTGGAAACCCATGCCCAGCTGCAAACGAAGTCGAAGATCTTCTCCGGCAGCAGCATCGCCTTCGGCGCCGAGCCCAACGTCCAGGCCAATGCCGTGGACATTGCCCTGCCCGGCGTGCTGCCGGTGCTCAACCGCGAAGCCGTGGTCTGCGCCATCAAGTTCGGCCTCGCTGTCGGTGCGACCATCGCCCCGCGTTCGATTTTTGCGCGCAAGAATTATTTTTACCCCGACCTGCCCAAGGGTTACCAGATCAGCCAGTTCGAGATCCCGGTGGTACAGGGCGGCGGGTTGGCGATTCGCCAGGGAGAGCAGGAAAAGTTCGTGCACCTGACCCGCGCCCACCTCGAAGAGGATGCAGGCAAGTCGCTGCACGAAGACTTCCACGGCAAGAGCGGCATCGACCTCAACCGCGCCGGTACGCCCCTGCTGGAAATCGTCACCGAGCCCGACATGCGCTCCAGCGCTGAAGCGGTGGCCTACGCCCGCGCGCTGCACGCGCTGGTGCAGTGGATCGGCATCTGCGACGGCAACATGCAGGAAGGCAGCTTCCGCTGCGATGCCAACGTCTCGGTGCGCCGCCCCGGCGAGCCGCTGGGCACCCGGCGCGAGATCAAGAACCTCAACTCATTCCGCTTCATGCAGCAGGCGATCGACTTCGAGGTGCAATGGCAGATCAATGAAATCGTGGAAGGCCGCGCCATCCGCCAGGCCACGGTGCTGTTCGACCCCGACACCGGCGAAACCCGCGCCATGCGCAGCAAGGAAGACGCGCACGACTACCGCTACTTCCCCGATCCCGACCTGCTGCCGCTGGAAATCGGTGCCGGCTGGATCGCCGAGGTCAAGTCCGGCCTGCCCGAACTGCCGCAAGCCATGCAGGCGCGCTTCCAGGTGGAATACGGTCTCTCGGCCTACGACGCGGCGATCCTCACCGCGTCGCGCGCGATGGCCGACTACTACGTCGCGGCCGTGACTGTCGCCGGCGCCGCCAACGGCAAGGCCGTGGCCAACTGGATCATGGGCGAACTCGCCGCGCGCCTGAACAAGAACGACATGGACGTCGCTGCGTCACCGATCTCCGCCGCACAACTGGCAGGACTGATACAGCGCATCGCCGACAACACCATCTCCAACAACATCGCCAAAAAGGTTTTCGAGGCGCTGTGGAACGGCGAAGGCAGGAGCGCCGACGAAATCATCGAGCTGCAGGGCCTGAAGCAGATCACCGATAGCGGCGCGATCGAAAAAATCATCGACGAAGTGCTCACCGCCAACCAGAAATCAGTCGAGGAATTCCGTGCCGGCAAGGAAAAGGCCTTCAATGCCCTGGTCGGCCAGGCCATGAAGGCGACCAAGGGCAAGGCCAACCCCCAGCAGGTCAATGACCTGCTGAAAAAGAAGCTCGGCGGCTGATTACTTTTTGGCCGGGGTGGCGGCCGGTGCGGGTACCGGCGTCGCTGCCGGGGCTGCGGGCTTGGCCGCCGCCGGCGCTGCTGCGGGAGCTGGCGCCCCAGTTGCAGGCGCCGCCGTTGCTGCATCCGCAGCAGGCTCCGTGCTCTTCTTGCCGGTCAGCTCAAGATAGCGCTTGCGCTCCTCGGCGAACTTGGCGCGAACCTCTTCGGCTTCCTTGACCTTGGCGGCCACGGCGGCCGACTGGGCGGCGATTTCCTTCTCGTTGTCGCGGACCGACGCCTTGACATCCTCAGGCAGCGCCTTGCCCTTGTAGAACTCGCGATCGCTGTCGATCTTCTTTTTCTTTTTGTTCGCTTCGTCCAGGCGCCCCTGAGACTGCTTCCGGTTCTTCTCGACTTCGGCCAGGGCGCGGTCACGTGCCGAGTTGATGTCCTTCTCGCTGGAATACGTGGCCAGCAACGCCAGGTTACGGCGGCGCTCCTCGGCGGCCTTCTTGGCGTCCTCAGCCTTCTTCGCGGCCTCGGCATCGCGCCTCGCCTGCTGCTCCGCAGTCAGCGGTGCCTCGATCTGCTTGGCGACGAAGCCGCGATTGTCGCGTTCCTCATAGGCACGGCCCTGGCAAACCGCGGGCAGAAAATCACCGCAGACCTTGGTTCCCTTGTCATCCTGGCAGCAGAAAATCCGCGCTTGCGCGGAAGCACTTCCGGCGATCAGGGCGGACGAAGCAAACAGCAGGACGGGAAGCAGGCGCATGGATGTTCTCCCTGAGGGTTTTCGTGGGCGTCAGTCTATGCCATAGCTGCGACGATAGGCGCGCACGGCGGCAAGATTGGTTTCGAGTTGCGGATGGCCGGATAAATAATCGATCAAATCGGTCAGGCTGGCAACGCTGATCACCGGGATGCCGTAATTGCGTTCGACTTCCTGCACTGCCGACAGTTCGCCCTGGCCGCGCTCCTGGCGATCCAGCGCGATCAGCACGGCGACCGGCGTGGCCCCCGCAGCGCGGATCAACTCGACGGATTCGCGCACCGAGGTCCCGGCCGAAATGACGTCGTCGATAATCAGCACGCGGCCCTTGAGCGGCGCACCGACCAGGGTGCCACCCTCGCCGTGATCCTTGGCTTCCTTGCGGTTGTAGACGTAGGGCAGGTTGCGGCCAAGGCCCGCAAGTGCCATTGCCGCCCCGGCAGCTAGCGGAATGCCCTTGTAGGCCGGCCCGAACAGCACGTCGAACTCGATGCCGGCACCGAGGATGCGGCGCGCGTAAAAGTCGCTGAGCCGCGCCAGCGAAGCGCCATCGCAGAACAATCCGGCATTGAAAAAATAGGGGCTGAGACGCCCCGCCTTGGTCTTGAACTCGCCAAAGCGCAACACGCCCAGCGCGCAGGCGAAGGCGATAAACTCGCGGCTCAACTCGCTGGCCGCCAAGGTTCCGGTATCCGGTCCGGCATTCGCGTTCATCGCGCTCATTCTACATGCACAGGCACATGCTCCGAGTACTCAGTCTGAATCTCAACGGTATCCGTTCCGCCGCCAGCAAGGGTGTTTTCGACTGGCTCGCCAAGCACAATGCCGACATCGTTTGCACACAGGAACTCAAAGCCCAGCTGCCCGACCTGACGCCGGCATTGCGCACCCCGGCGGGCTATGCCGGGTTCTTCCATTGCGCCGAAAAGAAGGGCTACAGCGGCGTCGGCATCTACTCGCGGCGGGAGCCCGACCGCATCGTCGAGGGCTTCGGCAACGCCGAGTTCGACGCCGAGGGCCGCTACCTGCAGGCCGACTTCGGCAAGCTTTCCGTAGTCTCGATCTACCTGCCCTCCGGTTCCAGTTCCGACGAGCGCCAGCAGGCCAAGTTCCGCTTCCTCGACCAGTTCCGCCCGCAACTCGAGCGCCTGGCGCACGAGGCGAAGCAAAAGGGACGCGAGGTTCTGCTCTGCGGCGACTGGAACATCGCCCACACCGAGAAAGACCTGAAGAACTGGAAGCCGAACCAGAAGAATTCCGGCTTCCTGCCCGAAGAGCGTGCCTGGCTGACATCGGTATTCGATGACCTGGGCTGGGTGGACGTCCATCGCAAACTACTGCCCGAGGCTACCGGCGAGGCCTACACCTGGTGGTCGAACCGCGGCCAGGCCTGGGCCAAGAATGTCGGCTGGCGCATCGACTACCAGATCGCCACTCCGGGACTCGCCGCCACAGCACGTGAAGTGGCGGTTTACAAGGCACAGCGCTTCTCCGACCACGCGCCACTGACCGTCGACTACGAATTCAACGTCATGTGACGTCGATCATTGCGGCGGCGTGTCAAAATGGGTAGCCTTAAGCTTTCAGCCCTACATTTCAGGAGAGAAACATGAGCGACATGAGCGAAGTCACCAAGGACAAACTGATTTCCGACGTCAAACTGGTCATCGCCGACAGCGAAGAGCTGCTGCGTGCCACCGCCGGCCAGGCCGGCGAGAAGATTGCCGAGATCCGCGCCCGCACCGCCGACCGCCTCGCTGCCGCCAAGATCAAGCTGGCCGAAGCAGAAGCTGCCGTAGTGGACCACGCCAAGCAGGTTGGTCGCGCCGCCGACGACTATGTGCACGACAATCCCTGGCGTTCCGTGGGTGTCGCGGCCGGCATCGGCTTCATTGCCGGCCTGCTGATCGGCCGCCGCTGAAGTGACTGACGGCACCCCCGGCGGCGAAGCCTCCCGGGCGGGTCTGTTTGCATCGCTGAAAGGGCTGTTCGGCACCTCGCTTTCGCTGGTGCAGAACCGCCTGCAGTTGCTCGGCGTCGAGTTGGCCGAAGAGCGGCTGCGGCTGCTGTCGCTGGTCACCTACGGCGCGGTAGCCTTGATCTGCCTCAGTGCCGGGCTGGTTTTTCTTGCGGTGTTCCTTACCGTGCTGTTCTGGGAAAGCCACCGCCTGCTGGCTCTGGGCGTCTTCAGCGCCCTGTTCCTCGGTGCCGGGATCGCCACGCTGTTGATGGCGATGAGCTACGCCAGAGCCGGATCGACCCTGTTCAAGGGCAGCCTTGCCGAGTTGGCCAGGGATCGCGAGGCGCTGGCGCAAGGCGAATCCGCAGGGCCGCGATGAACCCGGCAGCGCTCGAACTGGCGCTCAAGAAACAGCGTCTGCAGATCCACGGAGAAACGCTGCGCGGCGATTTCGCCCGCCATGCCGGCGGCTTGCGGCCGGCGTTTGCCGGCGCCGACCTCGCCGTCGACGCCGCGCACTGGCTACGCGCCCATCCGCAAATCGTCGTCGCCACAACCGTCGCGCTGCTGGTCGCCAAGCCCAGCCGCGTGTGGCGCTGGGGACGTCGTGCCTTTGTCGGCTGGCAGGCCTGGCGCAAAGTGCGCGACTTCATCGACCAGCGCCGTCCCTTGCGTTAAGACCAGGCGCGGCAGGAAATCATGACGCTGTCCCTGCGCCGCATCCGCATGGCCGCCCTGATCCTTGGCGGCATC
>CAJBYR010000170.1 GCA_903959855.1 uncultured beta proteobacterium
CCGATGACACCGACGGCCACACCCTCAAGCCTCAGTTCGGCGCAGCGGCCGGGATGCAAAGCGGGATGCGCGGCTTTGACGAACTCCAACTGGCGCGGGGCGAACAAGGCCTCGATGTCGGACTTCACGTCGTAGAAATCCACACGCCGGGTCGGGACGCCCCATTGTTCGGGCTGAGCCGGACCAGCGGCGAGTCCGCCAAGCCGCAGGGGCTGGGCAAAACCATCTACCGGTCCGGCGCCTGCCTCGCGGCGGAAGCAGCGACCGATCTCGAATACGCGCACGCGGTCGATCTGGCGCTTGCGATTGGCCGCCAGCGTGCCGACCAGGCCGCCGATCAGGGTCGAACGCATCACGCCCATCTGGCTGGCAATCGGATTGGCCAACACGATGGGCGAATTATTGGCGGCGAAGTCAGCTTCCCAGGCGGCCTCGACAAAACTATAGGTGACGACCTCGTGATAATCGCGCGTCGCGACTTGTCGCCGTAGCGCCATCGCCGACTTTCGCGATTCGCCGGCCGGCATCATCGCCATGCGCGCCACGGGCGGCACCGAGGGGATGTTGTCGTAGCCGTGGATGCGGGCGATTTCTTCGATCAGGTCTTCCTCGATCTCGATATCAAAGCGGAAACTCGGCGGTGTAACGCGGAATCCCTCGGCGACACGCTCCACCTGCAAGCCCAGGCTCTTCAGCATGGCCTCGATGCGCTCCTCAGGCAGCGCGATGCCCAGCACCCGGGCGGCACGTGCGGAACGCAACGTCACCGGACGGCGCTGCGGCAGGTGCTCGGGCGCTGCCGCCTCCACCACCGGACCGGCCTGGCCGCCACAGTTTTCAAGGATCAGTTGCGTGGCGCGTTCGATGGCCCGGCGCTGCAATTCGAAATCGACACCGCGCTCGTAGCGATGCGAGGCATCCGACGAGAAGCCCAGCGCGCGCGCCTTGCCGGCGATCGCCAGTGGCGGGAAGAAAGCGCTCTCAAGGAAAAGATCGCGCGTCGCGTCCGAGATTCCGGAATGCTCACCGCCCATGACGCCGGCCATGGCCAGCGGCTTCTCGTCGTCGGCAATAAGCGCGGTATCTGCGGAAGGCGTCACCGTCTGCTCGTTCAACAGGAGCAGCTTTTCGCCGGGAGTCGGCAAACGCACGTGGATCGCGCCCGCGAGTTCGGCATCGTCAAAGGCATGCAGCGGTTGGCCGATTTCCAGCATCACATAGTTGGTGACATCGACCAGAAAGGAAATCGAGCGGATGCCGCTGCGCTCGATGCGGCGTTTCATCCATTCCGGCGACGGCACGTTGGCGTTGACGCCGCGGACGATGCGGCCGCAGTAGCGCGGGCAGGATGCCGGGGCGTCGAGCTGGATTGCCCGTTGGTCGTCGATCACCGCCGCCACGGCCTTGATCTCCGGAGCCATCAGAGCCGCGCCGGTCAGCGCAGAGAGCTCGCGCGCAACGCCGAGTACGGAAAGACAATCGGCGCGATTCGGCGTGAGCTTGATGGTGATCTTGCGGTCGTCCAGGTCCAGGTGCTTGCGGATGTCTTCGCCGACGACGGCAGCGGCGGCCAGCGGCAGCAGGCCCGCATGGTCTTCCGAGAGGCCGAGTTCCCGCGCCGAACAGAGCATGCCGTGGCTCTCGATGCCGCGAACCTTGGCCTTTTTGATTTCAATGCCGGGCAATTTTGCGCCGACGAGGGCGCAGGGCACCTTCATGCCGGCGGCGACATTCGGTGCGCCGCAAACGATCTGCAAAGGCGCCGCTTCGCCGACATCGACCGAGCAGAGCTTGAGCTTGTCGGCGTCGGGATGTTTTTCAACGCTCAGCACATGGGCCACGACAACGCCGGCAAACTCGGGCGCGACAGGCTCGTTTTCCTCGACTTCGAGGCCGGCCATGGTCAGCAGATGGCACAGCTCGGCGTTCGAGAGCGCGGGATTGCAAAGGCTGCGCAGCCAGGATTCGGAAAATTGCATGATCAGCGGAATTGCGAAAGGAAACGCAGGTCGCCTTCAAAAAACAGGCGCAGATCGTTGATGCCATAGCGCAGCATGGTCAGGCGGTCGGGACCCATGCCGAAGGCGAAGCCGGTGTATTTTTCCGGATCGAAGCCGCCGAAGCGCAGGACATTCGGATGAACCATGCCGCAACCGGCGATCTCCAGCCAGCGGCCTTCGAGCGAACCACTCATGAAGGCGACATCGATCTCGGCCGAAGGCTCGGTGAAGGGAAAAAAGGAGGGGCGGAAGCGCACCTTCATGTCATCCGACTCGAAGAAGCGCCGCAGGAAATCGGCGACCACACCCTTGAGATCGGCAAAGCTGACCTTCTCGCCGACCCAGAGGCCCTCGAC
>CAJBYR010000171.1 GCA_903959855.1 uncultured beta proteobacterium
GTCCTGAACCGCTGCCACCAGCTTGCGCCGGCCGCCACACGGGCAAGCCAAAACATCGAACAAAAACGACCGCTTCAGGCAAGCCGCCCAGGTCATCCGCTGCGTTGCCTCCGCAACCATCCGCTCCGCACTGGCCTCCACGGGCGTCCTGCCCTCAGCTGGGGCCTTCTTGCGCCGCCGAGGAGCCTTCGCGCCCGCCGCAACCACCTGCGCCCGCAACGGAGACGCCGGGGCGAAACAGCCGTGATACCGCACCAACGCACGACGAGGCAGAGGAATTTGCGCCAGCAGCCTGAGCACCAGGTCCCGCGGCGACATCACCACCGCGTTGACACCTCCGACCCACTCGTTCTTCAGCGTGATGCGGATCTTGCCGTCAAGCGTCTCCTCCACCCGATGCGCCGCCACCGCAGGGCGACAGACATACCTGCAGAGCTTCTCCAATCCCGACCGGTTCAGCTCCCCGACCCGGGTATTGGCGTGCAGCGAAAACCCCAACGCCTGCGCGCAATTCCGCCCGTGCGGCTTCGGTTGTACCGGACCCTTGCCGATGCGCAGCGGCTCGGCCGGCTCCCGCTCCGACCGGTGCTGTCCAAGAATCGCCGCCTTCAGCAACGCCGCAAGCGCCGGATCGCGCTCTGCAAGCCGGTCCCGGTCGTCGTCCTCGCCGCCCAGATGCCGATCGAGCTGACGACCGATCCGCCCGATGGCATCCACCAGCAGCGCCTCGACGTCCACCTGACGCATCCTCGGCGCCCGCTCGAACCACCGGCTGCCGTCGGGGAAATGCCCAAGTCTTTGAGTGTACGCGATCCGCCTGACGCTAGCCAACCGCGTCGTGGACCACCCTCGCAGCGACCCGACTTGATGGGGCCGACCCGATGGGGCAGACTTCTAGCCAGACCGATCTTGAAGGGAGCCCGCCTGTGCATCGCCCAACCTACCTTGTTTGTATCGCCATTTGCCTCGTACACTTCGGCTGCAGCGATGAGAAAGCGACGCCTCCCGTTGATGCAATGGCCGATGCCATCAGCGACGCCGCCAGCGACGCGAGCGACGCCACCGCCACCGCTGCAGACGCCACGACAGATGCCAGCGCAGACACCACGCAAACCAGCCTCGCGCAAAAGGATTTGTGCCCCTCCTTGGCCGCCAAGTCCTGCGCCGCCCTGACCGCGTGCGGTTGCCCGTTTGACGTTTACGGCGCCGCCTCCTGCGTCGAAATCCAGCGCGGTCGCTGCGAAAAGTCGATCGTTGCCTACCTCGGTGGCGTGTCGATCGGCGCGCTCGTCTTTGATGCGGCCGCGGCGACCCAATGCATCGCCGGGTTCGACCAGTTGGCCACCACCTGCGAGAAGCCGTCCGAGCGCAACCGGCCAGACGCATGCCGATCCCTCTTCTTCGACATCGCCTCGCTGGGTGCATCGTGCAGTGCCTACTCGTCTGGCTTGCTGTGTGCCGCTGGTCAGGGAGTCTGCGACCCCCAGACGGGATCGTGCACAACCTTGCCCAAACTGGGCGAACCGTGTCAGCCCGCCAATCGCTGCACAGGCGGGCTCGTCTGCGAAGCCGGCACCTGCGTCACGCCCGGTGGCCAAGGCGCCAACTGCGCGAGTGACAACGGGTGCAAGGTTGGCCTCGCGTGCGGACCCGATAATACATGCATCACGGGCGTCGCCGCGGGCGGCAAATGCATGGCGGGAGACCAATGTGCGGCCGATTTCGCCTGCGTTGGGGGCGTTTGCGTTGCCGCCACCTCCGACGGTGGCGTTTGTGTCAGCGATGTGTGCGCGTCCGGCCACTACTGCGTCCCCGGACCCTTGCAGCAGATTTGCCGACCCAAGATGGGGCTCAACAGTCCGTGCAATATGCCCGAAACGTGCGAGGCAGGGCTGTATTGCGATTACACCGTCGGCAGCTTGTGCAGGCCCTTGCCCAAGGCAGGCGAGGCCTGCCCCGCGTTTCAATGCGCGCCCGGTTTCAGTTGCACGACAACCGGCGTTTGCGTCCCTACGCCGACCGCGGGCCAGCCTTGCCTCGCTGGGGGCAACCCCGATTGCGCCGAAGGCTTCAATTGTGACGCCGCGACCAAGACTTGCCTCCCCGCAGGGGGCGATGGCAGCCCCTGCCCCTCGGGCCATTGCGCTAGCGGCACGGTCTGTAATTACGGTACCAATCCAGCCAGTTGCAAAGGGCCAGGCCCCGTTGGCACCGATTGCTTCGGCATGGACAGCCTGTGTCAGTCCGGCGCTTTTTGCGACGGGTACACCAACAAATGTGCGGCCCAGTCCATCATCGGTGGCAAGTGCACGTCGCCCAACATGTGCGGGCCGGGCAACTACTGCAAGTTTTCGACTTCGCAACCGAATCAGGGCACCTGCGCCCCCCTGCCAGACAAGGTGGGCGACCCCTGCGACGTCCTCTGCGGGGGCGGATTGCGCTGCGGACCGCAAGATGGCCACTGTCACAAAGGCCTGTGCGCCCTGCTCTAACCCGTCTCGCTACGGTCGCTTTTTAGCAATCCGCACACTCCCGCTACGTCAGGTGGATTCATGTCGACGGTTCGATCGCGCACAGCGGCTTCGCCCATCACCCTCGACAAGGCCGAACGGCAACGCTTGATCGGATCGATCCGCCGCTATGCCGACGAGAACCTTGAGCCCATCGGCGACCTCAAGGCAGGCCAACTTCTTGATTTTATGCTGACTGAGCTAGGTCCCGCGATCTACAATCAGGCGGTCGCAGACGCACAAGCGCGCATCCTGCACCACGTAACGGATCTGCCGGCTGAAGTCTACGCGCCCGAGACCGATTACTGGCGTGACAAAAAACAAGCGCTGAATCCAATGTCCGAATCAGTGCTTAGAAGTCCATCCCGATCAGGTTCCGGTCATCTTGATGGGTGGGCGCACGACCCCTAGCCCATCGGGACCTGCGCGCCCCAGCGGGCGCTGTTCTTTCAGCCGTTGCCCGCGGCTTTCTCTGCCAGCTAACGATAACTCTGGCGATGGGATCGCCTTCGCCACTCCTGCTCGACCTCCCTGCTGCCAATCACTTGGCGGCGCCGGGCTTTGTCTATGAGCGCAGGCAGCCCGAGCTGGGGGCGCTGCACCGGGCGGTGAGGACCGGCTGGCCGCAGGTCAAGGTGCTGGGTAGTCAGCTCGCGCTGGGCTATAACGCCGACATCGGGCCAGTCGTAGGTCTTTCCGGCCTCCGGCCGAGGTGGCGATTTGCTAATCGTAATAGAGTTTTGCAAAGGTGGAACCAGAGAGGGGCCCCCACGTGGCCCGGCCAAGGGCCGGGGCTCGGAAGAGCCCTGCGGGCTCTTCCGGTGGGGACGGGGGGCTGCCGCCCCCTTCGGTCCTAAAGGTTCCCCTCTGCACTCCTCCTCCTTTACCTTCCTACCCCTGCTGCGTTTACCATTGGGTATGCTGAGTTCCGCAGTCTTGGTCGCCAAATGCTAATGCAGGCCATTGGCCAGCAGTACCTCCGCAACGCCGTCCACCAAGCGCTGATGCGGGCCATCCACAAGCACTACCTCCGCGATGCCCGGTCCCAAGGTCTTGACGGCCAGGTGCAAGGCGCGGCGATCAGCGTGACGCAGAGAATGTCGAGCAATCTCCAGCTCAACCTCCACTGGCATGTGCTCCTGGCAGACGGCGTGTGTACCGAGCAGGACGGCCAGGCGACCTTTCACCCCGCTGAGCCGCTGAACACCATGCGCGTGCAAGAGACGCTGCACGACGCGGTGCTGCGCATCGATAAAGTGCTGAAACGCAAGGGCTGGCAGGACCGTCTGCCGTGCGACAATTAGAAACCACCACCGGCGACAACTAGAATTCACCATCTGAGCTAGTACGGGTAGTAAACGCAAGCCACCACCCCGAACCGTCAAGCCCCGCACCAGCAGCCCCGCCGCGACGTCGGACGCCCCGAAACCGCCGCAACAGGCCGGCCCAAGCGTCTACGCCCACGCCATCCACCCGTCAAGGTGTCGATTTTTCGCTGTCCGAACAAAGGCATCCCGCCCAGCGCGCCCCCGACGCCCCGGACCTGCCTGGCCTACGCGGCCCAGTCCCCATCGCCCCGGTCCCAGCCGTCCCCCTCAGCCTCAGGGATCGGCTCGGCCGGGTACAACTCATCGGGAGGACCGCGGATCGCCACGATGTCCTCCGGCAGCTTCCATAGCGCCAGGTGCTTGAGGAACCGCTCGACCTCCGCCCGGTCCTGAACCGCTGCCACCAGCTTGCGCCGGCCGCCACACGGGCAAGCCAAAACATCGAACAAAAACGACCGCTTCAGGCAAGCCGCCCAGGTCATCCGCTGCGTTGCCTCCGCAACCATCCGCTCCGCACTGGCCTCCAC
>CAJBYR010000172.1 GCA_903959855.1 uncultured beta proteobacterium
CGCCTTCGCTATGCACCGCCTCAATCACCGCCCCAGAAAATGCCTCGGCTTCAAAACGCCTCACGAGGTTTTCATGAAGCAGCTACACTCGCGTCATAACGCTGTTGCACTTCAGGCTTGAATCCGCCGATGATTTCATCGTGAAGCCGGTGGAGCCAGACGCGCTCTTCGCCACCTTGCTGAAATGGTTGCGAGCGGCGGAAGGGGGCGAAACCACCGATGACGCGATCGTCGCACCGTAGAGCCTGCCGCCGCCCATCGCGACGATCCGCAATTTGAGAGGTGAGCCTGGACAAACAGGCACCCAAAGCCGGTGAGTTTTTTCACCGGCCAATGAAAGTCGGCGCCCGCACTACGGCGCTTCGTCTCAGCCGGCCGCCGGTGGCGAATGTTTGGCAGCGTACTCGACCGCCGCGGCCTGGAATTCGGCGATCGCTTCGTCGGTCACTTCTTCGCCGCACTCGTAGCAATAGGCCTTGCCCTTCAGGCGATCGACCCAGCGGCAGCCGCAGTGGTCGCAAGCCAGTTCCGGCGCGCCATGCGGATTGAAGAAGATCACCGGCACGCTCCGATAAACGCCAGGCCCAGCGATTCGAGGAAATCCTCGTAACCGGCGTCCTGCAACTGGGTCTTGTTCTTGAACAGGAAGAACATGATGTTGCCGCGCCGGATCAGTTGCTTGATGGTCTTCAGCATGTCGCCGCCCAACGCGGCGAGCATGGTCTCCATGGCTTCGCGATCGGCCACCAGCAGGACGTCGACGCGGGTAGCGGCAAGCCCGGCAAAGCGCTCGATGCGCGCCGACATGCCGCCATTCTCGACTTCCCAGGCCATCATCGGCACCTCGGTCACCACCTGCACGCCTTCACGATGTTTGCCGGGCAGGATGCCCGACGCCTCGCGCGAAACGAAGCCGAGCCGCGAGCCGGAGTCCATCTCGACGAACAGCTCACGCTGACGGTCGAGCATGGACTGCCACAGGCTCATGTCGCCGAACATTTGTTCAGTCTCTTCCATTGCAATTGTCATCAATGCTTGGGCGTTGCCAGTTCCAGTGTTTCAATGAATTCGAGCACGCCCGAGGCATCCAGTTCGTCGCGCAGGCGCAAGACGAAGGCCTTGATATCGAGCAGGCGCGCCAGGTGGGCCATGCACGCCGTGCCGTCAGCGCCGACTCTTGCGATGGCTTGATCGTTCATCACCAGCAGCAGGCCCCAATCCGCCGGATAGCCGCCGTCGAAGGCCACCGGACCCGTGGCGCACGCACGGCTGCCCGGCCACCAGAGCCATGCCTGCCCGCGCTTTGCCGCATGGTCTTCGCTGCTGATGAAGGCCACGGCAAGCGGTGGCCCGTCGGCCTCTTCGACATCGGGCAGGCGCGCCAGGATGCGCAACCAGCGCTCATCATCCATTCGCTATCAGTCGGGGATGACGGCAGTGGCCTCGATCTCGACCTTGGCCCCTTCTTCGACGAAACCGGCGACCTGCACCGCCGTCATCGCGGCGCCGTAGTGGCCGATCAGGCGGCGGAACACGGCGCCGAGTTCCTTTTGCTTGGCCCAGTATTCCTCCTTGCTGCCGAGGTACCAGGTCATGCGCACGATGTGCTCGGGCTTGGCGCCGGCCTCGGCCAGTATCGCCACGATGTTCTTCAGCGCCTGCTCGGCCTGGCTGACGATGTCGTCGCCGGGGAACTCGCACTTCTCGTCCCAGCCAACCTGGCCGGCGACGAACACCATCTGCCCACGGGCCATGACGCCGTGGCTGTAACCCTTGGCCAGCGGCCAGCCGGGCGGTAGCAATGTTTTCATTGGCAATTCTCCTCGGGAATTCGTTTAAAGAAACGCTGAACAATTACCTACCGTTCGGGCTGAGCTTGTCGAAGCCCTTAATTCGAATGGCGCGCGTTTCGACAAGCTCAACGCGAACGGACTTAATCGGTATTTCCTCAAGAATGCTGGCGCAGCCTGAAGCGCTGCAGCTTGCCGGTTTCGGTGCGCGGCAGGGCGGCGACGAACTCGACCTGGCGCGGATATTTATACGGCGCAATGCTTTGCTTGACGTAGTCCTGCAGCTCTTTGGCAGTCTCGGGCGTCGGATCATTGCCCGGACGCAGCACGATGATGGCCTTGACCACCTGGCCGCGCTCCTCGTCGGGCACGCCGATGACGCCGCACTCGGCGACCTTGGGATGGCGCAGCAGGGCATCCTCGACCTCGGGGCCGGCGATGTTGTAGCCGGCCGAGATGATCATGTCGTCGGTGCGCGAGTGGTAGTGATAATAACCCTCGGCATCCAGCGCGTAGGCGTCGCCCGTGTAGTTCCAGCCGTTCTTCACATAGCTGGCCTGGCGTTCGTCGGCGAGGTAGCGGCAGCCCGTGGGCCCCTTGATCGCCAGCTTGCCGATCTCGCCCGTCTTCGCCGGTTTGCCATCGTCATCCATGATGCAGGCGACGTAGCCGGGCACCACCTTGCCGGTGGCGCCGGGCAATGCGTCCCTTTCATCGGCCGAGATAAAGATGTGCATGAGTTCGGTGGCGCCGATGCCGTCGATCATCTCGATGCCGGTCGCCTCCTTCCACAACGCACGCGTCGCCGCCGGCAGGGCCTCGCCGGCTGACACGCATTTCCGCAGCGTGCTGCCGCGCAAGGGCCCGGCAATGGCGGCAATGGCGCGATAGGAGGTCGGCGCGGTGAACAGGATCGTTGCCTTGTATTTCAGAATGGCATCGACCAGGTCCTGCGGCGCGCCCTGTTCCAGCAGCACGGTCGAGGCGCCGATCGCGAGCGGGAACAGCAACAGGCCGCCGAGACCGAAGGTGAAGGCCAGCGGCGGCGTACCCATGAAGATGTCGTCCGGCGTCGGCCGCAGCACGTAAGGCGGCCAGCAGACGCAGGAGGCCATGACGTCGCGGTGGAAGTGCATGGTGGCCTTGGGCTGGCCGGTGGTACCCGAGGTGAAGGCGAGGATGCAGGTATCGTCGCGGGCGGTATCGACGTTGCGGAATTCGGCGGAATGCTGCGCCATCGCCGCTTCAAGGCCGTCGGCCGAGGCGTCGTTGAACCAGCGGATGTGCCTCAGTTCCGACGATGGGTCGGGCGACTCGGCGGCGGCGAGCTTGAGTTCTTCGGCCAGGCGCAGGTCGCACAGTGCGTGCGTGACTTTCGCCTTGCTGATGACGTGCTTGAGTTCCTTGGCGCGCAGCAGCGGCATGGTCGCCGTGGCGACAGCGCCGACTTTCATCACCGCGAACCAGCAGGCGGCCATCATCGGGTTGTTCGGCGCGCGCAAGAGCACGCGATTGCCGGGAACCACACCGAGGTCCTTCACCAGTACGTTGGCGATGCGGTTGGCCTTCTCCTGCAAGTCGGCGTAGGTCCAGCGCAGATTCGGCGCCTGAATGCAGACCCGCCCTCCCCTGCCTTCCGCCACGTGCTGGTCAAGCAGCGGCCAGGAACAGTTGAGCCGCTCGGGAAACTTCAGTTCCGGCAGATCGAACAGGAACTCCGGCTGCGCCTCGGGCGGCGGCAGACTATCGCGGGTAAAAGTATCGACATGCGCCGAATAAGCCATGACCGCCTCCCGTTAGATCCGAACGCCGAGCTTGTATCCCTCCTGGATCGCGGCATCGAGGCCGCGCGGCACCGTGGCGTCGCCGCCGCCGTGCAGTTCGTCGATCATCCACTGGAACTCGTAGAACAAATCGTGGTTGGCGCGGCGCGGGCTGGAGACGATGACGTTGTCACAGGGGACGAACACCTCCTCGCCCTTGGCCGTCTTTACCGTAGCCCCCTCTGCCGTGACCTTGACCAGTTGCGCCAAGCAGATCGTCTTGATGCCGAGCTCATCGACCCAGGCGGTATGTCGCCACTTGAAGGTGGGCATGATGTCGCCACCGATGCGCTTGTCCTTCTCGACCACCGTGACTTCATGGCCGGCCTTTTGCAGGAACTCGGAAATCGTCAGGCCGATCGCGCCGCCACCGAGCATCACCACGCGCTTGCCCACCGTCTTCCTGCCGTGGGCGACTTCCAGCGCGTCGATCAGCAGTTCGCTGCCCGGCATGTACTTGAAGGATTCCAGGTCGGTGCGGGCACCGGCGGCAACGATGCAGGCGTCGTACTCGTGCAGCACGCTGCGCATGAACTTGGCGTTGGCCTCGGTGTTGAGCCGCACTTCGACGCCGAGCTTCTTCGCCATCACGCCGTAGTAGTCGATCACGCTTTGCAGGTCGGCCGGGCGGGCGAGATCGTTGGCGGCATAGGCGGCGAGGTTGCCGCCGATCTTGTCGGCCTTGTCGAAGACGGTCACGGTGTGGCCGCGACGGCGCGCGGTGATCGCGGCTTCCATGCCGGCCGGGCCGGCGCCGATCACCATCACGCGCTTTTTCTCGGTGGCCTCGGTGACGTGGTACTCGGGCTCGACTTCATGGCCGAGCATCGGGTTCATGGTGCAGGTGTAAGGCAGGTCGCGGAACAGGCGCGACAGGCAGTTGAGCGAGCCTATGCAGGGGCGCACTTCCTCCATGCGGTCTTCGGCGGCCTTGTGGATCATCTCCGGGTCGGCCAGCAGCGGGCGGCAGACTTCCCAGTAATCGAAGATGTTGTCCTTAACGCACTGGTCGGCCATGGCCGGATCGGGCAGGCGGTTGCCGAAGGCGACCAGCACGTTGGGGAACATCTTCTTGGCTTTTTCGGAGAGGAAGTTCCAGTAGCCGGGCTCGACGTCGCGGCCGAAGGAGGACTCCGGCGCTTCCTGCCAGCCGACGGTGACCGAGATCATGTCCACGCCGCAATCGACAGCCTGCTGCATGAGTTCGAAGGATTCATCCTGGGTATTGCCGCCCCACTTGTCCATCAGCTCGGCGCCGTTGAGGCGCACGGAGAGGGGATTGTCCGGCGTGGCCTGCTTGATGGCATCGATCAGTTCGCGCATGAAGCGACCGCGGTTCTGTACCGAGCCGCCGTATTCGTCGGTACGCTGGTTGGTGAAGCGCGAGTTGAAGTTGGCCAGGAGGTAGCCCATGAAGCTGGTGATCTCGGTGGCATCGAAGCCGGCACGGATGGCGCGCTGCGCGGCATCGGCATGCTGTTTGACCGTGACCGCGATCTGCTCCTTGGTCATTTCACGCGGCGGACGGAAATGCGGCAGGGTCTGCGGCACCACCGACGGCTGGATGCAGTAGCCTAGGTCGATGCCGCCGTAACGGCCGGCGTGCAGGATCTGCTGCATGGCCATGGCACCCGCATCGTGGATGTAGCGCGCGATCATCTCGAATTGCGGCAGGAACTTGTCGTCGTGGATCGCAA
>CAJBYR010000173.1 GCA_903959855.1 uncultured beta proteobacterium
GAAAGCCGGCATGCGTTCGCTGCGCGATGTCTATGCGCCCGACGTCGACCCGGCCGTGGTGTTCAAGCGCATTGCAGAACTCAACGCCGACCCCACGGTGCATGGCATCCTGGTGCAGCTGCCGCTGCCGAAGCACTTCGATTCGGAAGCCGTGCTCGAAGCGATTTCTCCGGAAAAGGACGTCGATGGCTTCCACGCAGAGAACGTCGGCGCGCTGATGCAGGGCAATCCGCGCTTCATCCCCTGTACACCCTACGGCGTGATGAAGATGCTCGAATCGGCCAAGGTGCCGCTCAAAGGCGCCGAAGTCGTCATCGTCGGCCGCAGCAACATCGTCGGCAAGCCGATGGCCATGCTGTTGCTGGCGCAAAGCTGCACCGTCACCATCTGCCATTCGCAGTCGAAGGACCTGGCCTTCCACACCCGTCGCGCCGACATCCTGGTCGCCGCCGTGGGGCGCGCGAAGATGATCACCGGCGACATGATCAAGCCCGGCGCCACGGTGATCGACGTCGGCATCAACCGCACCGCTGAAGGCAAGCTCTGCGGCGACGTCGATTTCGACAGCGCGAAGGAGGTTGCCGGTGCCATCACCCCGGTGCCCGGCGGCGTCGGCCCGATGACCATCACCATGCTGCTGGCCAATACCCTTGAAGCCGCCGAGAGGTGCGTCAAATGAAGCCACTGGTCGGCATTGTCATGGGTTCGGACTCGGACTGGCCGGTAATGCAGGCCGCTGCCGCCATGCTCAAGGAATTTGGCGTGCCATACGAGGCGCGCGTGGTCTCGGCCCACCGCACCCCCGACCTGCTGTTCGATTACGCCGCCATGGCACAGGAGCGCGACCTGCGCGCCATCATTGCCGGTGCCGGCGGCGCTGCCCACCTGCCTGGCATGCTGGCGTCGAAGACCATCGTCCCGATACTCGGCGTGCCGGTACCCTCAAAGCATCTCAACGGCCTCGATTCCCTGCTCTCCATCGTGCAGATGCCCAAGGGTATTCCGGTTGCCACCTTCGCCATCGGCGAGGCCGGCGCCGCCAACGCCGCGCTCACCGCGATCGCCATCATCGCCACGGCGAACGACGATTACGGCCGCGCCCTGTCCCTGAAGCTGGAACAATTCCGCAGCCGCCAGAGCGAAAAAGTCATGGCGATGAAACTGCCCGAGGCCTGATGGACGTTGCCTCGATCCGGGACTACTTCACCGGCCTTCAGGATCGCATCGTCAGCGAACTCGAAGCGGCTGACGGCCTGCCTTTCCTGCGCGACGCCTGGGATCGCCCGCAAGGCGGTGGCGGCATCTCGCGCCTGGTCGAAGAGGGGAAGCTGTTCGAGCGCGGCGGCGTCAATTTCTCGCACGTCAAGGGCGAGCAGATGCCGGCCTCGGCCACCGCCCACCGACCCGAGCTCGCCGGCCGCCGCTGGGAAGCGATGGGGGTCTCGCTGGTGCTGCATCCGCGCAATCCGTATTGCCCTACGGCACACATGAACGTGCGCTTCTTTGTCGCGGAAAAGGCGGCGGAAGCGCCGGTCTGGTGGTTCGGCGGCGGCATGGACCTGACACCCTATTACGGCTTTGAGGAAGACGCGTCCCACTTCCACCGCACCTGCCGCGACACGCTGGCCCCCTTTGGCGCCGATGTGCATGCCCGCTACAAGAAATGGTGCGACGACTACTTTTTCCTAAAGCATCGCAACGAGGCGCGCGGCGTCGGCGGCATCTTCTTCGACGACCTGAGCGACGGCGGCATGGGCGGCGAGACTCCGTTTCAGCGTTGTTTCGGCCTGACGCAGGCAGTCGGCAACAGTTTCACCACCGCCTACCTGCCGCTGGTTGCGCGCCGCCGCGACCTGCCCTATGGCGAACGCGAGCGCGATTTCCAGGCCTACCGCCGCGGCCGCTATGTCGAATTCAACCTGGTCTGGGATCGCGGCACCCTGTTCGGCCTGCAATCCGGCGGGCGCACCGAATCGATCCTGATGTCGCTGCCGCCGATCGTGAAATGGCGCTACAGCTGGCAGCCCGAAGCGGGCAGTGCGGAAGCAAAGCTCTACAGCGACTTCCTGCCGCCGCGCGACTGGCTCTGACGAGGCTGCCGATAAACTTGCTTTCCTTGACGTCTATAGTATGCTCAGTATGAGGCGTGGCCGTTCCAAGCTTCCCGCGCATTTCTCGATGGAGGTCATTATGAAAATCAAGAGTTTGCTAGCAGTAACCCTTCTGGCCCTGGCGTCGGCGAGCTATGCCGATAGCCCATCCTCTGCGGCTGCGCGCGATGGAGTCAATCCCTCGACGGTGCGCGGCAGTGGCGACTTCGACTTCAAGTCCAGGGATCGCGGCCGGCACTCCGGCTGGGACAAGGGTGACGGGCACCGCGAGCATGAACGCGAACGTGGTGGCGGTCACCGGAACCACGATTGCAATGACGACGGTCCGCTGGCCTGCACCCCTCCGCTGGAGCTTTTCGATGGGTCGTGCCAGATTCCGTTGTGAGCACTTCCTAGCAACGCCTTTGCCGGGGATGCGGTCCGGCTTGATCCAGAGACATCCCCGGCGTGAATCATCGCTACAACTACTGCCCCAACTGCGCCACGCCGCTGCGCCTGCTGACGCAGGTTGAGGACGGCGGACCAAAAGAGCGACTGCGCTGTCCTGCTTGCGGCTGGACCCACTGGAACAATCCGACGCCTGTGCTGGCGGCGATCATCGAGATGATCGACCGCGACGGTCAGGTGCTATTGGCCCGCAACGCCGCCTGGCAGGGCCGCATGTTCGCCCTGATCACCGGCTTCATGGAAGCCAACGAGACCGCCGGGGAAGGCATCATCCGTGAAGTACAGGAGGAAACCGGATTGCGGGTCGAGACTCCGGTGCTGGTGGGCGTCTACGACTTTCAGCGCATGAACCAGTTGATCGTCGCCTACCACGTTCAGGCGCGAGGCGAGATCGTGCTGTCGCCCGAACTTGCCGAATACAAGCTGTTCCGCCCCGAAGACCTGCGTTGCTGGCGGGCCGGAACCGGTTACGCGCTGGCCGACTGGCTCACTGCGCGCGGCATCACGCCGAACTGGATGGACTCGGCCTGAAGTCGATTTACAGCAGCGCCGCGGCGCGAAAGTGCCGTGCCGCCAGCGCCGACTCTTCCAACTGCTCGAGCAACTGCGCCAGTTCGACGTGCGCTGCATGCGAAGGTGCGATCGCCAGCGCTGCTTCCAGATAGCTGCGCGCTTTTCCCCAAAGTTGTTGCTGGCGGCACAGGCGTCCGAGGGTGAACAGCAAGTCGCCGTCGCGCGGCAGACGTTGCAGCCACTTCTCGGCCTGGGCGATGCGCCCAAGCACGTCACCAGCCGGCTCGCCGGGCTTGCCACAATCGCCGTAAGCCAGCACCAATGCACCATCCCACTGCTCGTCCAGTGCATCCTCGATCACGCGCTGGGCTTCACGACAGTCACCTGCCGCCATCAGTGCCCGCGCGGTTTCGAGTGCAAGGGAAGGCTGAGCACGATCGATCTCATCCAGCTGCCGCCAATATCGCATCAGCCCGGCAGGGTCGTCGCGCAGGTCGCGCAGGGCTTCACGCAGGGCGCGGCTGCGGATCGGCGCGGCTTGCTCCGGTGTCAGGGCCTGGTGCTTTTCCAGCTGGCGCACCAGGCGAGCGACTTCGCGCCAATTGCCCACGCTCTGTTCGGCGCGCAAGCTAAGGCGCAAGGCGGCGATGTGGCGGCCTTCGCGCTCGGCAAAGGCGTGCAGGGCGCGCCGGGCATCCTCGAAACGTCGGTCCTCAATGGCGAACTCGGCCTCGGTCATCAGGCGCGCCGCCTCCAGGCCTTTGTCATCGAGCTGGCGCAGCCGCGCCGACCACTCGGCGGTACGTGCCGCGTCGCGCATGGCATGGGCGGCGCGCCAGCCGGCGAGCGCCAGCAGGCCCGCGGACGGATCATCCTGAGGCACCTTCTCGGCGCAGCGCAGGGCATGGCCATAGCGCCCTTCCTGCAACTGGCGCCAGGCGTCGCGCAATGAACGGGACGACTGGTCCTGTTGCCGACGACGCCGGAATTCGGCCACCGCCCGCGGCAGGGACAAGGTGTGGCTGACGGCGCGCGCCAGCAGATAGACCAGGAAGAAGCCGCCGACGCACAACAAAACAAAGAGGTTGAGCGAGACTTCGGCGCGCCAGGGCGGCAGCACCAGCAGTACGTAGCCCTCGTTGTAGCGTGCGGCCAGTGCCAGCCCGACGGCCAGCGAGGCGAGCACCAGCAGCCAGAACAGGGCGCGCATGCCTGCCCTACTTCGCGGCAGCGCCGCTGCGACGCTCGCGCGCGAGCTTGAGATTGCGCAGTGCCGTCAGCGTTTCCGCCAGCCCGGGCAGATCGAAGCTGACATCGGTGCTCGCCAGCGTCGCAAGGGTGGACTGCGCCGCCTGCACCGGTTTGGCGCGGCCGTCGAAGTAGCGATCAAGCTGTTCGCGGGCCTGGCGGATTTCCTCGCGAAACACGCGACCATCGCGTTGCAGCAGTGCCATGCGTGCATTGAGCAGGCGCAGCTTGAGGTTCTCGCGCAGGAAATAGCTCTGCTGCGGCGCCAGCAGCGCCGGATCGCCCTGGTCGATGCGTTCGATGCGCACCAGTTGGCGGAATTCGCGCCAGAGGTCGGCGCCCAGTTCGCGCCAGAAATCAAGGCTCGCCGGCTTGGCGCCAGCGCCGGCTTTGGTCGCCGCCGGCTTGGGTCGCTGCTCGTATGCCAGAGGCAGCCCATCCGCTGCGGCCACCACGCTTTCGATTTTCAGCGACAGGCCGCTGATGTTGGCGCCGGGGATCCCCTTGAGCCGCTCGATGTCACGGGCAATGAGCTTGCGCGCCGGCAGGAATTGCGGCTGCACCGAACGCGACAGGCGTGCTTCCGCGCCCTGCAAGGCGATCAGTGCGGCCTCGACATTGCCGGAAAACTGCAGCTGCTGCATGGCAATGACGACGGCCTGTTCGACCTCGGCAAGCAGGCGTTCGTCGCGGCTGCTGGAGAGTTCCTGGTACATGGCTTCGAGCGCCACGGCCTGGCTCTGCGTCTCGGCCAATCTGGCCTCGAGTACGCTGATCTTGGCCAGTTGCGCCGCCTGCGATTCCTGCATCTGGCGGGCCTGGCTGCGACCCTCCCTGGCCAGGGATTCGCTGTCCGCCAGGCGCCGTGCCAGTTCCTGCTGCAGACTTGCCACCTGCATGCGCATATCCACCGCCTGCGCGACGATGATCGCCAGCGCGACGAGGCCGACGCGCACGGCAGGGCGCCGCAGTGCCGCGCGCCAGCCGCCCGACTCCGGCGAGGTTTCAGTTTGCTGCGGGGTTTCCATGGGACGCGAAGTATTGCACGAGTCCGGCCATCAGGCCGTCATCACCGGGGCCGGTGGGGATGACCCGGGTCAGGCCCAGGGCCTGCGCCTGCTCGGCGATGCGGGCATGCGGCACGAAGGCCGGCGTCTTGCGCAGCCAGGCCTGCCCCAGGCGGCCGACCATGTCGAAGAAGTTACGCAAGCCTTCGCTGCTGGTCAGCGTCACGGCATCGAGCCGGCCCTGCTCCCAGAGCTTGAGCAGCGGCGCCGGATCAAGCTGGGGCTTGCTCCGACGATAGCAGCTCAGGTATTCAACGCTGGCGCCGCGGGCCGTCAAGGTATCGCCGAGCACATCGCGCCCGCCGTCGCCGCGGAAGATGATCACGCGCTTGCCGGCCATGTCGAACAGTTCCGGTAGCTCAAGCAGGGCTTCGGAGTCGAAGCGCAGCGGCGGCGAGATGACGTCATGGATGCCGTGTTGCGCAAGTTCGCGCTCGCTGCTCTTGCCGATGGTGGCGACGCGCAGACCGCCTGGCCAGGCACGCCGCGCCAGAATCACGGCCAGCGCCTTCTGGATTGCATTGGGGCTGACGAAGACGGCGAGATCAAAGGAATCGAGTCGTATCGCCGCATCGAGCAGCACTGCCGGATCTTCGATGTCGCGAATTTCCAGCACCGGGAAACGCACCGGAATCGCACCGGCCTCGCTCAAGGCCGTGGCGAAGTGCGCGGCCTGCCCGGCCGGGCGCGTCACCACGACATGGCGGCCGGCTAACGACACTCTCAACCGCCTAGCGCAGCCAGGATTTCTGTCGCGCCCTGGCGCCGCAACTCATCGGCCAGCCGCAGGCCGAGAGCCTCGGGATCATCCGCGACAGCAATGAGTTCGGCGCGCGCCATGCGCGTACCGTCGGGTGAGGCGACGAAGCCGCGCAGGTATACCTGATTGCCTTGCATCTCCGCATAGGCGCCAAGCGGCACTTCGCAACTGCCCGCCAACGCGCGCGACACCGCGCGCTCGGCGCGCACACAGGCTGCGGTCTGTGGATCATTGAGCGGCGCCAGCCAGGCGGCGACATCCGCACGCGACGTCAGCGCCTCGATGCCCAGCGCCCCCTGCCCGGCGGCCGGCAGCGAGTCCTCCGCCGGCAACACGGCGCGGATGCGTTCACCCAGCCCCAGGCGCTTGAGGCCGGCAGCGGCTAGGATGATGGCATCGAACTGGCCTTCGTCGAGTTTGCGCAAGCGCGTATCGAGGTTGCCGCGCAGCGGCGTCACCGCCAGGTAAGGGTAGCGCGCATGCAACTGGGCTTCGCGGCGCAGGCTGGATGTGCCGACCACACCACCTGGAGGGATGTCTTCGAGGCGGGCGTACTTGCTCGACACCAGCGCATCCAGCGGCACTTCGCGCGGGCCGATCGCGACCAGGGAAAACTCCGGCTCCATCTGCATCGGCACATCCTTCATCGAATGTACCGCCAGGTCGGCCGAGCCGTCGAGCAGCGCGGTTTCCAGTTCCTTGACGAAGAGCCCCTTGCCGCCGACCTTGGACAGCGGCCGGTCAAGGATCTGGTCGCCGCGGGTGGTCATGCCCAGCAGTTCAACGCGGCATTGCGGATAGAGTCGCTGCAGAAGGCTGCGCACATGCTCGGCCTGCCACAGGGCGAGGCGCGATTCACGCGTGGCAATGACAATACGTTCGGGCGGGGGAAACGAAGCGGCTGGATTCACGGGGACGACCCATCTGACGGAATGGAATTCGGCCCGGAACGGCAATCCGGGCCAGTGACGGCGGCCCTACAGCCGCATGATTTTGTTCGCAATTCTAGCAGCCGGCACGCGCGGATTGGCATTGAACTCCGCCTCCGGCGCGTGAAAAGGCCGCCCGCGGGCGGCCTTGCGGGTGCAGGACGAATCAGCCCGCTGCGGGCCGGCTCAGCGCAGCACTCTCGACCCAGCGCTTGATTCGATTGGCATCGCCGATGCGGGTCATCTTGCCCCAGGAATCAAGCAGCACGATGATGGTCGGCTTGTTGTTGAGCCAGACCTGCATCACCAGGCACTTGCCGGCTTCGCTGATGTAACCGGTCTTGGACAAGCCGATTTCCCAGGTCGGGCTCGTGACCAGGGTGTTGGTGTTGCGGAACTGCTGGGCGCGACCGGCGATGCTGAACTCGCCTTCGGAGGTGGTGGAGAACTCGCGGATCAGCGGATAGCGATGCGCGGCATCGACCATTTTTGCAAGGTCGCGCGGGCTGGAGACATTTGCCGCCGTGAGGCCCGTCGGGTCCGCGAAGCGGGTATCGACCAGGCCCAGGGAGTACGCCTTCTGGTTCATCGCCGCGACGAAGGCTTCACGCCCGCCGGGGTAATGGCGCGACAAGGCCGACGCGGCACGATTTTCGGATGACATCAGCGCCAGACGAAGCATCTCTTCGCGCGACAAATGGGTGCCAACCTTCAGCCGCGAACGCGTGCCCTTCAGGTTATCGACGTCGTCGTCGCCGATGGCCAGCATCTCGTTGAGGTCAGGCCTGGCATCGAGCGCCACCATCGCCGTCATCAGCTTGGTGATCGAGGCGATGGGCAGCACGGCGTTGGGATTCTTTTCCAGCAGGATGGCGCCGGTGGTCTGGTCCTGGACCAGCACCGCCGATGACTGCAGTGCGAGACGATGCGCGTCATCCATCGACGCGCCGCGTTGCATGGCTTTGGCCTTGCGCGGCGCCTTCGCTTTGCTTACGGCGCGCGCGGGATGCTTCTTCGCGACTACCACCTTCTTCTTGGTGCTTGCTTGAGCATCCGCCGGAGTTCCCGTAACAGCGAGAACCGTGGCAGCCAACAGCATCAGGAGTGCATTTTTCATCGGGATGCCCGGAAACCAATCATTCGATTCTAGCAGAGGATCCCCGTTAGGCAAGGTGCCATTGCTCATGTTTGCCTTGCGAATAAGGGGCTTGGCAGTCGAATTTGATCAACCACATCATATTGTGCCGAGAAACTGCCTTACTTCTTCGCTTCGCGCCAGGGTATCGGCGTACCCGAGTTCGATCAGGTTGCGCGTATAGGCCCGCTCGAACAGGAGATAGCTGGTCAACGCACCCCCATTGGCGTTCATCGCGCCTATCCCGCGCAATAAAGTGCGCACCGGCCAAGGCAAGGCCTGGGCGTGATGGGCCGCCAAATGGTCAAGCCGTTGCGACGGCGCAATCACCAGCACCTCGATGGGTCGCAGGCTCACGTCGCTGTCCCGGCGAACCGACTCCGGTATCAGCGTCAGCGTGCGATTGATGCGCCTCATGCGTTCGAGGTCGACCGACATGCTGTCGAGAAATATGCTCGACAGTGCATGCCCTGCGATCTGGGCCAACGACGGGTAACTGGTGCCAACCGGTCGGACATTTTCGTCCGCCATGCGCCCGGCGCCGATGACCAGGATTCGGTCGGCCCCGAGGTGAATCGCCGGCGACACCGGCGCCACCTGCCGCATCGATCCGTCGCCGAACCATTCGCGATTGATATGGACCGCCGGAAAAATGAAGGGGATCGCACTCGATGCCATCAGGTGGTCGAGCGTAATCTCGGTGGCAGCACCGACCCGCTGGCTGCGGCGCCATCCGTCAAGCCCCGCGCGTCCCTGAAAGAAGCTGACGCTTTGGCCGGTCGAGTAGCCGGAGCAGGTAATACTGACCGAATGCAGCGCACCGCTGTCGATGGCGCGTGCGATCCGGCTGAGATCGAGGCCATCGCTCAACAGACGTCGCAGGGGTGCGTTGTCGAGCAGGGAGCGCGGCGCCCGCCGCGTCAGCCAGCCGACGGCCAGTGTCGACAGCCAGCGCGCGCCGGCGATGCCGATGCCTGCCGGGTCGGCACGATAGACCTGATGCGCGCTGAAGTTCTCCCAGACATGCAGCAGGTTATCGACGGCGGCACCAAAGTCCTCGGCCCAGACCGCCAGTGAGGCGGCATTGATGGCGCCCGCCGAGGTGCCGCAAAGTATCGGAAAGGGATTGCGCCGCGGCTCGGGCAGCAGTTCGCGGATCGCCTTGAGTACGCCGGCCTGGTAGCCGGCTCGCGCGCCACCCCCGGTCAATATCAGGGCGGTGCGCGATCCGTCCATCGGCGGCGCGCTCAGCCGCCGAAACAAAACCGGAGCAATGCGCCCTTCGCCATGTTCAAGCCGAACCCTTGGCCTGCTGCTGCGCCTCGACCGAGAGCAGCGCGGTGACGTTGACGATGCGCCGCACCGTTGCCGTCGGCGTCAGGATATGCGCCGGGCGCGCCGCGCCGAGCAGCAGCGGCCCGACCGTGAGACCATCTCCGGCCGATGTCTTGAGCAGGTTGAAGGCAATGTTGGCGGCGTCCAGCGTCGGCATGATCAGCAGGTTGGCCTGGCCGGTGAGCGTCGAGTTCGGGAACACATTGCGCCGGATTTCGTCCGACAGGGCCGTGTCGCCGTGCATCTCGCCATCGACCTCAAGGTCCGGCGCCGTCTTGCGCAGGATTCCCAGGGCGCGCCGCATCTTGATCGCAGTCGGCGTGTCCTCGGCGCCGAAGTTCGAATGCGACAGCAGCGCAGCGCGCGGCGTCAGGCCGAAGCGACGAACTTCCTCGGCGCCCAGGCGCGTCAGTTCGGCCAGTTGTTCCGCCGTCGGGTCATAGTTGATGTAGGTGTCGCCGATGAACAGCGTGCGCTTGGGCAGCACCAGCATGTTCATGGCGTAGAAGTGCTCGATGCCGGGCTTGCGGCCGATCACTTCCTCGATGTAACGCAGATGCTGCGAGTGCTTGCCGAAGGTGCCGCACAGAATGCCGTCGGCGTAATTGTGGCGCAGCAGCATGGCACCGATCAGCGTGGTACGGCGACGCATCTCGCGCTTGGCGTACTCGATGCCGACGCCCTTGCGACAGGTGAGGTCGTAGTAGTCCTGCCAAAGCTCCTTGTAGCGCGGATCGGAATCCGGATTGACCAGCTCGAAATGGTCGCCGGCGCGAATTCGCAGGCCATAGCGCGTGATGCGCTGCTCAACCACCTCGGGCCGCCCGATCAGGACCGGTCTGGCCAGGCCCTCGTCGACCACGGTTTGCGCCGCGCGCAGGATGCGCTCGTCCTCGCCCTCGCAGAACACGATGCGCGCCGGCGCCTTCTTCGCCGCGGCGAACACCGGACGCATCAGCAGGCCGGTGTGATACACGAAGTCGTTGAGCTTGTCGCGGTAGCGGTCCATGTCCTCGATCGGGCGCGTGGCCACGCCGGAATCCATCGCCGCCTGCGCGACGGCCGGCGCCACCTTGAGGATCAGGCGCGGATCGAAGGGCTTCGGGATCAGGTATTCCGGACCGAAGGCCAGGTCTTCGGTGCCGTAGGCGGCGGTGACCACTTCCGACTGTTCGGCATGCGCCAGTTCCGCGATGGCACGCACGGCGGCGACTTTCATCGCTTCGTTGATGGTGGTGGCGCCGACGTCCAGCGCGCCGCGGAACATGAACGGGAAGCACAGCACGTTGTTGACCTGGTTCGGATAATCCGAACGGCCGGTGCCGATGATCGCATCGGGACGCACCGCCTTGGCATGCTCGGGCAGGATCTCCGGATCGGGGTTGGCCATGGCGAGGATGATCGGATCGCGCGCCATGGTCTTGACCATTTCCGGCTTGAGCACGTCCGCCGTGGACAAGCCCAGGAAAACGTCAGCATCGGGCATGGCGTCGCCCAGGCTGCGGGCATCGGTCTTCTGCGCGTAACGCGCCTTCGACGGATCCAGGTTCTCGCGCCCGGTGTGGATCACGCCCTTGCTATCCACGGCATAGACGTTCTTCGGATCGAGGCCCAGGCTCACCAGCAGGTCGAGGCAGGCGATCGCTGCGGCGCCGGCGCCGGAGCAGACCAGCTTGACCTTGGCGATGTCCTTGTTCACCACGCGCAGGCCATTCAACACCGCGGCGCTGGCGATGATTGCCGTGCCATGCTGGTCGTCGTGGAAGACCGGGATCTTCATGCGCTCGCGCAGCTTGGCCTCGACGTAGAAGCATTCGGGAGCCTTGATGTCTTCCAGGTTGATGCCGCCGAAGGTCGGCTCCAGCGAGGCGATGATGTCGACCAGCTTGTCCGGATCGTTCTCGGCAATCTCGATGTCGAAGACGTCGATCCCGGCGAACTTCTTGAACAGCACGCCCTTGCCTTCCATCACCGGCTTGCCGGCCAGGGGGCCGATGTTGCCCAAGCCGAGCACTGCGGTGCCGTTGCTAATCACGGCAACGAGGTTGCCGCGCGAAGTGTACAGGGCCGCAGTCGCCGGGTCGCGCACGATCTCGTCGCAGGCGGCGGCCACGCCCGGCGAATAGGCCAGCGACAGGTCGGATTGGTTGGTCAGCGCCTTGGTCGGCGTGACCGCGATCTTGCCGGGCTGGGGATAGAGGTGATATTCCAGCGCTGCGGCGCGAAGACGTTCGTCCATGCTTGCTCCTGAATGTGTTTTTAATGGTGTGGTGGCGATTGTAGCGCCGTGTCGTCAGCGCCGACTTTCGACAATCTTTCGATTTCCAATGCAATTCCTTAAATTCACGGCAAAAACGGGCGTTGTGTGCCGGCGCGGTGGAGGCTAACCCTTATGCAGAGGAGGCATCGGACGATCGAATGTGGGATAATTTGCGGCTCACCGAATCCGTGGCCGGACTACCCGTCCCCAAGACCCGGATCGCTGCGTGGCCCGCCGCTCTCCACCCTTCGAGCGTCCGCCTGCACAGCACAAATTCATAATCAGCCTGGAGACTTTCCCGTCATGAACCAGCCCAAACAATATGCCGCTCCCGCCTACGTCAAGCACGCCAGGCTGATCGCATGGGTC
>CAJBYR010000174.1 GCA_903959855.1 uncultured beta proteobacterium
ACGTTGGAGGAATGGCAACGGCTTGATGCCGAACTCCCCGAGCACCTGAAACCTGCAGCCAAGTTCTCCCTGGCTACCGGACTACGGCAGAGCAACACCTTTTGCCTCCGCTGGAACAAGGTCGACCTTCGCCGCAAAATGATCTGGGTGGAACCTGAGGATGCCAAGGCCCGCAAGCCCATCGGGCTGCCGCTCTCGGATGATGCCGTGGAAGTTCTGCGTGGGCAGATTGGCCAGGACGAGGAATGGGTGTTTCCTTACAAGGGTAAGGGAAGAAAAGCTGGAAAACCCATCGTAAAGATCAAGACCTCATGGCAGAGGGCGCTCGAGCGTGCTGGTCTTGGACACGCAGTAATCTCCGAAGGACCGGACGGCAAGAAGCATCGCAAGTGGGTAGGCGATTTCCGCTGGCATGACTTCCGACACACCTTCGCCAGTTGGCACGTCATGTCAGGCACCCCGCTCGAAGTGCTCCAAAAACTCGGCGGTTGGTCAGATATGCGGATGTTGATGAAGTACGCCCACCTCGCGCCGGAATACATCGCCGGCTACGCCAACAACGCCAAACCCTGGTCACAGAAGGCCGCGATGGGTGTGGCGTAAACTATGGCGTAATGGCGCGGTTTTGGGTGTTTTGTGGCGTAAAAACGGGGATTCAGGTTAGTAGCTACTCTCCTGAATCCCCTTTGTGTTGGTAGGCGCGATTGGACTCGAACCAACGACCCCCACCATGTCAAGGTGGTGCTCTAACCAGCTGAGCTACGCGCCTACTGCTGAAGGGGCAGAATTTTAGCCTAAGGTCTTACGCGGCGCAACATTTACGACAGATTTACGACGGGCGCTTATTTCCAGCCTGGCTTATCTCGCCGCCTGCCGAAAAAGTGCGCTAGCGCCCGCTACGGTACTGCGCCACCGGGGTCCCGCGCCTCAGGCACCCAGCAACACCGGGAACAGGCTGCGCAGGCCACCCGCGATCATCTCGACGGCCATGGCGGCAAGGATGAAGCCGCCGACGCGCTCGACGATGTCGAGCGTCGAGCGACGGATCATCGCGCCCTGATGGCAGGCGATGCGAAAGGTGATCCAGCAAGCTGCGCCGACGAACAAAATCGGCAACAGCACATGCGCCAGATCGGCATAGCCGTGCCACTCGCCATTGCCCATGACGTAGCTGAATGCCGCCGGCCCGGCCAGCAGCGGCACCGCCAGCGGAACGATCGACACCTCGCCCGGCTCCATGCCGTCCGAGCTGCGCGGCAAGCCCTTGAAGCTGGTCTCCTGACCGAGAACCATCGCGATTGCCAGCAGCAGGACGATGATGCCCCCACCCACCTTCATGGCACCCAGCGACACGCCGAGGATGCCGAGCAGGGGCATGCCGAGAAACGTTGCCACCAGCAATGCCACGGTCACGCTCAAACCTATGGTCCTGGCGAAGCGGAGTCGTTGCGGACGGTCCAGACCTTCGGAGATCGCCAGGAAAATCGGCACCATGGTGACTGGTCCGACCAGGGCGAACAAGGTAATGGTCTTTTTCAGGATCAGTGCGGTGATGGTCAGCATCGAGGGTATCCGTTCGCGCCTTTGGGCAATACTGGGACGGATTGGCAGGAAACGGGGTCAAGCACGGGCATCGCCCGCCCGTTAGTTGCCTTCGTCGTTCGGCTTCTGAAACAGATCCCGCAGCAGTTGGCTCATCGGAATCTGCAGATTGACACCCTTCGGCGGGATCGGCGACGTGAACCATTTGTTGTAGAGCCGCTCCATTTCGCCACTGCTCATCATTTCCCTGAGCGCCGTGTCCACAATTTTTTTCAGTTCCGGATCGTCCTTGCGCAGAACGACGGAATAGGGCTCGAAACCAAAATTTTCTTCGAGGAAACGCAACTTTGAGCCATCCGGCGAGTTGGCCACCAGGCCGGCCAGCAGGGCTTCATCAATGACAAAGGCATCGGCCTGGCTGGCCACTACCATGCCCAGGGACTCGACATGGGTTCGCGCCGCCTTGGAGCGTGCCGATAGCTTGCGGGTATTGAGCACGCTGCGTACGACACGTTCCGTCGTGGTACCCGCGGTAGTGACCACAACCTTGCCGTCCAGATCGGCGATCCCCATGATCGGGGACTCCTTGCGCACCACCGCCTTGACGCCGGAGATGAACGTCGTCAGCCCGAAAGAAACCAGTTGCTGGCGAATCCGGGTGTTGGTGGTCGAACCGCACTCGAGGTCAATCGTCCCAGACTGCAACATGAGAAAACGGGACGACGAGGTCACCGGCACCTTGACTACGCGGATGGCGGGATCATCCACCGCCTCCTTGATAGCCAGGACGATACGCTCGCAGATATCGACCGAATAGCCCACGGGCTCATCGGCCACCATGTAGGAAAACGGGACCGAGAACTCGCGATGCCCGACATAGATTGCCCGATACTCGCGGATCTTTTCCAGGGTACTTTGCGTCACCCCCTGCGCCCGGGCGCCCGGCAGCGCAAGCAACAGCATCAGCCCGGAGACGAGGCAAACGATCGCGCGCATCACCGCCCCGCCCTTGAGCGCCGGGAGCCGGCCCCATCGCCGCCGCCGACGATTTCGCGGTCGATCAGCCATTCATCGCCGACCTTGACCCACTGCAGCAGCTTGCGCGTGGTGTCGCGGAAGGCGTCGGAACGATACTGCTGGACGAACTCGGCCACCAGGCCCCCGGACGAGGCCATGCGCAGGCGCACATCCCTGACCTCCACATTGATTCCCGAATTGCGCGACAGTCGCATCTCGCGCTGTTTGGCCCAATCGGACCGGGAGGCCCCGTCCGCGGGAACAAAGGACGGCGCATAAAATTTGGCATAGCTGTCGAAGCGGCCGGACGACCAGGCCGCGGCCCAGGCCGCCATTTTTTCGGTGATCAGTTTGCTGTCCTCATCCGCCGGTAGCTGCGCCTTGGCCGTCTTTCTGGCGCCGGCATCGATGGAACTCGCTACGGTCAATTGCAGCGCCGCATCGGTTTGGGCAACCGCCGGTGGCGATGCCACGGCCGGTATCGCCGCCGGAGCAAGGGATGCGGACGCGGCTGCCGGCTTCGGCGGCGGCTCACGCAAGGCGGTGGGTGACGCCGCGGTGGGCGCCCGCGGCGCCGGCATCGGTGGCGGATAGGACAAGGGAGCAGCGGCAGGCGGATTGGGGGCCGGCAGCGGCGGCACGGCCGGCGCCTGGGGCTGCGGTGCCTGCGGCCTGTTCGCGTCCAGCATCGCCAGGGCGCGGGCGGTCAGCGCCTCGAGATCGACCAGGTAGTGGCCCGGGGTTTGTGGCGGACAGATGTCGACACCACTGCCGAGCTCGCGGTGGATGGCATCATCCAGTCCGCGTGGGCGCACGCCAAGGAATTCCATCAGTTTGCCGATGCCGGCCTGGGTGCGCAAATAGGCGATGCCGAGATCCATGTCGGAATTCACCGCAGTGCGCCGCGCATTGAGCAGTTCGTTTTCGGTATCGAGCAAGTCGAGCAGGGAGCGCTGGCCGATGTTGAACTGCGCCTTGTAGGCATCCCGCGTCTTCTCGATCGAGCTCACCTGCAGGTCGAGGTTGGAAAGCTGGGCGCGCAAGCGCTCGACATCGTTGTAGGCAATCGCCAGCGTCTGGCGGGTATCGCGGCAGGCCTTGTCGCGCAGGTCCATGGCGAGATTCTTGCGTTCGGCATATACGGTCTGGCGCGCCACGTCGGCGCCGCCATTGAATATGTTGTAGCTGAAGACGATTTCCGCGGTGTTGTTCTGGCGCGTGCCGACGGTGCCCTGATAGTTGTCGGAGGTCTCGTTGCGCACGCGCAGGTCGAGCCTGGGCTGAAACCCGGCACGCCTGAGTTCGAGGTCATGCTGCGCGGATTCGAGGTTTTCCACCGCGGCCCGCAGCGCCGGATTCAGGTCGAGGCCCATTTTCAGGGCGGCCGCCTCGGAAGATGGAAAATCCAGCGATATCCCGACCGGCGGAAACAACACCGGAGGCGGCGGTTCGCCAACCAGGCGGATGAAGCGCGCCGTGACGTCATGCAGGTTGGCCGCCTCGGTATTCAGGTTCAATTCGGCCAGTGCCAGGCGGCTGGCGGCATGCTCAACATCCACCCGCCTGCCGGCGCCGGTCTGGGCGCGACGCAAGAGCTGCTCGTAGCTGGCCCGATGCTCGACATAGTTGTTTTCCGCCAGCAGCAGCAGCAGGCGATAGCGCATCACGTCGTAGTAGGCACGTCCGGCTTCGAGCGCCGCGCTTTCCGCGGCATCGACCAGTTCGAAGTACCGGGTCAGGCGCGCCTTGTCGAGCCGCTTGACGTCGTTCGAGGTGGCGAATCCGTCGTACAGCATCTGGTTCAGCGTCAATGTCTGGCCACTGCGGCTGAAATCACGATCGGCAACGCCCGGCTGCCTCAAGGACTCGCGCCCGGTACCGTAGGTATAGTCAATCTTGGGCAGGAAACCGGCCCGGGCAACATCGACCTCGCCGGCTGCGGATTTGAAGGTATGCCATTTGACAAGAACTTCAGGATTGCTGAGGACGACTTTTTGCACGACGTCCTGCAACGTGAGATGGGCGGCAGCCAGCGCGTGCCCCGCCTGAAAAGCGAGCACGGCAAGTACGAGTTTCCCTCCTCGCTTCAACGCTTTCATCAATAAGTCGCGACGATGCACCCAACCAGCGGCCAAGGACGTGAGATTATAGTCAAACTTAAAAGATTGACCGCCGCGTGAACATCGGCCGAATTCCACTCCTGCTGACCCATTGGCCCCGACAGATCCGCCTTTTCGGCGGCATTTTCGTTGCCGCGCTCCTGTCATGGTCCTGGGCCTTTGATTTTCCATTTCTC
>CAJBYR010000175.1 GCA_903959855.1 uncultured beta proteobacterium
CGCAGCGGTGAAGGCCTACCTCGACAGCGACGAGGATGCCGACACGGTGAAGGAGGATGCCGACCAGTCGCGCCGCATGGGCATCAACGGCGTGCCCTTCTTCGTCTTCAACCAGAAGCTGTCAGCCTCGGGGGCGCAGCCGCCCGAGGCTTTGCTCGAGGCGATGCGCCAGGCCGCCGGCTGAGGCCTATTTGATCAGGCCTTCTTCCGTCATGGCCTGCTTTACGGCGGGCCGCGCCATGACGCGCGACCAGTATTCGCCCAGCCGAGGGCGGCCTTCCTTGATATCCACGCCAACCATGCGACCCCAGCTGGTCACCGTGAACAGGTAGGCATCGGCCACAGAGAAGTCGCCCATCAGGTAATCGCGTCCTGCCAGCTTCTGCTCAATCACGTCGAGACGACGACTGATCAGCGCGCGGGCTGCGGTTTTGGATTCCTCCGGCGTGGCGGGATTGAACAGCGGACTGAAGGACTTGTGCACCTCGGTGGAAATGAAGTTGAGCATTTCCTGCAGGCGCACGCGTTCGAAGCTGCCGGCGGGCGGCGCCAGCTTTTTGGCCGGCGCCTGGTCGGCGAGGTATTGCACGATGGCCGGGCCCTCGGTCAGCACCTCGCCGTTGTCCAGCACCAGCGCCGGCACGTAGCCGGCCGCATTGACGGCGAAAAAATCGGCGCCGGTTTCGGTCTTTTTGGTCTTCAGGTCGACCTTCTCGATGGTGTAGGCAAGGCCGGCTTCGGCCAGTACGATGTGCGGCGAGAGCGAGCAGGCGCCGGGGCTGTAATAGAGTTTCATACTTCTTCTCCTTGTGGGTTTTGTCTGCGGGGGGGGATTCAGTTGACGCGGCGGCCCTGCGCCGCCGCTTTCTGCTCGACGGCGAAGACGGCGGCCTCGACGCGCGAACTCAAGTTGAGCTTGGCCAGGATGTGCTTGACGTGCAGCTTGACCGTGTCATGACTGATGTCGAGCACGCGGGCGATGGCCTTGTTCGACAGGCCCTGCGACAGGTGCTGGAGGATCTCGCGTTCGCGCGCGGTGAGCAGCTTCAGGGTGTCGGTCTTGGCATTTGCGGCATTGCCACCCTGCAGCAGGTTCACAAGCTTCAGCGTCATTGCCGGCGCGACCACGGTCTCACCGCGCACGGCTCGCTGCACGGCATCGACCACGTCCTCGGGTTCCATGTCCTTCAGGAGATAACCTTTGGCGCCGGCCTGCATCGCAGCGGCGAGGTCTTCCTCGGCATCGCTCACCGTCAGCACCAGCACCGGGCCGTTCCAGCCACCGGCGACCAGCTGGCGCAGCAGTGCCAGGCCGCCGTGGGGCGGCATGTTGAGGTCGGTGATGATCACGTCGGGCCTGGCGTCAGGCAGAATGCGAATAGCATCGTTGGCATTTCCGGCAATGGCCGCAACCTTGATCGTGCCGCGTTGCTCCAGCAGTTCGGCGAGGCCCTTGCGGAACAGGGTGTGATCGTCGACCAGCATGACGCGGATCGGGTTTTCGGCAGGCAAGCTCATGTCGGCACACTCCCGCCGGGCGGAAACGACAGGCGTACGCGAAAGCCGCCCTGCGGCAGGTTCACCACCTCGAGGCGGCCGCCGATCTTCTGTGCCCGTTCGCGCATGATGGTAAGGCCGAAGTGATCGCGCAGGCCGGGGTGCTCCTGGAAGCCGCCAACACGGTTGGCAATGGCGAAAAAGCCCTGCCCGCCCTTGCCGTTGTCCTCCACCGTAGCCACGTAGTAGTCGCCCGCAGCTTCCAGCGTTATGTGTGCCTCGGTGGCGCCGGAATGGCGCGCCACATTGGCCAGCGCCTCCTGCAAGATGTGGAACACCTGGCTTTCTTTTTCCGGCTCCAGGCGCAGGTCGGTGAGGCGGTTGTCGTAGTGCAGGACGATGCCGGTGCGTTCGCGAAAGCCGACGGCCAGGCCTTGCAGGGAATGATGCAGGCCCATCGGGTCCATGCGGCTGCGGAACTGGACCAACAGCTCGCGCAAATGGCCATAGGCGTCGTCCAGTGCCTGGCTGACGTCGCCGGCGTACTTGGCGGTCTTGTCCAGTTGCTGCTCGGCGATGGCATCGGTCAGCATGGCCATGCGCATCTTCATGTAGGCAAGTGTCTGCGCCAGCGAGTCGTGGATCTCGGCGGCCATCATCTGGCGCTCGCTGGTCAGCACGATGCGCAGATTCTCACGCTTGAGGCGAGCGTTTTCCAGGGCCAGGCCAAGGTGCTCGCCGATCGAGCGGAACAGCAGGGCAACCTCTTCGGGCAGCTCGAAGGCCTGAGGCAGATACAGGTTGTAGGTGCCCAGCAGGCGCCCGGCATTCTGCAGCGGCACCACCACCATGGCCTGGCAGCCGGTACCGAAGTAATCGCTGCCGGTGCGCTCAGCGCAGCCGGTAAGGTCGATTTCGAAGCAGGGCTTGTTCTGGCCGATGGCGATGCCGCACTGGCCGCAGTCGCGCGACACCAGACGCTCGAACTTGACCACCTGCGCCGGCAGGCCGCGCGAAGCGACCATGCGCAGGTGGAGGCCATCACTGGTCAGCACGCGCACCACGCCGGCATCGGCCTTGGCCAGGCGGATCATGGTGCCGAGGAAGCGGCCCAGCAGCTCGTCGAGATCGTCCTCGTCGGCGAGGTTGCTGGAGATCTCGGAGAGCACATGCAGCGCCTCCAGCGTGTGGCCGCCGGAGGGGTCGAGGTCGAGGTGCTCGAGCGAGGCGATGGGGTCCGGCTGATTCATTCGGGCATCGGCCAGGCGCCGGAGTGGATCTTGTCGGCCCACATCAGGGCGGAGATGGTCTTGCCATCGGTGATCTCGCCGTCCTGCACTGCAAGCAGCGCGTCGGCCACGCTGAGTTCGATGACATCGAGGTGCTCGCCCTGGTCACGCTGGTGGCCGACGTAGATCAAACCGTGGGCCCAGAAGATTTCGATGCGCTCGTCGGAATAACCGATGCAGGGATGCATGGTGGCGAGGTGTCGCCAGGTCTTGGCAGTATGGCCGGTCTCTTCGCGCAGCTCGCGCTTGGCGGTGTCCAGCGGGTGCTCACCGACATCTATCTTGCCGGCAGGAAGTTCGGTGAAGATGCGCCGCAAGGGGTAACGGAACTGTCGTTCAAAGAGCAGATTTCCATTTTCCAATGCGGCAATGATGACCACGGCGCCGGGGTGCGCGATCCACTCGCGAACCGTCTGGTGGCCGTCGAAGAGGCGCACCTGGTCGCGCCGCACCTTGAGCAGCGTGCCGTCGTAAACCGGCTCGCTGCTGACGGTATGTTCGATCAGTTGGAAATCGTCCATGGTACCTTCAGGGGGATTCTTGATGCTTGAACTTTCAGCATCGGGAACCATCTTATATCAGCATACGTTGATAGAGGAGACTGAAATGTCGGGTTTGATACCGGGTTTGGGGAGCGACGGCGTGGTCACGGTAAACCGCGTTGTACTTCGCGAAGGATATACCATCGATGACCTCGAAGAGCGCGTTGCCGTGCTCTGTGAGAACGTCAAGACCTACCATTCCGGGACGGGCTTTCTCGGCGGCATGGTGGTGCTCAACAGCGGCATGGTTTCGAACGAGGGCAGCACCATCGGGCAAGCGGTGAAAAGCCCCCTGCAGGACCGCGAAGCGCTGATCATCACCTACTGGGAAAGCTTCGAGCAACACGAGGCCTCGCATCGCAGCGAGAGCTTCCAGCCCCTGTTTCGACAGGTGCTGGATCTGTGCGAAAACGGCAACGAGGAGATCGCCTACCGCATGCTCTGGTCGGGCAAAGCCTACACTCCGGACGAGGCTCGCGAGGCGCAGGCAGCCAAAGAGAAATACGCCAGGGCGGCGTGATCGTTCGGCAGGCGGAAAGGAAACGGCGCGGTGGAAAGCCGCGCCGAGAAAATCAGACCGAGCGCAGCAGCGCGGTCGTGCAGAGCATCATCACTTCGTTGGGGAAGAGACCCAAGCCGGCGACGGCAAGACCGTTGAGCGAGAACAACACGCGGACGTCCAAACCGGCCGTGATCGGTGCGGAATCGACCGGAGCATCGAAGTACATCAGCTTCACCACGCGCAGGTAGTAGAACGCGCCGATCAGCGAGAACATCACCGCAATCACGGCTACCGTAACGTAGCCCGCCTTGATGGCGGCAAGCAGAACGGCGAACTTGGCGAAGAAGCCGATGAAGAACGGGATGCCGGCCATCGAGAACATCATGATCAACATCATCGCCGCGAACCAGGGGCTGCGCTTGTTCAGGCCCTTGAAGTCTTCAAGGTTCTCGGCTTCATACCCCGCCCGCGAGAGCAGCAGAACGGCCCCGAACGCGCCCAGCGACATCAGGACATAGGCCACGGTGTAGTAAAGCGCGGAACTGTAGGCGTTGGTAGCGGTGAAGGGATCGATTTTGCCGGCGACCACGCCCGACATCAGGCCGAGCACCATGTAGCCCATGTGGGAAATTGCCGAATAGGCGAGCATGCGCTTGATATTGGTCTGGGCGATGGCGGCAAGATTACCCAGCGCGATCGAAAGCACGGCCATGACCATGAGCATCTTCTGCCAGTCGGTTGCAAGGCCGAGCATGCCATACACCAGCAGGCGCAGTGCCATGGCGAACGCGGCGAGTTTCGGTGCCGAACCAATGAACATGGTGACGGCGGTAGGCGCGCCGTGATAGACGTCCGGGATCCACATGTGGAAGGGAACCAGACCCAGCTTGAAGGCGATGCCGGCGACAATGAAGACCAGACCGAAGACCAGCACGGTCTTTTCGGTTTGCCCTTGATACAGCGCCTGAGCCACACCGCCGAGTTCTAGGCTGCCGGTAGCGCCATAGACCATGGACATGCCGTAAAGCAGCAGGCCGGAGGCCAGCGCACCGAGCACGAAATACTTCATCGCGGCCTCGGTGCAGCGCGTCGAATTGCGGTCGATGGCAACCAGGCCGTAAAGCGACAGCGACATCAGTTCCAGGCCGAGGTACATGGTCAGGAAGTTGGCCGCAGAAATCATGATCATCATGCCCAGCGTGGCATAGATGACCAGCAGGTAGAACTCGCCCTTGTCGAGACCCCGGTCGGCCAGATACTGCCGGCTATAGACCAGCATCATCAATACGGCGAAATAGGTCATCAGCTTTAGGAAATCAGCCAGCATGTCGTCGACGAACATGCCGCTGAATGTCAGCACAGGCTGCGGATCCGAAGTGACGAGGGTGATCAGCGCGGCTCCCAGCAAGGTAACGGCGGTCAGCATGGCGGCCATCCAGCGATGGGTGGCGCCGAAGATCAGATCGACGAACAACACCAGGAACGACATCAGCAGGAGGAAGATCTCCGGTGCCGCCGGGTACAGGTCGGGCATCACGAAATTATTCAGCATCGCTTCTCTCGTGTCTTTCGCGTCGTGTGCCGCTCATTGGAAATCATCACAGCTTGCTTACCGCGACATGCTTGAGCAGGTTATCCACCGAGGCATGCATCACCTCGGTGAAGGGGAATGGATAGAGGCCCATGGCCAGCACGCAGACGGCGAGCAGGCCAAGCACCAGGAATTCGCGGCCGCTGATGTCCTGCATCTCGGCGACGTGGGCGTTGCCGACGGCGCCAAATACCACGCGCTTGATCATCCACAGTGTGTAGGCAGCGCCGAGGATCAGCGTGGTGGCGGCGAGGAAGCCTAGCCAGAAATTGGCCTTGATGGCGCCGAGGATCACCATGAACTCGCCAACGAAGCCGGACGTCGCCGGCAACCCGGAATTGGCCATGGCGAAGAAGACGAACAGCGCGGCAAACTTGGGCATGGTATGGACCACGCCGCCATAATCGGCAATCTGGCGCGAATGCATGCGGTCATACATGACGCCGACGCAGAGGAACATGGCCGCCGAGATGAAACCGTGGGAAATCATCTGCACCAGGGCACCTTCGATGCCGATTTGGTTGAAGATGAAGAATCCCAGCGTCACGAAACCCATGTGCGAGATTGACGAATAGGCGATCAGCTTCTTCATGTCCGTCTGCACCAGGGCGACGAAGCCGATGTACACCACGGCGATCAGCGACAGCGTAATCATGAAGTTCGCCATGTAGTGCGCGGCATCGGGCACGATAGGCAACGAGAACCGGACGAAACCGTAAGCCCCCAGCTTCAGCGCTATTGCCGCCAGCACCACGGAACCTCCGGTAGGGGCTTCAACGTGGGCATCCGGCAACCAGGTATGCACCGGCCACATCGGCACCTTGACGGCAAATGAAACCAGGAAGGCAATGAAGATCAGGATCTGCGGCTTCATTCCGATCTGCAACTGGTGCCAGTCGAGGATATTGAAGCTGCCACGCGCCTCGAGGAACAGCCAGATCAGTGCAACCAGCATCAACAGCGAGCCCAGCAGCGTGTAGAGGAAGAACTTGATCGCGGCATAGACGCGGTTGGGTCCGCCCCAGACACCGATGATGATGTACATCGGGATCAGCGAGGCCTCGAAGAAGACGTAGAACAGGACACCGTCGAGCGCACTGAAAATGCCGTTCATGAGGCCGGACATCACCAGGAAGGCACCCATGTACTGTGCCTGCTTTTCCTCGATGACTTCCCAACCGGCGAGCACCACCATCACGGTGATCAGGCTGTTCAGCAGGATGAAGGGCATCGAGATGCCGTCCACCCCGAGGAAGTACTGCACATTGAAGCGGGGAATCCACGGCGCCTGCTCGACGAATTGCATGCCGGCGATCTTGGGATCGAACCCCGTATAAAGCGGGATGGTGACCAGGAAGCCGGCGACGGCAACGGCCAGTGCGAGCCAGCGCACCAGATCGCGACGATCGGAGCCCGCCCAGAAAACAGGCACGGCGCCCAGTATGGGCAACCAGATTGCGAGACTGAGGAGTTGCTGGTTCATCTCTTTATCATTCCATCGGGCCGCGGCGGGTGCGCGTCAGGCCCTCCAAAGCAACAGGAAGGCGACCACGCCGAACAGCATGGCGAGGGCATAGCGGTAGATGCGGCCCGACTGGATCAGACCGGTGAGGCCGGCAAACCAGCCGACTGCACCGGCCGTGCCGTTGACCATGACGCCATCGATCAGCACCTGGTCGCCGGCCTTCCACAGACCGCGCCCGATACCGCGTGCGCCGCCGGCGAAAAACCAGTCGTTGAAACGGTCCAGACCGTATTTCTCTTCGAGGATCATGGCGGGGAACGCAAGCTTCTGCTTGATCACCGCCGGCAGATCAGGCTTGACGATGTATAGGTACCAGGCCGTAGCGGCACCGCCGATGGCGAGCCAGAACGGCAAGGTGGTGACGCCGTGAGTCATCATGCCGAAGACGCCGTGGAAGCCTTGGGCCATTGTGGCCATGCCCTTGTGAGCTTCGGCAATGGTGATGGCGCTACCGAACCAGTTGCCGTAAAGGAGGGTACCGATCAGCCAGCCCGAAGCAATGGCGGGAATTGCCAGCAGAATCAGCGGCAGGGTCACAACCTTGGGCGACTCGTGCGGTTCGACCGGGCCGTGGTGCCCGTGGTCATCGTGCGCGTCGTGGTGGGCATCGTGGCCGTGATCGTCATGCCCCTTGCGGAAACGCTCTTCGCCGTGGAAGGTGAAGAAGATCAGGCGGAAGGAATACAGACCGCCGACGAATACCGCCGCCAGCGCGCAGAAATAGGCGAAACCGGCACCCGGAACATTGGCGAGATGCACCGCCTCGATGATCGAATCCTTGGAGAAGAAGCCGGCGAAGGGCGGCAGGCCGGCATTTGCGATGGCGCCGATCAGCATCGTGGCGTAGGTGATCGGCATGTACTTGCGCAGGCCGCCCATCTTGCGCATGTCCTGCTCGTGGTGCATGGCGATGATCACCGAGCCGGCGCCGAGGAACAGAACAGCCTTGAAGAAGGCATGGGTCATCAGGTGGAAGATGGCCACAGAGTAAGCCGAAGCGCCCAGCGCCATGGTCATGTAACCCAACTGAGATAGCGTCGAGTAGGCGACGACGCGCTTGACGTCGGTCTGAACGATGGCGATCAGCGCCATGAACAGCGTGGTGATCGCACCGATGACGATGACGAACGACAGCGCGGTGTCGGACAGTTCAAACAGCGGCGACATGCGCGAGACCATGAAGATGCCGGCCGTGACCATGGTCGCAGCGTGGATCAGCGCGGATATCGGCGTCGGGCCTTCCATGGAATCCGGCAGCCAGACGTGCAGCGGAAACTGCGCCGACTTGCCCATGGCACCGATGAACAGGCAGATGCAGACCGCGGTGATCAACGGCCATCCGGTGACGGCCTCCGTGATGGCGGCCAGTTCGTTGCGCTTGGCGAAGACCGTGGCGTAATCCAGACTCCCGGCATAGGCCGCGATCAGGCCGATGCCGAGCAGGAAGCCGAAGTCGCCGACCCGGTTAACCAGGAAGGCCTTGAGATTGGCGTAGATCGCCGTCGGGCGCACGGACCAGAAACCGATCAGCAGGTAGGACACCAGGCCCACCGCTTCCCAGCCGAAGAACAGCTGGACGAAGTTGTTGCTCATCACCAACATCAGCATCGAGAAGGTGAACAGCGAGATGTAGCTGAAGAAACGCTGGTAGCTGTTGGTGCCGGCCTTGCTGCCTTCCGGCCAGTTTTCCTCGTCATGCGCCATGTAGCCGATGGTGTAGATGTGCACCATCAGCGAAACGAAAGTGACAACGAGCATCATCAGCACGGTCAACTGGTCGATCAGGAAGCCGACTTCCAGCTTGAGTCCGCCGGATTCCATCCACTGATAGACCGTGCCATTGAAGGTGTGGCCGGCCTGCACGTCCTGGAAGATGATGACCGACAGAACAAAGGAGATCGCGACACCGAGCGAGGTGATGGTGTGCGCACCGGTGCGACCGAGGATGTTGGCGAAAAAGCCGGCGAGAATGGCGCCCGCCAGCGGCGCCAGGGGAACGAGGAGGTAGAGTGTCTTCATGCCCATGTGCCCGTTAGCCCTTCAGGCTGTCGAGGTCTTCGACATCGATCGATGACAGGTTGCGGAACAGCACCACCAGGATCGCGAGGCCGATGCCGGATTCCGCAGCGGCGACAACCAGGATGAAGAATACGAAGAGCTGGCCGGAGAGATCATTGAGGTAGTGCGAGAAGGCGACGAAGTTGAGGTTCACCGCCAGCAGCATGAGTTCGATAGCCATCAGCAGGACGATCAGATTCTTCCGGTTGAGGAAGATGCCGATCACGCTGATGACGAACAGGATCGCCGCGAGGATCAGGTAGTGCGACAGCGAAATCATGCCTTGTCTCCCCCGCTGGCCGGCAGTTCGACCTCTGGCGCCATCTTGACGATGCGCATGCGATCCTTGGCCTTAACCGCGATCTGGTCGGAGGAATGCATGGCCTTGTTGTCCTTGCGCCTGCGCATCGTCAGCATGACGGCGACAATGATTGACACCAGCAGGATCACCGAGGCGACCTCGAAGGGATAGGCATAGTCGGTGAACAACACCCGCGCCAGTTCCTTGGTATTGCTGTAGTTGGCCGGAAGGTTTTGCGGCGGCAGATTGGCCAGGCCGAAATACTTGCCCGAAAGCACGACCGCCATTTCCGAGGCGAGCAGACCGCCGACGACGATGCCCAGAGGAAGGTTGCTCCAGAACCCGGCACGCACCCGCTCGATGTTGATATCGAGCATCATCACCACGAAGAGGAAGAGCACCATCACGGCGCCGACATAAACCATCACCAATGCCAGCGAAAGAAACTCGGCCTGCAGCAGCATCCAGAGGCCCGCGACGTTGAAGAAGGCCAGCACCAGAAACAGCACGGCATGAACCGGGTTGCGGGCGGTTATGACGCGCAGCGCAGCTATCACCGTGATGGTCGAGAACAGATAGAAGAGTATGGTCTTGAATTCCATGGCCGGTTCAGCGGTAAGGTGCATCCTGGGCGCGATCGGCGGCGATCTGGGCTTCGTTTTTGTCGCCCACCGCCAGCAGCATCTGCTTGGTGTAGTAGAGATCGCCGCGGGCTTCGCCGTGGTACTCGAAAATCCGCGTCTGCACGATGGCATCGACCGGGCAGGCCTCTTCGCAGAAGCCGCAGAAAATGCACTTGGTCAAGTCGATGTCGTAGCGTGTGGTGCGGCGACTGCCATCGTCGCGCTCGGCAGATTCGATGGTGATTGCCAGCGCCGGGCAAACCGCCTCGCACAACTTGCATGCGATGCAGCGCTCTTCGCCATTGGGATAACGACGCAGCGCATGCAGGCCGCGGAAGCGGTTGCTCTGGGGGGTCTTCTCATCCGGATACTGGATGGTGATCTTGCGGGCGAACATGTAGCGCCCGGTCACTGCCATGCCTTTGAATAGTTCCTTGAGGAACAGGCTGCCGATGAAGTCTTTTGCACCCATGATGGTTTCTCCTCGCCCTATTTCCAGATCGACAGCGGCGACATCATCCAGATGCCGACAACGAGGATCCAGACCAGCGTCAGCGGCACGAATACCTTCCAGCCCAAACGCATCAACTGGTCATAGCGATAGCGCGGGAACGTGGCGCGAATCCAGAGGAAGAAGAACAGGATGGCGGCCATCTTGGCGGCGAGCCAGTGGAAGCCGTCCGGGATGAATCCGATCGGCGACAGCCAGCCGCCCAGGAAGAAGATCGAGGTCATCGCCGCGATCAGGATCATGTTGGCGTATTCGGCGAGGAAGAACATCGCGAAGGCCATGCCCGAGTACTCGACCATGTGGCCGGCGACGATTTCCGATTCGCCTTCGACCACGTCGAAGGGTGCGCGGTTGGTTTCGGCCACGCCCGAGATCAGGTAAACGCCGAACATCGGCAGCAGCGGCAACCAGTTCCAGGAGAGAAAGTCGAAGCCGTAGGAAGCGAAGCGCCCCTTGCTTTGCGCCATCACAATCTCGGACAGATTGAGGGTATTGGAAACCATCAGCACGCAAATCAGGCCGAGACCCATCGAAATTTCGTAGGAGATCATCTGCGCCGACGCGCGCATGGCGCCGAACATCGGGTACTTGGAGTTGGACGCCCAACCGGCGATGATGATGCCGTACACACCGACCGAACTCACGGCCAGCAGATAGAGCACGCCAGCATCGATGTTCGCCAGCACCCAGCCCGGGGCGAAGGGAATCACGGCCCACGCAGCCAGCGCCGGAGCAATCGCCATGACCGGTCCGAGGACGAACAACTTCTTGTCGGCGGCGGCGGGAAACAGGACTTCCTTGAAGAAAAGCTTGAGACCGTCGGCAATCGGCTGCAGCAGTCCCCAGGGGCCGACGCGATTGGGGCCGATGCGCACCTGCATCCAGCCGATGACCTTGCGTTCCCAGAAAGTCAGATAGGCTACCGACAACAGCAGGGGAGCCATGATCAGCACGATCTGGGCCAGAGTCCAGACCAGCGGCCAGAGCGGCTTGACCGTCGGCCAGGCAGAGCCCAGCGCGGATTGGAGGAAGGAGACGACCATCGTTTCCATCACGCCTTCTCCACAGTCAGGTTGGCGAACATCGGGCCCAGAGCCACCGTGCTGGCATGGGCTGCAGCGATGCGTACAGTGCCATCAGGCAGGCCGGTGTCGAGCCGCGCGGGAAGGACAATCGGCGTGCCACCAGCGCCGTCCCCGGGGATACCGCTTCGCATAACATTCACATTTGCACCAGCCGCCACGCCAATCCTGGCGAGCATCGCGGCATTCATGCGCGCCGCGGGAGCAGCGGAATCTGCTGCCATCTGGAGTGCGGGCGAACGACGGACCAGCGGGTCGGCAAAATGGATCGGTACGTCGGCGACGCGCTCAATGCCGGAAGCCGCGGGGGCAAGTTTCATCGCTACGCCGTCGATTGCATTGTCGAGACCGGTAACGAACTCGGGTTTGCCGCCCAGGGCCTCGGAACGGACGTCCTCGCTGCTGTTGTAGTCGAACCCGCTCTGATCAAGCAGGTTGCCGAGGACGCGCAACACCTTCCATGCCGGACGGGAATCGCCAAAGGGCTTGGCGGCTGCGTAGAAGCTTTGCACCCGGCCTTCGGTATTGACGAAAGTTCCGGAGGTTTCGGTAAAGGGAGTCGTCGGGAGCAGTACGGCCGCGTAGTCGAGCATAGCTTGCGATTTGAAGGACGTCAAAACCACAGTCACGGCAGCCTTGCCTAGGGCCGAAAGTGCTTGTGTGCCATCAGCGCAATCAAGTTCCGGTTCGGCGCCGAGCACCACATACGCCTGACGGGGTTCAGCCAGCATCGCGGCAGCGTTGAGGCCACCCGCACCCGGGACGGCCTTGGCTACGTAACCGCCGACGCTGTTCGCTGCCTCGCCGAGGAATCCCAGCTTGGCGCCAAGGACTTTGGATATCAGGCGTCCCAGCGCATGCAGCGACGCGGCACGCGGATGCTGCTGGGCGAAGTTGCCCAGCAGGACACCAACGTTGCCGCCCGAGGCAAGACTTTGCGCGATGGCTTGTGCCTGCGGCGACACGACGATCTCGGCGAGGAAAGGAGGCACGGTGGCGGACTTGAGAGCACACACGGCCTTCGCCACCTGACCCAGTACTTCCGGCAGTTGCGAGGGCGCGGCAATGACGCGACCCGCCAGCTTGATCAGCAGGTCGTCGTCCGCGCTGTGCAGCACACTGACCTCGGCGCCCTTCTTGGACGACTGACGCAGGCGTTGGGCAATGAGCGGATGATCCTTGCGCAGGAAAGAGCCAACCACCAGCAACCGATCAAGGCGGCTAATGTCAGCGATCCTCATCCCCAGCGAGGGAATGCCGGCGCGCTTGCCATCGGCGGAGAAATCGCTATGACGCAGCCGGAAGTCGACGTTCTCGCTGCCCAAGCCACGCAGCAGTTTCTGCGCGAGGAACATTTCCTCGAGCGTGGCATGGGGACTGAGAATTCCGCCGATGGCTGATCCGCCGTGATTCTTGGCGACATCACGCAGCGCATGTGCCGCGTAGTCGAGGGCAACGTTCCAGTCGACTTCCTTCCACTCACCGCCCTGCTTCACCATGGGCCTGGTCAGGCGGTCGGCTCCGTTCAGTCCCTGATAGGAGAAGCGCTCCTTGTCCGAGAGCCAGCACTCGTTGATGTCGTCGTTCTCCAGCGGCAGGACGCGCATCACCTTGTCATGCTTGGTCTGGACGATCAGGTTGCTGCCCAGCGCGTCGTGGGGGCTCACCGACTTGCGGCGGGAAAGCTCCCAGGTACGGGCCGAAAAACGGAAGGGCTTGGAGGTCAGCGCGCCTACCGGGCAAAGATCGATGATGTTGCCGGAGAGTTCGGTGTCGACGGTCTTGCCGATGAAGGGCATGACTTCGGCGCGCTCGCCGCGATAAGACTGGCCGAGTTCCATGAACCCGGCGATCTCGGCGGTGAAGCGAACACAGCGCGTGCAATTGATGCAGCGGGTCATGTCGGTCGACACCAGCGGACCGAGGTCCTTGTCGGGCACGACGCGCTTCTCTTCCTCGTACTTCGAGGCCGAATCGCCGTAGCCGACGGCAAGATCCTGCAATTGGCACTCGCCGCCCTGGTCGCAGATCGGGCAATCCAGCGGGTGGTTGATCAGCAGGAATTCCATCACCGCCTTCTGCGCCTTCACGGCCAGGTCGGAATGGGTGAACACCTTCATGCCGTTGGTGACGATGGTGGCGCAGGCCGGCATCGGCTTCGGCGCCTTTTCCACCTGCACCAGGCACATGCGGCAGTTGGCCGCGATGGACAGCTTCTTGTGGTAGCAGAAGTGCGGGATGTAGGTGCCGATTTTGTGCGCCGCCTCGATGACGGTGCTGCCGTCCTCAACCTGCAGGGTCTTGCCGTCGATTTCGATTTCGACCATTACGCTGCCCCTGCCTTGAAGAAGCCGCTACCCATCCGCTGCACTTCGGGATCCACCAGGCACTTCTTGTTCTCGATGTGGTACTCGAACTCGCTCTTGAAATGCTTGATGAAGCTGCGCACCGGGAAGGCGGCGGCATCGGCGAGTGCACAAATGGTTTTGCCCATCATGTTGTCGGTGACGCGATTCAACAGGTCCAGGTCCTCGAGGCGACCCTCACCGTGCTCAATGCGATGCACGACACGGTAGAGCCAGCCGCTGCCTTCGCGGCACGGAGTACATTGGCCGCAGGACTCTTCGTAGTAGAAGTAGGAGAGGCGCTCAAGGGCCTTGACCATGCACACCGTCTCATCCATGACGATGACCGCGCCGGAACCGAGCATTGAGCCGGCCTTGGCGATCGAGTCATAGTCCATGGTGCAGTCCATGATGACGTCGCCAGGCAACACAGGGGCGGACGAACCACCGGGGATCACTGCCTTGAGCTTGCGGCCGCCGCGCATACCGCCCGCCATTTCAAGCAGCTTGGAGAACGGAGTGCCCATCGGCACCTCGAAGTTGCCGGGACGATTGACGTGGCCGGAAACGGAGAACAGCTTGGTGCCGCCGTTGTTCGGCTTGCCCAGGTTCAGGTAGGCCTCGCCGCCCATGCCGAGGATGAAGGGAATCGCGGCAAAGGTTTCGGTGTTGTTAATCGTCGTCGGCTTGCCGTAGAGGCCGAAGTTCGCCGGGAAAGGCGGCTTGAAACGCGGCTGTCCCTTTTTGCCCTCGATGGATTCGAGCAGGCCGGTTTCCTCGCCGCAGATGTAGGCGCCCCAGCCGTGGTGCGCGAACAGGTCGAAGCTGAAACCGGAACCGAGGATGTTGTCGCCCAGGTAACCGGCGGCACGCGCCTGGTCGAGGGCTTCTTCGAAACGCTGGTACGCCTCGAAGATTTCACCGTGAATGTAGTTGTAGCCAGACTTGGCGCCTACCGCATAGCCGGCAATGATCATGCCTTCGATCACCGAATGCGGATCGAAGCGCATCAGGTCGCGGTCCTTGAAGGTACCGGGTTCGCCTTCGTCGGTGTTGCAGACGACGTACTTCACCGGCGCAGCCTTGGGCATGAAGCTCCACTTCAGGCCGGTCGGAAAGCCTGCGCCGCCACGGCCGCGCAGCACGGATTTCTTGACCTCGGCGATCAGGTCGTCCTGGCTCATTTTGCTTTCGAGCACGCGGCGCAGCTGCTTGTAGCCGCCGCGAGCCTCGTAGTCCTTGAGGCTCCAGCCGTCATCGCCCTTGGTCCAGCCGGTGGTCAGCAGCGGATTGATGGTGTCGATCAGGGCCATGACGCCTCCGACGGGCCGCCCCAAGGGGGCGTGCGCCCCCCAGTGGGGGGCAGCGAACAAATGTGAGCGTGGGGGGCCATATCTATTTGCACTCCGCCAGCAGCTGGTCGATCTGTTCGGGGAGCATGAAGCTGCACATGCGCTTGTTGTTCACCAGCATCACCGGCGCATCGCCGCAGGCGCCCATGCACTCGCCTTCCTTGAGGGTGAACTTGCCGTCGGCGGTGGTCTCGTTGAAATCGATGCCCAGCTTCGTCTTGACGTAATCGGCAGCATGGACACCGCCGGAGAGCGCACACGGCAGGTTGGTACAGACGGTGATCTTGTATTTGCCGACAGGATGCAGGTCGTACATGTTGTAGAAGCTCGCCACCTCGAAGGCGGCCATCGGCGCCATGCCCAGATAGTTGGCCACCGCAGCAATGGTTTCCTTGGGCAGCCAGCCCTTTTCGTCCTGGGCGATGACCAGTGCCGCCATGACAGCGGACTGCCTCTGCTCGGCCGGATATTTGGCGACTTCGCGATCGATCTTGCGCAGCGCCTCGGGACTCAAATTGTCGTGGTCGTTATTCATGCGGCGGTCTATCTGTCTACGTCGCCAAGAACCAGGTCGATGGTGCCGATCACGGCAGTGGCATCGGCCAGCATGTGGCCACGACACATTTCATCGGTGGCGGCAAGGTGCGGGATACCCGCGGTGTGCAACTTGATGCGGTAGGGCTTGTTGGCGCCATCGGAAACGGCCCAGACGGCCATCTCGCCCTTCGGATGCTCGATTGCGGCATATACCTCACCGGGTGGCACGTGCATGCCCTCGGAGAACAGTTTGAAGTGATGGATCAGCTCTTCCATGCTGCCCTTCATCTTCTCGCGCCGCGGCGGAGCCACCTTGTGATCGTCGGAAATCACGGGGCCGGGATTCTTGCGCAACCAGTCAATGCACTGCTTGATGATGCGGTTCGACTGCGCCATTTCTTCCATGCGCACCAGATAGCGATCGTAGGTGTCGCCGTTGACGCCGACCGGGATATCGAAATCGAGGCGGTCGTACACTTCGTAGGGCTGCTTCTTGCGAAGGTCCCATTCGATGCCTGAACCACGCAGCATCGCACCGCTGAAGCCGAGTTGAAGGGCGCGCTCGGGGCTGACCACGCCGATGCCGACGGTACGTTGTTTCCAGATCCGGTTGTCGGTCAACAGCGTGTGGTATTCCCCAAGAAGAACAGGGAAGCGGTTTGTAAAATCCTCAAGGAAGTCAAGCAGCGATCCATTGCGCGCCTCATTCAGTTCCTTGACCGTCTGCGCGTTCTTGAAACGGTTTTCCTGATACTTCGGCATCTGGTCGGGCAGGTCGCGATACACACCGCCGGGACGATAGTAAGCCTGGTGCATGCGGATGCCGCAGGTTGCCTCCAGTACGTCGAACAGATCCTCGCGCTCGCGGAAGGTATAGAGCACCATGGTCATGGCGCCGATATCGAGAGCGTGAGTACCGATGTTCAGCAGGTGATTCTTGATGCGGGCGATCTCGTCATACATGACGCGGATGTACTGGCCGCGGATCGGCACCTCCACCCCGAGCAGGCGCTCCACGGCCAGGCAATATGCGTGCTCGCTGGGCAGCATCGAGGTATAGTCGAGGCGATCCAGGTAAGGCAGCGTCTGCAGCCAGGTCCGGGTCTCGGCAAGTTTTTCGGTGCCGCGATGCAGCAGGCCGATGTGGGGGTCTGCACGCACGACAACTTCGCCGTCAAGCTCCAGAACCAGGCGCAACACACCGTGCGCCGCCGGGTGCTGCGGACCGAAGTTGAGGGTGTAGTTCCTGACGTCAGCCACGACCGCCCTTTCCGTAATTTTCCTCGCGCACGATGCGCGGCGTTACTTCGCGCGGCTCGATGGTCACGGGCTGATAGATCACGCGTCGCTGCTCGGGGTCATAACGCATCTCGACATAACCGGATATCGGGAAGTCCTTGCGGAAGGGATGACCAACGAAACCGTAGTCGGTAAGCAGGCGGCGCAAATCGGGATGGCCCTCGAAATGAATGCCGAAAAGATCAAAGGTCTCGCGCTCGTACCAGTTGGCCACGTTCCAGACATCAACCACGGACTCGAGCACCGGAAACTCATCGTCTGTCGGGAATGCCTTGACCTGAAGCCGCCAGTTATGGGTCAGCGATAGCAACTGACTCACCGCGGCATAGCGGGCGCCCTGGTAGCCGGTGAACTCAGAGTAGTCGATGCCGGAAAGATCCATCAAGAGGGCAAAGTCGAAGGCCGGATCATCACGCAACTGCCGCATCACCGCGAGATAGCTGGCCGCAGGAACCGCGACGCTGACTTCGCCATGATTGATCGCCGGCTCGCCAATACGATCACCGAAGCTTTCCTTGAGTTGCCGGCTAAGGCGTTCCAGTTTGGCGCTCATGTAGGGTTCTGGTCAGCGTGCGATGGTAGTGGTACGGCGGATCTTGCTTTGCAGCTGGATCAGGCCATACAGAAGCGCTTCGGCAGTCGGCGGGCAGCCCGGAACATACACATCAACCGGGACGATGCGGTCGCAGCCGCGCACCACGGAATAGGAATAGTGATAGTAGCCGCCACCATTGGCGCAGGAACCCATGGACAACACCCAGCGGGGCTCTGCCATCTGGTCATACACCTTGCGCAAGGCAGGCGCCATCTTGTTGGTCAGGGTGCCGGCAACAATCATCACGTCGGACTGGCGAGGACTCGGGCGGAAAACGATGCCGAAGCGATCAAGATCGTAGCGCGCGCACCCCGCATGGATCATCTCGATCGCACAGCAGGCGAGGCCGAATGTCATCGGCCACATCGAACCGGTACGCGTCCAGTTGATGATCTTGTCCAGCGACGTGGTGACGAAACCTTCCTGCAGAACGCCTTCGATGCTCATTCGCGGATATCCCTAGTTCCGTTCATTCCCAGTCCAACGCGCCTTTGGCCCAGGCATACACGTAGCCGACGACCAGAATGCCGATGAACACGAACATTTCGACGAAGCCGAACATCCTCACGGCGTCGGTCGCAACAATTTCCTTGTAAATCGCCGCCCACGGAAACAGGAAGGCGATTTCGAGATCGAACAGGATGAAGAGGATGGCAATCAGGTAGTAGCGCACGTCGAACTTCATGCGCGCGTCTTCGAACGGGACAAAACCGCATTCGAAGGCGGACAGCTTTTCGCTGTCAGGGCGGTTCGGGGCAACAAGCCAGCCCAACAGGATGGGCACACAGCCGAAACCGATGCCTACCAGGATAAATACGAGGATCGGGAAGTAGTTGTCCAGCATTTTGGTGGCGCGGTCACATCTTCACTGGTTGGTGTTACCGGTCAACCGCGATGCCTTGCAAGAAAACCGATGCCCGACTGCAATCTACTGTAATTCACACTCGAAAAACTGGTGCCGACGGCGAGACTCGAACTCGCACAGCTTTCGCCACTACCCCCTCAAGATAGCGTGTCTACCAATTTCACCACGTCGGCGTTTGCGCTTCTTCGCGAGCGGCGCGCATTATATCGTAACCCATCGAACCGTTCATGCACCGCAGCAAAAAAATCTATAACAGTTGAAGCCTTAATCTTATTTCGGAATCTCTTTTGCCTTCGAATCCGGCGCCCCGGGAGTGGCGGCTGGTGCTGCCGGCACACTGGTCGCCGGCACCGAGTCCATGACACTGCCCGACTTTGCCGGACGCGAGCTGGAGACGTAGGAAAGGCCCAGGCTGGTCAGGAAAAATACGGCAGCAATAACCGCCGTGGCACGCGACAGGAAATTTGCCGAGCCGGTGGCGCCGAAGAGGCTGCCCGAAGCGCCGCTACCGAACGCTGCGCCCATGTCGGCACCCTTGCCGTGCTGCAACAAAACCAGTCCGATCACGCTGATGCCTGCCAGCACATGAACGACCAGAATTACGGTGTGAAGGATATCCATATAAAAATACCTTGTATGTCTGTTGCTCAGGCGGCGCCGTAAATGGCGAGGAAATCCGCCGCCACAAGTGATGCGCCGCCTATCAGGCCGCCGTCAATGTCGGGCTGACCGAAGAGTTCCCTCGCATTACCCGGCTTGACGCTGCCGCCATAGAGGATCCGCAGCCCGTCCGAAATATCGGCGCTTTCATTGGCGAAGCGCGCACGAATCAGGGCATGCACTTCCTGGGCCTGCTCGGGCGACGCGGTGCGCCCGGTACCAATTGCCCAGACCGGCTCATAGGCCACCACGGCGCCGGCAAAAGCACCGACACCCGATGAGGCAAGCACGGCATCGATCTGCCGCGTCACGACAGCCCCCGTGATACCTGCCTCACGCTCGGCCAGCGACTCGCCGACGCATAGCACCGGGACCAGGCCTGCCTTCTGCGCGGCGGCAAACTTGGCGGCAACCACGCCATCGGTATCGCCATAGAACGAACGCCGCTCCGAATGTCCGACCAAGGCATAACGACAGCCGAAATCAGCCAGCATGGACCCGCTTACTTCACCGGTGTAGGCACCCTGGGGATGTTCGGAAATGTCCTGGGCACCCCAGGCGACCTTGCTGCCATCGAGCACGGAACGCGCCTGAGAAAGGTAGGGATAGGGAACGCAGACGGCGATTTCGGCGGTGCCGTCGGCACCCTCGCGAATAGCATGCAGCAAGCCGAGGTTGCTAGCCAGGCTGCCATACATTTTCCAGTTACCGGCGACGAGTTTGACGCGCATCGTGAAATGAAGATTCGACGGAAAGCCTGTGATTATAACGACTGAGTTCGCTTAAATCCAGTTCAGGTGGCCAACTTGGGATCTAAACAAGAATGCTCCGGCAGCAGGACAGCGGGGAGCGAGGCTCCCCTCCCCACCGGTTTGACGAATATCAAAAGTGAGGAGGGGAAAGGGGCGATACTGCGGCTCTCTATTTGGCCGGCCACACGGACGCAAGACATGGAAACCATCAATGCCGACATCATCATCATGGGAGCCGGTGGGGCAGGCCTGCGCGCGGCCATTGCCCTTGCCGAAACGGATCCCGCACTACGGGTGGCCCTGATCTCCAAGGTATACCCGATGCGCAGCCATACCTGCGCTGCCGAAGGAGGTGCTGCCGGCGTGATCAAGCCGGACGACAGCTTCGACATGCACTTCGACGATACCGTGGGCGGCGGCGACTGGCTGTCCGACCAGGACTGCGTTGAGTACTTCATCCACGAGGCCCCCAAGGAACTGCTGCAACTGGAACACTGGGGCTGCCCCTGGAACCGCGAAGCGGATGGTTCGGTGGCGGTTCGGCCCTTCGGCGGCATGAAGAAGAAGCGCACCTGGTTCGCCGCCGACAAATCCGGCTTCCATATCCTGCACACCCTGTTCCAGACCTCGCTGCAGTTTCCCTCGATCACGCGCTACGACGAATACTACGCACTCGACCTGCTGGTCGACGACGGCCGCTGTCAGGGTGTCACTGCCATGGAAATGCGCAGCGGCGAGCTGCGCCAGTTCCACGCCAAGGCGGTGATCATCGCCGGCGGCGGCGCCGGGCGCATGTTCCCCTTCTCCACCAACGGCGCGATCAAGACCGGTGACGGCATGGCCATGGCCTACCGCGCCGGCGCGCCGCTGAAGGACATGGAGTTTGTCCAATACCATCCGACCGGCCTGCCCAACACCGGCAGCCTGCTGACGGAAGCCTGCCGTGGCGAAGGCGGCATCCTCGTAAACAAGCACGGTCGCCGTTACCTGCAGGATTACGGCATGGGCCCGGAAACTCCGGTGGGCCAGCCCCAACTCAAGACCATGGAACTGGGACCGCGCGACCGCGTCAGCCAGGCCTATTGGCATGAACTGCAAAAGGGCAACACGGTGACCACGCAGTGGGGCGAATGCGTGCTGCTCGACATGCGCCACCTCGGCGAGAAAAAAATCAACGAGCGCCTGCCTCTGGTCCGCGAATTGGCCGAGGCCTACCTCGGCGTCGATATCGTCAAGGACGCGGTGCCGATCCGCCCCGTGGTGCACTACATGATGGGTGGGATTTCAACCAACACGAAGGCCGCCACGCCCCTGCCCGGCCTCTTCGCCGCCGGCGAATGCGCCTGCGTCAGCCTCAACGGCGCCAACCGCCTGGGCTCGAATTCGCTGGTCGAACTGCTGGTGTTCGGTCGCC